>NZ_JBIAGU010000033.1:0-113542 GCF_042869935.1 Kitasatospora sp. NPDC006697
GGATGTCAACATATCTGGCGTTGACTTTTGGCACGCTGTTGAGTTCTCAAGGAACGGACACTTCCTTCGAGCCGCTTTCCAGCGGACCCTCCGGGCGCTTCGTTCTTTCTTCTCTTCGAGCTTATCAGATCCGCCTCGCGGCTTTTTCCGACTCGCTCTCGGTGTTTCCAACCTTACCAGGCCTTCCGCACCACTTCGGCCTCCTCAGGAGGCCTTCGCCGTACCGGACCTGACGGCCCGTCCGACGAGTTGAACTCTAGCTCAGCTCCGCTCCGAAAAGCGAATCCGTGCTCCTCGCCCGAATTCCGGCACAGCAAAACAAGCCCGCCCCTAATATGTGCGAAAAGCAGCACACACGGAGCCGACGATCTTGCCGTGAGGGTTCTTTCAGGAGAGTGGCTGCACCCGGGACCGTCCGCACAGAGCGCGCGTCCGGTGCTCCCTGACGGGCAGCTCGAAGAACACTAGACCTCTCCGAGCTCCGAGTCAACCGCCGAGGTGAGGCGCCCCTGGGCCGGCACGGTGGGCTCGGCGGCGGGCAGCTGGAAGGCGAGCACGGCCACGTCGTCGTCGTGCTCGGCCGTCACGCCCATCGCCCGGAGCAGCCGGGCGCAGACCACCTCGGGCGAGCCGACCGCGCCGGCCAGGGTGCGGGAGAGCAGCCCGAGGCCCTCGTCGATGTCCTGGTCGCGGCGCTCCACCAGTCCGTCGGTGTAGAGGACACCGGCGGTGCCGGGGAGCAGGCGCAGGGTGTGGGAGGTGTGGGTGCCGCCGCCGGTGCCGAGCGGCGGGCCGTTCTGCTGCTCGCCCTGGAGCACGGTGCCGTCGGGAGTGCGGAGCATCAGCGGCAGGTGGCCGGCCGAGGCGTAGGTGAGGGTGCCGGGGCGGCCGCCGTCCGGTGGGCCGGGAGGTGCCTCGTAGACGGCGTAGACGCAGGTGGCGATCTGGTTGGCGTCGATCTCCATGGCGATGCCGTCGAGCAGGCTCATCACCTGGTGCGGCGGCAGGTCGAGCCGGGCGTAGGCGCGCACGGCGGTGCGCAGCTGGCCCATGACGGCGGCGGCCCGCAGGCCGCGGCCCATCACGTCGCCGATCACCAGGGCGGTGCGGCCGCCGCGCAGGCCGATCACGTCGTACCAGTCGCCGCCGACCGCCGCGTCGGCGCCGCCGGGCTGGTAGGTGGCGGCGACCCGGAGGTCGGCCGGCTGTTCGAGCTTCTGCGGGAGCAGGCTGCGCTGCAGGGTGACGGCGGCCTCGCGCTGGCGGCGCTCGGCCTCGCGCAGCCGGGAGGCGACGGCCATCTGGTCGGTCACCTCGACGGCGAAGACCAGCACACCGACCGCGGGCGGCTGGCCGTCCCGGGTGATCACCCGTCCGGTGGAGTGCAGGGGGACGCAGGAGACGTTGAAGCAGCGGGTGCGGGCGGGGTCGGCGGGGTCGGTGACGCTCCGGGCCTTGACGCTGCGGCCGCGCCCGGAGCGCAGCACCTGGTCGAGCAGGGGCAGCAGGCCGAGGCCGTCCAGCTCCGGCAGCGCCTCCTCCGCCGGCCGGCCGTTGGCGGGGGTGCCGAACAGCTCGCGGTAGGCGTCGTTGGCGTAGCCGAGACGGTGCCGGGTGCCGTAGGTGATCACCACGGGGGCGGGCAGCCGGCCGAGCACGTCGCGCAGGTCGTAGAGCTCGTGCAGTTCCAGCAGCTGGTCGGGCCCGGGCAGGCCGGCATGGCCGAGCGGGTCGCGCGGCCCGGGCAGGGCGACCTGGTCGTCCTTGGGCGGTGCGACACGCCACGGCGTTCCGGTGAGCCGCGCACTCCAGCGCTGAAGGTTCAACCGTCCGTCGCTTTCCTCGGGAGGTTCCGTCACGGCTCGTACTGGTGTGCACACAGGCCGTGAGGGGGTGTCACGCAGATCCTGTCAGGTGAACCGGTGGTTCCGGAAGTCGTACGTGTGTTGGTCGTGTTGTACGGCACGTCGAGTGCGCGCTGCCGCACTAATCCTCCGGGTCGCGGGCGGCGGCCCGGAACTCGGCGCGCGGGTGCTCCAGCGAGCCGAGCGAGACGGGCTCCCGGGCGAAGAGGCCGCCGAGCAGCCAGTCCGCCAGCACCCGCACCCGCCGGTCGGCGCTGGGCAGCCGGCGCAGGGTGCGGGCCCGGTGCAGCAGCCAGGCGCGCCGGCCGGTGAGGCTGCGGCCGCGGCTGCGCGCCACCGCGCGGTACGGGCCGAGCGAGGCGGAGGCCTCGGTCTGCGGGGCCCGGTACGGCTGCGGCGGGCCGCCGGCCCGCACCGCGAGCAGGTTGCCGGCCAGCAGCTCGGCCTGGGCGAAGGCGTGCTGCGCATTGGGCCGGCACTGGCCGGCCGGGCCCTCGGGGACGGCGGCGCAGTCACCGGCCGCCCAGGCGCCGGGCAGCGGGGTGCCGTCCGGCTGGACGGCCTGCAGGGTGGGCAGGCAGCGCACCCGGCCGTCGCGGTCCAGCGGCAGGTCGGTGGCGGCCAGCACCGGGGCCGGGCGCACGCCGGCCGTCCAGACCAGGGTGCGGGCGGCGAACTTGCTGCCGTCGGAGAGCAGCATCAAGCCGTCCTGGGCCGACTCCAGAGTGGTCTTCAGCCGGACGTCGATGTTCCGGTCCCGCAGCAGGCCCAGGGCGTGCGCGGCGAGCTCGGGCTCGGCCTCGGCGAGGATGCCGGGGCCGGCCTCGACCAGCACCCAGCGCAGGTCCTCCGGCTGGATGGTGGGGTAGCCGCGGAGCGCGTCGCGGGCCATGTCGGCGAGCTCGGCGAGCGCGCCGACGCCCGCGTAGCCGCCGCCGACGAAGACGAAGGTGAGGGCGGCCTGCTGCAGCTCCGGATCACGGGTGGAGGAGGCGAGGTCGAGCTGGTCCAGCACGTGGTTGCGCAGGGCGACCGCCTCGGCGACCGTCTCGAAGCCCCGGCCGTGCTCGGCGAGGCCGGGCACCGGGGCGGTGCGGGAGATCGAGCCGACGGTCAAGATGACTTCGTCGTACGGGAGTTCGACGGTCACGCCGTCCTGCGGGGCGAGCCAGGCGAGTCGGCGGCCGTGGTCCACCCGGGCGATCCGCCCGGTCAGCACCCGGCAGCCGGGCAGCTCCCGGCGCAGCGGCACCACCACGTGTCGCGGGTCGATCGAGCCGGCGGCCACCTCGGGCAGCAGCGGACGGTACGTCAGGTAAGGTGCGGCCTCGACCAGGGTGATCTCGGCCCGACCGGACCGCAGCTCGTCCCGCAGTTCCCGCTGGAGCCGCCGGGCCGCGGTCAGCCCGGCGCAGCCACCGCCCACGATCAGGATCCGGATGGTGCCACCCCCTGTCGACGTGACCTGGTTCACGCAACCATGACGCCCTGTGGAGAGGGGTCTTGTCCACACATCGGACCGGATTCACCCCACCGCGCACCGCTGAACCGTCACCCCGGGTGGTGAATCCATTACGGCCTGATTTACCGTTGGCCGACCAGCCCGACTGTCCCACGCTCAAACGGGGAAGGGTAGTCCGCGGATGATCCCTGCTCGGATGCGGCGCGGGCCGTGCGGGCCCGGCACGGGGGCCGGGCGCTGGGGCCGGACACCCGTGTGCTGGTCACGGGCGGCCGCGACGACTACGCACCAGGAGCCCGGAACACGCTCCTCCGGGGGAGGGTTGGGGATGATGACACAGGATCACTTGCTGGACCCGGCGACGCCGCAGGCCGGTCCGGGTGCCTGTACGGTGCCGGAGCAGCGGCTGCCCGAGCAGCGCCTGGCGGAACCGCCGACCGCTCCCGGACCGGGGAGCGAACCCGGGCCGGGCCAGGCCGAGGAGCGCCGGTCCACCCGCCTGCGGGTGGACGCCAGGCGGAACCTGGAGAGCGTGCTGCGGGCAGCTCGCGAGGTCTTCGGCGAACTCGGCTACGACGCACCGATGGAAGAGGTGGCCCGGCGCGCCGGGGTCGGCGTGGGCACGGTCTACCGGCGCTTCCCGAGCAAGGAGGTGCTGGTCCAGCGGATCGCCGCCGAGGAGGTGGCCTGGCTGACGGCCAGGGCCCGGGAGGCGCTGTACGGACCGGCCGGGCCCTGGGAGGCGCTGGCCGGCTACCTGGCCAACGCGGTGGGCACCGGCGCGGGCCGGCTGCTGCCGCCGGAGGCCTTCGGCTACGCCGAGGAGCTGGCCCGGGTACCGGAGCAGCGGCCCGCCGCCGAGGGGTTCGGCTACGGGTACGGGCCGGGCGCCCCGACGGCCGAGGCGGGCCGGTTCGACGGCACGGCCGGCGCTTCGGGCACCCCGCACGCGGACCCGCGGCTGCTGCTGCAGCTGCTGGCGGCGCTGGTCGCCCGGGCCGCGGCGGCGGGCGAACTGCGGGCCGGGGTCACGGTGTCGGAGATCGTGCTGGTGCTGACCGCGGCGGTGCCGCCCTCGATCGGCCGGACGGCCGGGCGGGAGGGCGCCGACCCGGGTGAGCGGCTGCTGCAGATCCTGCTGGACGGGCTGCGCGCCGCCTGACGGGACGCTGACCGGCGGGAACGGCTGGAGTGGGGACCCGCGGCGTCGGCCGGGCCGACGCCGCGGGATGCTGGTGGGCGCCGGGGCGTGCTGACGGCGCTCCGGACGTCAACCCGCGTCAACTCGCTGCGCCGGAGCGGGCGAAAGGATGCTCGGACGCTTCCCCCAAAGAGTGGGTCGGGCCGCCGACGGCTTCCGGGCTCCGCGCCGCTATGCCATCCTTTGCCCGTGGTTGGAGCCATTGTCCCGGTGCGTGCCGTTCCCGGCGGCGCATCGAGGCATGGGCCGGGGCAGGTTGTGCGCTCCGCGTGCGCGCAGCGCCGTCCGGTGCCACGCGACGGGTGGACTGGCGGATCGGGCGAGGCGGACGCATGAGTGCCGAGGAGCAGAACGAGCGCAGCGCCGAACCGGGCGCCGAGGCCGCGACCGGGCAGGTGCCCGGCCAGGGCGGCGCGCCGGTGCGGGAGTCGCTCGGCCAGGTGCCCGAAAGCCCGCCCCGGGTGCCGGGCCAGGCCGTGGCCGGGCAGGGCGGGGTGACCCCCGAGGCGTTCGTGGCCCAGCGCAGCGCCGGCGGCGAGCCGCACTCGGCCGAGGTCGAGGTGCCGGTGCCGCTCGGCAAGGTGCCGCCGCCGGCCGATCCGGTGGACGGCGACCGGCCGCCCTCCGACGCCGAGTTGACGGCCCTGGTGCGGGCCGGCGACGACACCGCCTACGAGGAGATCTACCGCCGGCACGTCGAGGCGGTGCGCCGCTACGCCCGGACCTGCTGCCGGGACAGCTTCACCGCCGAGGACCTGGCCGGCGAGGTGTTCGCCCGCACCCTGCAGGCGCTGAAGGCCGGCAAGGGGCCGGAGTTCGCGGTCCGCGCCTACCTGCTGACGGCCGTGCGCAACGTGGCCGCCGCCTGGACCCGCAGCGAGCGCCGGGAACAGCTGATCGACGACTTCGGCGCGTTCGAGCAGTCGGCCGCGGCCGCCGCGATCGACTTCGAGCTGGCCGACCCGGGCGCCGACGCCTGGGCGATGGCGATGGCCGACCGCCGGATGGTGATGCAGGCCTTCGTCGAGCTGCCCGAGGACGACCGGGTGCTGCTCTGGCACACCGAGGTGGAGCAGGAGTCGCCGAAGACCGTGGCGGTGATGCTCGGCAAGACCGCCAACGCCACGGCGGTGCAGGCGCACCGGGCACGCTCCCGGCTGGCGGCCGCCTTCCTCCAGGCGCACGTCTCGGGCACCCAGGAGCAGGGGTGCGAGGAGTACGCCAACCGTCTCGGGCAGTACGCCCGGGGGTCGCTGCGCAAGCGGGCGGCCACCGAGGTGGGGGACCACCTGCGGGAGTGCGACAAGTGCACGGCGGCGCTGCTGGAGCTGGTGGACATCAACCACGCGCTGCGGCTGCTGCTGCCGGGCGGGGTGCTGGTGTGGATCGGGGCGGGGGCGTTCTCGGCGTTCGCGGCGGCGGTCGGGGCCGGTGCGGTGGCGGGGGGTGCGGCGGCCGGCGGGGCGGCGGCCGCGGCGACCACGACGGGGGGTGCGGCGGGTGCCGCCGGTGGCGCGGCGGGTGCCGCGGGTGCCGGCGCTGCCGGGAGCGGCGCCGCCGGTGGCGGTGCGTCGGGCGGGGCGGCCGGGGTTGCCGGTGAGGGGCTCGGCACGGTGGGCAAGGCCGCCGTGGCGGCGGCCGTCGCGGTGGCCGCCGTGGCCGCCGTCGCCTATGCGCTGACCGGGAGCCCCGAGCCGAAGCCGCCGGTGGCCGCGCCCGTGCCCAGCTCCGCGCCGCCGTCGGCGCCGCCGGCCTCCTCGGCCGCGCCCGCGCCGGTGCCGCCGCCCCCGGCGCCCTCGCCCACCCCGCCGCCGCCCTCGCCGACGCCCTCCCCCACGCCCGCGCACACCCATGCCCCGGCGGCGCCTCCGCCGCCGAAGCCGAAGCCGCCGACTCCTCGTGCGAGCACCCCGCGGCCCTCGCCCACGCCGTCGCCGGCCCCGCCGGCTCCCGTGCCGACGGTGCCGGAGATCGTGGTGCCCACGCCGCCGGTGCCCAGCTTCTCGCCGCCGAGCGTGCCGACCGAGATCCCGACGCCGCCGGTCCCGACCGAAGTGCCGACCCAGGGCGCGCCGCCCCCGCCCCTCTCCAGCTTCTGGGTGGACTCGCTGCCGTTCTCCAAGAAGTCGGACCGGGTCCCGCCGCCCGGCCCGACCATCGACCGCCGCAACAGCGACTGGCTGCTGCAGCGCGACGGCCTGCTGATCGGCGGCTCCGCCTACAAGCGCGGCATCTCGGTGCACGCGCCGGCGGTGGTCACCGTCGACCTCAACCGCAGTTGCAGCAGCTATGACGCCACGGTCGGCCTGGACGACTTCTCGTTCGCGCCGGGGCGGTTCCGGTTCAGCGTCCGGGACGGATCGGGCACCACCCTGTGGAGCTCCGCCCCGCTGCGCTCGGGGCAGGCGGGGGTGCCGGTGCACCTGTCGCTGGCCGGGCAGCAGCGGATCGAGCTGGCGGTCACCCCGCTGGACGGCGTCTGGTCGGCGGGGAACCTGGCGGACTGGGCGGACGCGCGGTTCAGCTGCTGACGGGAAAGGGCGAGGGCGCCGGAGCGCTTCGGCACCCGACGCCCTCGCCCGGTCGTCACCCTCAGATCGCGCAGGCCCCGTCGGCGCAGGCCTCGCCGCCCTCGGCGCCGGCCGGGCCGACTTCCTGCGCGGTCTCGGCGGCGACCTGCTCCAGCACCTTGAGGAAGGTCTCGGTCTCCTGGCCGCCCTGCACCGCCCAGCGGCCCTCGAAGACGAAGGTCGGCACGGCGGAGATGCCCAGCTCGCGGGCCTCGGCCAGCTGCGCGCGGACCTCCTCGGCGCCCTCCTCGCCCGCCAGGTAGCCGGCGACCCGCTGCCGGTCCAGCCCGGCCGCCACCGCGACCTCGGTCAGCGCGGCGCGGTCGCCCACGTCCACCCCGTCGGAGAAGTGCGCCTTGAGCAGCGCCTCCTTCAGCTGCCCCTGCACCGCGGACCCGTACTCCGTCTCGGCCAGGTGCAGCAGCCGGTGGCCGAGGAAGGTGTTGGCGTGCAGCGCGGCGTCGAAGTCGTACGAGATGCCGACCGTGCGGCCCAGCTCCGTCACCCGGTCGTCCATCGCCCGCGACTGCGGACCGTAGCGCTCCGCGAGCCAGGCCCGGTGCGGGCTGGCGGTGGCGGGCGCGTCGGGGACCAGCTGGTACGGCCGGTAGACCACCTCGACCTCCCCGTCGAACCGGCCCAGCGCCTCGTCGAAGCGGCGCTTGCCGATGTAGCACCAGGGGCAGGCGATGTCCGAGTAGATCTCGACCTTCATGGGACTGGCTTCCTGTCGTGATGGGGCGCGGGGTGAACGTGAAGATTCAACCAATTCGTCCGCGCGGCTATTCCCTCATCCCCGGAAGCCGCCCGACACCAGGAAGAGGTCCGACGGGCCGCCGACCGGGGTCCCGCAGCGGGTGGCGACCGGCGGGGCCGTGGGGTCGCCGTACCGCGGGACGCCCGAGTAGCCGACCCGGGGGTGGCCGTCGGCGTCCTGGTGGAAGCTCAGGGCGATCTCCGGGTGCCAGTCGGCTCGCGCGGGCGGGATGGTCTGGCCGGCCCCGGTGACCGAGACGGATTCGGCGGTGCCGGTGAGCACGGTGGTGCCGTCGGCCTCGGTCAGGCAGTCGACGGCCAGCTCCACCCGGATGGTCCCCTGCCAGCTCCCGTCCGGGGAGTAGAAGACGTGCTGCATGGTCGCGTGGCCGCGCGCCGCCTCGGGCTGCCCCGGCGTGTGCGCGTCCACGCCCAGGGTGAGCAGCTGGGTCGGGATCGGCACCGGCCCCTGGACGTCGAGCCGGGCGAAGCCGCGCACGCTCAGTGGGTGCTGGTGGTAGGCGGTGGGTGCGGGCGCGGCGGTGGCGGAGCCCGGGGTGCCGACCGCCGCGGCGAGCGCGAAGGCGGAGAGGGCGGCGGCGGTCAGGGCGGTGCGGAGGGTCATCGGTGCTCCTGGCGGTGGTCGGGGGCTGGGCGCCTCCGGTGGTTCCACCCTTCCGATCGGGCGGGCGCCGGCCGTCCGTCTGGGGGAGGGAGCGGGTCCCCTCGACGGGGGAAGTCGGCGGGGACGACTTCCCCCGCGAAGGGGAGACGGTGCCGGGAATGGCCGAAGCCGAATTCCCGGTGCGGAATTCCGCCTACCCCTCCAGAAGGCGCCCCCGCAGACGCTCGACCATCGCCGTGTCCACTCCCAACCGCTCCCCCGCATATCCCGCCACCGAGCCGTACCGCTCCCGCATTCCGGCGATCGCCAATTGCAGCACCTCCGCCGGTGCCCGCCCGTATCCGGGCCAGTTCATCGTCAGGTGCGGATAGTTGGCCTGCCATTCGGCCACCAGGCGGTCCGTGGCCGATTCCGTCAATGCGTAGTCGGCCACGATGTCCTCCTCCCCCACCCCCAGCAGGGTCAGCACCAGCAGCGCGATCAGTCCCGTGCGGTCCTTGCCCGACTGGCAGTGGAAGACCACCGGCCCGTCGCTCTGCGCGATCACGTCCAGTGCCGCGCGGATCTCCGCCGTGCCGTCCTCCGCGACCTCCGCGTACTTTCCCGCCAGGAACGGGCCGATCGCGACCTCGGGCCCCTGCGCCGCCTGGTCGTACGGGCGGTGCTCGATGCTCAGGTTGTGGAAGGCGAGCGACGGGTGCTCGGGCACCCGGCCGCTGCGGGCGATCTCCCACGGGTAGCGCAGGTCGATCACGGTGCGGATGCCGAGGGCGAGGAACTTCTCCCAGTCCGCCGCCGAGCCGCGCAGCTTGCCGAGCGAGTCCGAGCGGTAGAGCGCGGCCCAGCGGACGGTGCGGCCGTCGGCGGCCCGGTAGCCGCCGAGGTCGCGGAAGTTGTGCAGGCGGTCGAAGGAGTGGTGGCGTTCCATGGCGGTCCCCCTGGGCGCTCGTGGATCTTGGACGACGTCGGGGGAACGCGGGGACCGGCCCCCGGCGTTCCCCCGGGCGTGGAGGGCTGCGAGGTCCGGGAGCCGGCGGGATCGATCGCGCGAGGGGCGCCGGCCGCCGCCTGGGCGGATGCCCGCTTCGCGGCCCCGGCGGCGCCGGCGGCGACCACGCCGCGAGGTGGCCGACGCGCTGTTCGGCAGGCTCGCCAGGCCGCTGGTGTACGGCATCGACCGGCGGCAGGCGGGGCGGTACCTGCGGGTGGTGCACCTGGTCCGGCCGGCGGTGCGGGGCGGCGGCTGAGGTCGCACGGCCATCCGGCTGACGCCGGGTCAGGCGGCCAGGGCCAGCGCAACGGCGGCGGGCGCGAGGTAGATCAGCGGGAACGGGATGTGGGCGTAGGAGCGGGCCCGGATGATGGTGACCACGGCGCCGGTGAAGTAGAGCACGATGCCGATCGCGGCGGCGATGCCGATCAGCGGCACGAAGAGCCCGATCAGCAGCCCCAGGGCGCCGGCCGCCTTGAGCACCCCCAGCCCGGTCCACCAGCTGCGGGGGACGCCGTAGTCGGCGAGCGGCTTCACCACGAACTCGGCGCGGCTGAAGATGGCGTAGGCGGAGAAGCCGACCATGGCGGCGCCGAGAACGCTGGTGACGGTGTAGGCGATGGACATGACGGGGGCTCCCTCTGTGGTTCGCGGTGGGCCGCTCGATGCGGCCTCACTGCGATGACCCCGGGGAGCGCGGGAACGTGACCGGAGGCGCGAAGTTTTTTCGGACGCCGGCCCAGCCGACTTCCTAGCGCGCGGGAGGAGCCGGAACCACCAGTACCGGACAGGGCGCGTGGTGGACGGCCGCCGAGCTCACCGAGCCCAGCAGCAGCCGGCTGAACGCCCCGTTGCCCCGGGCGCCCAGCACCAGGGTGTGCTGGCCCACCGCGCCCTGCAGCAGCTGCTCGATCGCGCGGCCCTGGGCGACGTAGAGGGTGCACGCGGCCGTGTACGGCCGCTGCCTCGCGCGCTCCACGGCGTGGACGGCGCGGCGGAGGCCGTCGGCCATGCTCTCGGTGAGGCGGTCGATGCTCTCCCGGACCAGCTCGGCCATCCCCGGCGGGTAGGCGCCGCCGGGGGCCGGGTTCACCACACCGAGGACGTAGAGCGGGAGGCCGTGGTGCTCCGCCTCGGTCATCGCCCGGTCCAGTGCCCAGAGCGAGCCGTCCGACCCGTCGCAGGCGGCCAGGACGCCGGGCGGCGGCGTCGGGAGGCCCTGGCGCACCGGGCGCTCGGCGGTGGCGGGGGTGGGGGTGGGGGTGGGTGGCGGAACCGGGTCGAGCGTGGTCACGGGAGCCGCCTTAGGGAGTCGGGTAGCCGCTCCCGCCATGATCGGCGGCCGGGAAGCCCGGGGGGCGACGGCACGCCGTGGCGGGGAGCGGACGGCGAGGGGTCCCGGGGCATGGCCGAGGGTTCACGGCAGGAGGGTGCGACGCCGCCCGGCGGACCTGCCGCATGCCGCGCCGGCCACCGCCCCGGCTCACGCCCCGCCCCCGCCCCCCGCCATCGCCAGCGCATGCCGCTGCGGCGCCGGCAGGCCGGTCCAGCAGGTGCCCGTGTGGCGGGCCGTGAAGCGGCGGAGCCAGAGTTCGGTGGCGATCAGGTCGGCGAGGCCGTCGAGGGCGCCCGGGGGCAGGTCGCCGTACGGGTCGGTGGCCGTGCCGAGGGCGCGGTGGACGGCCGGGAGGTCGATCAGCCCCGCCTCGGCGAGGAGCGGGGCGCGGAACAGGTCGGCGAGGGCGCCGGCCGCCCGGCGCAGGCCCAGGCGGGCGGCCCCGGCCCGGTCCGGGCGGGCGGCGCGCCCCCAGTCGGGCGGGAGGTCGGTGCGCCCCGCGCCGGTGAGCACCGAGCGGAGCAGCGCGTGCCGGGCGCCCGGCTGCAGGCGCAGGTCGGCCGGGAGCAGCCGGGCCGCCCGGATCACCCGGTTGTCGAAGAACGGCGCGTGCACCCGCTGCCCGTGCTGCTCCGCCACCTGCAGCAGGATGCGGTACCCCGCCGCGTGGTGGTGCAGCGCCAGCCGGGCCCGGTGCGCGCCCGGGGCGAGCAGCGGCTCCGGCCCCCGGGCCGCCAGCCGCAGCCGCTGGGCGACGGCGGAGAGCGCGTCGTCGGAGAGCCAGCGGGCGGCCGGCCCCGGCACCACCCAAGCGAGGTCGGCCGCCGAGTGGGCGCCCATGGTGTAGCGCGCGCCCGGGCGGTTGCCCCGGCGCGCGCCGCCGTGACGGGCCGTCAGCCGCACCGCCGCGTCGTCCAGCGCCTCCGCGTACCGCACCCGGGCCAGCCGGCGCGCGGCCCGCAGCACCGTGACCGGGGTCCGCAGCGCATCGCTGAAGGTGCCGGTCAGCGCCCGGTCAGCCCCCGCCAACGCGGCCACCGGGGGCAGCAGTTCGCGCGGCCGCCCGTCCCGGATCAGGTCGGCGAGCCGGGCCGGGTGGCCGTCCAGCACCTGGCGCGCGCCGTGCCCCGTCAGGTGGTCCGCGCCGCCCGCGCCGAGCCGGGCGGCGGTGCCGGCCGCCGTCACCAGGGCCCGCCCCGGCGCGTCGGTGAGCGGGCCGCCCAGCGGGTCGTCGGTCAGTTCCGCGTACGGCAGGTGCTGTGCCTCGGTGGGCAGCACGGTGTGCCGCAGCCGGGGCCGGCCGCCGTCCGGCGGGGGCTCGGGGGCCGGGCGCGGGGACTCGTGCGAGGTGACGGCGGCGAGCAGTTCGGGCAGGGCCGTGCCGGCGGCGGGCTCCGGGCGGGTCCAGGAGCCCTTGGTGGCGCCGCTGCGCCGCGGGGCCGGGACGACGGGAGTCGGGGCCAGGGCCGGCGCAGTGCCCGCGGTGGTGATCGGGACGGCGGCGGCGAGCAGCGCGACGGCCGTGGAGGCGGTCCCGTAGGAGAGGTCGGCGCCGATCCGCGGCCGGTCCTCCCCGGGGGCGGCACCGGGCGCGAGGCGGACCCGGAGCCGCACCGCCTCCAGCAGGGTGCGGGTCAACTCCCGTACCGCCGCCGCCTCGCCGCCCGGGAGCGGGCCGCTGCCGGGAGTGCCCTCGTCGTCGTAGCAGTGCAGCTGCGGCAGTCCGCCGCGGATCGCCAGGGCGTGGCCGGGCGGCACCCGGTGCACGCCGGCGTACGGGGTGCTGGTGCCGATCGCCTCGGCGGACTCCGGGCAGGCCAGTGCCGCGGCGAGGTGGCCGGTGTCCACCCCGGCGCCCACCAGGTCGGCGAGCGGCAGGCCGGCGGTGGCGTAGGCGGTGCCGCCGCACCAGGGGGTGTGGAAGACGGGCTGCAGGCCGGCCAGGTCCGTGAGGAGCAGGGTGCTGCGGGTGCCCAGGCGCAGCACGACGGTGTAACTGCCGGGCCAGGCCGTCAGATGGCGCACCGCGCCGCCGCGGGCGGCGGCCAGGCCGGCGGCCAGCTCCCGGTCGTCGGCGCCGCAGTGGCCGAGCACCAGCAGGCGGGCGGTGGACTCGGTGTCGGCGCCGAGGTCGGCGGTGCCGATGACGGGCCGGGGCGGCTCGCCGCCGGGGCGCTGGACGAACTGCCGGATCTCCTCCGGGCGCCAGTCACCCACCGCCCAGAGCGGATCGGGGCCGGCCCAGAGCGGGGTGGCGGCGATCGGCCGGACGTCGGCGAGCGCGGCGAGGGCGTCCTGCACGGTGGCGGCGGGGAGGGCGCCGCGGTCGGCCCAGGCCCGCAGCAGGGCGGGTTTCGGCGGCCGCGCCTGGGACACGCTGCCGCTCCAGCCAGCCAGCCACCGCATCGCGCCTCCACCTGGTGCCCGTGGTTCCCGGGCACCATCGTGCCACTGCGGCAGACGGGGGGAGGCGGGTCGGCGGAGGTCGGGTGATTCCACCTCGCGGCGGGCGAATCGGGCGTATGGGAGAGGGGGTTGGCGGCGGCGGTTCCCCGGCGCAGCTCGGATGCCGCGCGGACCAGGGCTCCCCCTCCCCGCCCTGGGCCGCACGGCGCGGGCGGCACACCGGGGCGAACCGCACCCGGCGACCGCCCGAGAACCCGGGGCGCGGGCCACCGGGGCACCGCGCGGGGCGCCCCCACCACGGGCCACCCGGGCACCGCAACCACACACCCCCACCACCACCGGCAATCAGCCACCCCGGCACCTGCGCCGCCGCGGCCGCGGGCACCGCGCGTCCGATTCGCGGCGCCCGCGGCCCGGGCGGCGGTGGCCCCCGGGCGCCCGGCACGACGCCTGGCGCCCCGCACCGGGGGCTCGCGGCCCGCCGCTGCGGACAGCGGCCCGGCCGGGTCCCGGCCATCGTGGAATGGCCGAAAGTAGCGCAAAGCCCGGGAGGGCATCCGCATGCCCTCCCGGACCTCCGCCACCACCCGCGGGGAACTGAGGCAGCGGCATCCCCCGGCCCGCCGGGTCCTCGACGGCGGGCCGACCCACTGCCCCTAGCGAACTGCCGGGACGCCCGTGGAACCAGGGGGCACAGGTGGGCGCACATCGACACGGGACCGGAGCACGGCGCTCCCCCTGACGAATCGTCAGCAAGCGCCACCCCGCCGCCGCCCCGCCGCCGCCACCCGGGCGACCCCCGGCCGGCCCCCGGCCCGCCCCGCACCGCACCCGCGCCCCCGCCGCCCCGGGCGCGCGATCGCGCCAACCGGAATATCTCCCCTTAACCCTGGGAACGCGGCCGACTACGCTAGGTGCCACCGATCGGGCCGCCGCGCGCACACCCAACAAGGGGGCCGTCGCATGAGCACCACCCCACGAGGACCGAACGAGCGGCTCGGCACCCTGCTGACCCAGGCTCAGATAAGCAACGCCGGCCTGGCCCGGCGGGTCAACGACCTGGGCGCCCAGCGCGGTCTGACGCTGCGCTACGACAAAACCTCGGTGGCCCGCTGGGTGAGCAAGGGCATGGTGCCGCAGGGCCCCGTGCCACACCTGATCGCCACCGCCATCGGCGGCAAGCTGGGCCGCCCGGTGCCGCTGGACGAGATCGGCCTGGGCGGCACCGACCCGGCCCCCGAGCTCGGGCTGGCCTTCCCGCGCGAGGTGGCGGAGGCGGTCCGCTCGGCCACCGACCTGTGGCGGGTGGACCTGGAGCTGCGCCGGGGCGCGGGCGGCGGCCGGTGGAGCGAAACGCTGGCCGGCACCTTCTCGGCCGCCGCCTACACCACCCCCGTCTCGCGCTGGCTGATCAGCCCGGCGGACAGCGCGGTGGCCCGCGAGGAGCCCGCCGGCGCACGCCCCGGCACCCGCGGCCGGGTCGGCCAGTCGGACGCCGCCAAGCTCCGCGAGGCGGCCCAGGAGGCCCGCCGCTGGGACTCCAAGTACGGTGGCGGAGACTGGCGTTCCTCGATGGTGCCGGAGTGCCTGCGACAGGAGGCGGCGCCGCTGCTGCTCGCCTCCTACAGCGACACGGTGGGCCGGGCGCTGTTCGGCGCGACCGCCGAACTGACCAGGCTGGCGGGCTGGATGGCCTTCGACACCGGGCAGCACGAGGCGGCCCAGCGCTACTACATCCAGGCGCTGCGGCTGGCCCGGGCGGCGGCCGACGTGCCGCTGGGCGGCTACGTGCTGGCCTCGATGAGCCTGCAGGCCTGCTACCGGGGCTTCGCCGAGGAGGCGGTGGACCTGGCCCAGGCCGCGCTGGAGCGCAACCGCGGGCTGGCCACCAACCGCACGATGAGCTTCTTCCACCTGGTGGAGGCCCGGGCGCAGGCCAAGGCCGGCAACCCGGCGGCCTGCGGGGCGGCGCTCACGGCGGCCGAGGGCGCGTTGGAGCGCTCCCGGCCCGGCGATCCCGATCCGGCGTGGATCGACTTCTACGCCTACGACCGGCTCGCGGCCGACGCCGCCGAGTGCTTCCGCGACCTCGGGATGCCCGCCAAGGTGCGCCAGTTCACCCAGGAGGCGCTGGCCCGCCCGACCGAGGGGTTCGTGCGCTCGCACGGCCTGCGGCTGGTGGTCTCGGCGATGGCGGAGGCGGAGGCGGGCAACCTGGACGCGGCGGTGGAGGCCGGCGAGCGGGCGGTCGAGGTGGCCGGCCGGATCTCCTCGCAGCGCAGCCGCGAGTACGTGCTGGAGATGCTGCGCCGGCTGGAGCAGTTCCAGGGCGAGCAGCGGGTGCGCGAACTGGCCGAACGGGCCCGCTCGGTGCTCGCGGCACCCGTCTAGGCGGTACTGACGCGGCGCCGCGCACCGTGGCACGATCCGCAGCATGGCGGACGAGAGCTACGACGTACTGGTGGTCGGCGCCGGCATCGTGGGCCTGGCGACGGCCCGGGCGCTGGTCGGCGAGCGGCCCGGGCTGCGGGTCGCGGTGCTGGAGCGGGAGGCCGCTCCGGCGCGCCACCAGACCGGCCGCAACAGCGGCGTGATCCACAGCGGCGTCTACTACCGGCCCGGCTCGCTCAAGGCCCGGTTCGCGGTCGAGGGCGCGGCGGCGATGGTCCGGTTCTGCCGCGAGCACGGGCTGGCGCACGAGGTGACCGGCAAGGCGATCGTGGCCACCCGGCCGGCCGAGCTGCCCCGGCTGGCGGCGCTGGCCGAGCGCGGCCGGGCCAACGGCATCCCGGTCGAGGAGCTGACCCCGGCCCAGCTGCGCGAGCGGGAGCCGGAGGTGGCCGGCCTGCGGGCGCTCTGGGTGGCCGGCACCGGGATCTGCGACTTCGCCGAGGTGGCCCGCTGCTACGCCCGGCTGGCCGGCGAGCGCGGCGCCGAGCTGCTGACCGGCCACCGGGTGACCGGCATCGCCCGCCGCCCGGACGGGGTGACGGTGCGCACGGCGGGCGGCCGCGAGCTGCGCTGCGCGGTGCTGGTGAACTGCGCGGGCCTGCAGAGCGACCGGATCGCCCGGCTGGCCGGCGACGAGCCCGGGGTGCGGATCGTGCCGTTCCGCGGCGAGTACTACGAGCTGGCGCCGCACCGCCGCGACCTGGTGCGCGGGCTGGTCTACCCGGTGCCGGACCCGGCCTTCCCGTTCCTCGGCGTGCACCTGACCCGGGGCGTGCACGGCGACGTCCACGTCGGCCCGAACGCGGTGCCGGCGCTGGCCCGGGAGGGCTACGACTGGCGCACCGTCAGCCTGACCGACCTGGCCGGCACGGTCCGGTTCCCCGGCACCTGGCGGCTGGCCCGCCGGCACTGGCGGTACGAGCTGGGCGAGCTGCACCGCTCGCTCTCCAAGCCCGCCTTCGTCCGGGCGGTGCGCCGGCTGCTGCCCGCCGTCGGGCCGGACGACCTGGTCCGGGCCGGCGCCGGGGTGCGGGCCCAGGCGGTGGACGTCCGGGGCGGGCTGCTGGACGACTTCGCCTTCGCCGGCTTCGACCCGGCCGACCCGCGCTCCCCGCGCCGCACCGTGCACGTGCTGAACGCCCCGTCGCCGGCCGCCACCGCCTCGCTGCCGATCGGCGCCGAGGTGGCCCGCCGGGCGCTGGCCGCACTGGACGCGGGCTCCCGGTGACGCCTTCGGGCGGTGCGCCCGGCCCCCGTACACTCGACGGCATTGTGACTGCGACTGCCTCCACCTCCCCCAGCGAGCTGCCCGCGCCGCGCCCGTCCGAACGGCTCTCCGCGGCACCGGCCGGCTACCCGGCGCCGATGTACCCGCACAAGGCCACCGAGGCCCAGCACCGCGAGCACCGGATCCGCACCTTCCAGCCCCGGCGCGGCCGGATGACCCAGGTGCAGGCCGGCGCGCTGGACCGGCTCTGGGAGCGCTGGGGCGTCGCGATCGACGGCACCCCGCTGGACCTGGGCGAGCTCTTCGGCGGCCTGCCGGTCACCCTGGAGATCGGCTTCGGCATGGGCGAGACCACCGCCGCGATGGCCGCCGCCGACCCGGCGATGGGCATCCTGGCTGCCGACGTGCACACCCCGGGCCACGGCGCGCTGCTGAACCTGCTGGAGCTGAGCGGCGCGCAGAACGTCCGGCTGGCCGCCGGCGACGCGATCATCCTGATCCGCGACATGCTGCCGGACGCCTCGCTGGCCGGGCTGCGGATCTTCTTCGCCGACCCGTGGCCGAAGCCGAAGCACCACAAGCGCCGGCTGGTCCAGCACGGCTTCCTCGACCTGGTGCTGCCCCGGCTGGCGCCCGGTGCGCTGCTGCACTGCGCCACCGACTGGGAGCCGTACGCCGAGCAGATGGCCGAGGTGCTGGCCGCCCGCCCCGAGCTGGTCAACCTGCACCCGGAGGGCGACGGCAGCGGCTGGACCGACGGCCGTGAGGAGGACGGCACGGTGCCCGGCTACGCCCCGCGCCCCGCGTGGCGCCCGGTGACCAAGTTCGAGCGGGCCGGCCTGGCCAAGGGCCACGTGGTGCACGACCTGCTCTTCCGCAAGGTCTGACCCGCGGCGCCCGACCGAACGTGATCTGACGCTCCGTCACGGGCGGTCGACCGACCGTCGAGGAACCCCTGACGGGAAGCGGGATCCTCGCCTACGCTTTCCGGGTGAGCCGCCCGCACCGCCTCCGCACCGCCGGCGGGGCCGCCCTGGTCCTGGCGCTCGGCGGCTGCGCGGTGCTGCTGCTGCGGCTGGTCCAGCGGCAGACCGGCACCACCGGGCTGCTGGTGGGGCTGGGCCTGGCGGTGCTCCCGGTGCCCTTCGTGCTGGCCGCGCTGACCTGGCTGAACCAGGGCGCCCGGTTGCCGCTGCGCCGGCTGGCGCTCTGCCTGGCCTGGGGCTCCTGCGCCGCCACCCTGATCGCACTGCTGGCCAACGGCTGGGCCGGCTCCTGGCTGGTGGCCGCGCAGGGCAGCGAGCGCGGGCAGGCGCTGGGCGCGGAGCTCGCCACCCCGCTGATCGAGGAGACCGCCAAGGGCCTGGTGCTGCTGGCCGTGATGCTGCCGATGCGCCGGCGGCCGCGCCGGGGCACCGGGCCGTCGCCGCGGGCCCGGGTCCGGCTGCGGCACCGGCGGGTCGCCGCCGGCCTGGTGCTGGGCGGCACCACCGCCTGCGGGTTCGCCTTCACCGAGAACGTGCTCTACCTGGGCCGGGCCTTCACCGACGACCAGCAGCAACGGCTGGACTCGATCGGCCTGGGCCTGACCCCCTCGCTGCGCGACTACGACGACACCGTGCACGCCTTCCTGCTGCGGGCGCTGCTGACCCCGTTCGCCCATCCGCTGTTCACCGCGCTGACCGGCCTGGGGCTGGCCGTCTCGCTCGGCTGCGCCCGGCGCTGGACGGCCCGGCTGGCCGCGCCGGCGGGCTGGCTGGCGGCGGTCGCCCTGCACGGCGGCTGGAACGCGGCGGCGGGCCTCGGCACCCACGGCTTCCTGGCGGTCTACACCCTGCTGATGGTGCCCTGCTTCACCGCTCTGGCCGGCCTGGCGCTCTGGGCCCGCAGCCGCCCCGGCGGCCTGCCCCGGCACGCCGCCGGGGCCGCCGTTCCGGGGCAGGGGTGAATCGATTTCCCTTACGTGACGGCATCGCGTACTGTTGTGTTCACCGACGCGGGGTGGAGCAGCTCGGTAGCTCGCTGGGCTCATAACCCAGAGGTCGCAGGTTCAAATCCTGTCCCCGCTACTCAGTAGCACGAAGGCCCGATGGACATCGTCCACCGGGCCTTCGGCCTTTCCCGGGGCCGGCGCGGAAATCCCGGCGATAAATCCTTTGCCTCCCGCTCGGGCGGCTGCCTATGGTGGGCGTCGAACAGTGAAAGGAGGTGATCCTGAGTTGAGTACTAAGACGACTGCGCTCCGCGCGTCTGACTCGCTCGGGCGCGCCTCCGTGGAGCTGTCGGCCTGATCAGCCGGCGCCCCGCGGATGGAACCGCGCAGAAGTAGTCGAGCCCCCGGCGTGCCTCAAGGCGAGGCGCCGGGGGCTTCGGCATCCCCGGGCCGGGCGCCGGCCGGGTGACCGGCAGCTGTTCACCCGCCGGACGGACGCGCGAACGGGTGGGGCGGCGCTACAGTTCGTGCCGTCTGGAGCGGACCGGAGCGAACGGGGAGCGGGCGGATGGCGGGGCAGCTGGGGCTGGACGTGCTGGCGCGGCGCCGGCAGGCGGGCGTGATCGGGATCCTGACCGGGCTGGGCTTCCTCGGCCTGCTGCTCTACACCACCGCGGCACCGCACCCGGTGAGCGCGCTCGGTGCCGGGGTGATGATCTCCTGCGCCACCACCGTGGTCGGCGCGCTGCTCGGCTTCCTCTTCGGCATCCCGCACGTGCTCAGCACCAACAACGCGGCCGGCGGTCCGCCGGCGCCGGGCACCTACACCGCCAACACCAACCTGGAGCAGGTCTCCGACTGGCTGACCAAGCTGCTGCTCGGCGTCGGCCTGACCCAGCTCGGCAGCATCTGGCGGGGCGCCCGGGAGCTCGGCCGGGCGCTCTCCCCCGCGCTCGGCGGGCAGGCCGACGCCACCCCGTTCGCGGTGGCGATGGTGCTCTACTTCCTGGTGCTGGGCTTCCTCGGCGGCTGGCTGGTCACCCGGCTGATGCTGGCCGGCGCGCTGACCCGGGCCGACGGCGCCGCGCTGAAGCTCTTCACCAGTGCCCAGGAGCAGCTGCGCGAGGGCAACGAGGTCGGCGCCGAGGACCTGCGGGTGCAGGCGATGGGCCGGCTGGGCAAGTTCGCCGCGCAGGTCGCCGACCCGGCGCAGCCGCACCCGCAGACCGGGGTCGGCACCGCCCAGCCGGCGCCGGTGGTGGCCCAGATGGCGGAGGTCCGGGCGGCGGCGAAGAACTCCCCCGCCACCCCGGAGGAGGTCCGCGGGCTCTTCGCCTCCGACGACCCGGGCCTGCGGCTGCAGGCGCTGGCGCTCACCCAGGGCAACCCGTCGCTGGGCGACATCGAGAGCGTGCTGGAGTACATCGAGCACCCGCGCAGCGGCTTCGAGCAGTACCACGCGCTGCTGGCGGCCCGCGGCATGCTCAGCCGGCTCGGCCGCGACCAGCGGATCCGGCTGCGCAACGCGGTGGTGAACCAGTTGCTCGCCCCCGACGGCATCCCGGACGCCTCCGACCGGCGCTGGGTGGCGGAGCGGATCCTGGCCAAGCTGGACGCGATCGGCCAGGTGCCGACGCCCCGGCCGTCCGGGGTCTGATCCCGGGTCAGCCGGCCCGCCCGGCGGCGGCCAGCGGGCCGGCGGGCCGCGCGGCCGCCGGCCGGACCCGGTGGCGGCTCAGCACCAGCACGTAGCGCCGGCGGCCGTCGCCGGGGGCCCGGACGGTGCGCAGTTCACTGCAGACCCGGTGGCGGCCGAGCGCCGAGCGCAGTTCGGCCAGGTGCGGGGAGCGGCGGCTGGCCGCGTCGTGCAGCGGGTGCACCCGGACCTCGCCCTCGGGCGCGGTGACCCGGACCAGCTCCAGCAGGCCGGCCAGCTGGGCGGCCGGCGGGAACCGGTCGGGGTAGGCGAAGAGCAGGTAGGAGCTGAGGGTGAGGGCGAACTCCCCGTCGGCGAAGGGCAGCACGGGCAGCGCGGCGGGCAGGTAGCACTCCGGGTGGGCGGCCCGGTCGGCGGCGAACAGCGCCCGGGCCCGGTCCCAGCTGCGCAGGTACTTGTCGTGCGGCTGGTGCCGGGGCGAGAGGTACTGCCAGGGCCGGGCGGCCATCGCCGCCGCCATCACCCGGCGGGCCCGCTCGGCCTCGGCCAGCAGCTCGGCCGTCGGCCGGGTGTACGCCGGGTCGACGGCCACCGCCCGGCAGCCGAGCGCCCGGGCCTCGGCGACCAGGCCGGACGCCCCGCCGGGGCAGTCCAGCAGCGGGCCGGGCAGCGCCGCCAGGGCCGCCCTGCTGAGCCCGAAGAACGCGCAGTACTCGTCCAGCGGCCGCGAGGTGATCAACACGCCGTCCAGCCGAACACGGGTGCGGAAACTCCGCATCCGGACCGGGCCGCCCGAGTGGGGGCTTCCGGTGAACTCGCGGGGCCGCCCGCCGACGCCGCATCAGCCGCCCCGCGAGGGCGGCTCCTTCACCTCCCCCACACGTACCGGGCGGCCTTATGGTGATGCCGCGGGGGCCGCACCGGCTCACGACGCTCCGTCAGGAGCGCTCCTGGGGAGGGGAATCAGGTGCTACTGGGGAGTCATGGGGAACCATCGTGGCGGTTCGGCTCCGACTACCGGAGCCAGCTGCTCTGCTACCCGCTCTGGGTCCGGGAGGTGGAGGGGATCGCGGTGCCGGCCGGGGGGCTGGTGCCGGGTCCGCTGAACGGGGTGCCGGAGAGCGGGCGGCGGGCCGATCCGGCGCTGGCCGGGCCGTGGCGGGCCTGGTGGTGCTCGGCGGTCCGCCAGCACTTCGAGCTGCCGGACGAGGAGATCGTGCTCGACCCGGATGCCGACGGGCAGCTGCTGGGCCCGGACTTCGGCGCCGTCCCGGCGCCGCTGCGCGAGTCGGCCCGGCGGCTCTGGGGGCAGGCCTTCTGGGACTGGCACAGCTCCGGCCGGCGGGAGGCGGTGCGGCGCTCGGCGGGGCGCGGGCCGGTGGGCGAGGTGGTGGCCGAGGTGGAGGCCGAGATCGGGCGCCGCGCCGACCCGTTCGAACTGTCGGTCTGCTTCCTCGACGTCGCGGACCGGGAGATCCGGCGGGCCGGCCCGCGCGCCTTCCTGGTCCCGGAGGCCTTGGAGCCGACCCCCGCCTACCGCCACTGGCTGCACGGCGTGGTCCGGGCGCTGGCCTAGCCGGGGGGCTGGCCGTGCGGGCCCGGGGCTGCCAGGCTGGTCCCGGCCGGCTGGAGGGAAGCTCGGGATGTCACGACGGACAGCGCTCGGCGTGGTGCTGATCGGCGCCGTGGTCGCCGCCGCCACGGCGATCGTGGTGACCACGGAGCCGCCGCGCCCCGCCGCGATCGCCATCACCTCGGTGCCGCGCGGCGAGTGGCTGCGGCTGCAGGACCTCCAGTCCCGGCTGCCCGGGGTCGGCTCGGCCGCCGACTACGACCTGGCCTTCGGCACCCTGTCCGACCGCTGCCTGGAGTCCGAGGCCAACCTCTCCGACGAGGTGCAGTCGGTGCTCGGCCTGCTGCAGCAGCACGGGATAGACGACGAGAACCGGCTCACCGTGATGCGGCACCTGGCCGCCGTACTGCCGACCACCCTGAAGCAGACCTGCGCCACGGTGGCCAACGCCTACGTCACGGTGCGGGAGGAGTCCGCCTGACGCCCGGTCAGGCGGACAGCAGGGCCCGGGCCGCGCCGCGCGAGACGTTGGCCAGTCCGCGGGTCACGGCGGCGGCCAGCAGCAGGACCAGCAGGCCGGCCAGCGAGGCACCGGTCACCTGCCAGAACGAGGACAGGTAGTAGGCGTGGTGCACGTGGCCGCTGGTGTAGTCGAACACCCGGTAGCCCGGCCAGCCCACGTAGCGGTGGAAGACCCAGTTGTAGGCGGGCAGCGCGGCCATCGCCAGGCCGACCGAGTAGAGCGTGGTGCTGAGCGTGAAGCTGAACACCCGCCAGGGGAACATCAGCAGCTCGTGGGCGAAGGCCTTCCAGCCGGCGGCGTCGGCCAGCCCGGCCGTCGCCCGGCCCCAGAAGCCCTCCCGGGCGGCCCGCACCGGGGCCGGGGCCGGCAGCTCGGTGCCGAGCAGCCGGGCGATCCGGCCGCGCTCGACGGCGCCGAGCCCGCGGCAGCCGGCCAGCAGCAGGGCCAGCACCGGCAGCCCGAGCACCGTGACCAGCGTGCCGGCGCCCAGCGCGAAGCAGCTGACGGCCCAGCCGAAGCCGACGGTGCCGGTGAACAGCCCGCCGAGGACGTAGCCGTACTCGCGGGCCAGCCGGCGGGCCAGTGAAGGGGAGCGGCGGGCGGCCGGGACGGTGAACGGGGCGGCGGTGAAGGTGCTCGGGGAGGTCGTCGTCATGCCCTCAAGCCTGCCGGGGCGGGCCGCCCCGGGTAATCCGGCTGTCCGGCGGAGCCGGGGTGGGGTTATCCCCCCGCCCTCACTCCGGCAGCCCGGACCACTCCTGCTCCAGCAGCGAGTACTGCAGCGCGTCGTGCCAGCGGCCGCGCAGGAAGAGGTCGTCCCGGATCCGCCCCTCCAGCTGGAAGCCGGCCTTGCGCAGCACCCGGGCCGAGGCCAGGTTGGCCGGGTCCAGCCGGGCCGCCAGCCGGTGCAGCCCCAGCTCCTCGAAGCCGAAGCCGCAGAGCAGCCGGGCGATCTCGGTGGCGTACCCGAGGCCCCAGGCGTCCCGCCGCAGCGCGTACCCGATGAACGCCTGGCGCTGCTCCTCGGTTCCCTCCACGCCGAGCACCGCGTTGCCCAGCGGCACGGCGTCCTCGCCGTCGGCGGTGCGGGTGACGGCGAGCCGGTAGACGGTGCGCGGGGAGCGCTGCGCCTCGTCCAGGTAGAGCGCCACCTGGTCGGCGCAGTCCTCCCGGTCCCGGGGCTCGAAGGGCAGGTAGCGGGCGGCTTCCGGGTCGCCGAAGATCGCGTGCAGCGCGTCGATGTCGCGCTCCACGTGGTGGAACTCACGGATGGTCAGCCGGGGCCCGGTCAGCAGGACGGGGTGCATGGCACGTACGGTAGTGCGCCGCGGAGCGGCTACGGTACCGGTCATGGACGACGAGGACCTGCGGCTGGCACCCCGGCCGCACACCGCTGAGCTGCTGCGTTGGGCTGCCGAGCAGGGTTTCGGCCCGGTGCCCGAGGGGCCGCTGAACGCGGTCCTCACACTGCTCGAACTGGGTGACGCACGGCTGCACGACGGCTACCCCGAACTGACCTCCGCGCTGCTCCAGGAGCTGCTGTACGAGCGGATCCACCTCTACGTGCAGCCCGCGCCCGGGGAGGATCCGCTGGTCTACGGCGCGGCGGTGGAGCTGCTGATCGAGCACCAGAAGGCCGCGAAGCGGCTGAACGCCAAGCGGCGCGAGCGGCTGCTGGCCGAGGCGCGGTGGCAGGGCGAGCTGCTGGCCGGGCTGCTGCGCCAGCCGCACCTGCTGACCTGGCCCCGGCTGTACGCGCTGCTGCTGCGCGAGGCCGGCGTGGACACCGCCGACGAGGCCGCGGTGCGCAGCTGGCTGGACGGCTTCCGGGAGCTGGAGCCGGCCGGCCGGATCGCGGTGCTGGCGGGCGCGGCCGGCCTGGACCAGCCGGAGGGCGAGGAGGGCTGGACCGAGGGCGTGCTGCTGTCGATCGGGATGGCCACCGACGGCGCCCGGCTGCTGGTGGAGAACCGGCTGATGGAGCGCAGCTACCACAACCTGGCCGGGCGGACCGCGCTCGGCCTGCCGATGCCGGCCGAGCTGTCCGGCGACTTCCCGGAGTTCGAGGCGGCCGTGCAGGCCGAGGCGCTGCGGCTGCTCGGCGAGTGGACGGTGCCCGGGCTGCCGGCGCTGCTGCTGACGGAGTACCAGGAGATCGCGCCGGAGCCGGGGGCCGCCGAGGTGGACCAGTACATCGTCAAGCGCGGCCTGGTCGAGCTGCCGGACATCGCCGGCTGGACGCCCGGCCAGGACCGGGACGCCTGAGGGTCAGAGGGCCAGCCCGCGGGCCTGGAACCAGGCCGCCGCGTCGACCGGCGCGCCGCCGCCCGGGCGCACCTCCAGGTGCAGCCGGGCGGTGCCGGTGCGGCTGCCGGTGGCGCCGACACGGCCGAGCGCCTCGCCGGGGGCGAGCGGGCCGGCGGCGGTGATCGCGGACAGGTGGCAGTACCAGACCTCGGTGCCGTCGGGCAGGGTCTGGATCACCCGGTAGCCGTAGCCGCCGGACCAGCCGGCCGCGGTGACGGTGCCGGCGGCGACCGCGCGGACCGGGGTGCCGACCGGGGCGGAGATGTCCACGCCGGTGCGCAGCTCGGGCCAGGGGGTGGCGGCGGGGAGGTCGACCGGGCGGCCGGGCAGCGGGAGCACGGTGTCCGCGGACTGCTCCTCGGCCGGGGCCTGCCGCTCCGTCAGCTGCCGGGCGGCCGGCTGCTGGGCGGCGGCGCGCTTGGCGGCGGCCTCCTGGGCGGCCTCCAGCCGGGCGGCCTCGGTGCGGGCGGCCTGCTCGGCCTCGGCCCGCGCCGCCTGCTCGGCGGCCTCGTCGGCGGCGGCCCGGGCGGGGTCGGCCTGCTGCTGGATCCGGGCGGCCAGCGCCAGCCCGGGGTCGGCGTCCGGCGCGCTCACGGCGGCGGGGGCCGGCTCGGCCGCGGCGGCGCTGCTCGTGAGCCCGGCGGTGGCGCCGAGGGCGGCGGCCATCGCGGTGACGCCGAGCACCGGGGCGGCGGCGCGGGACTGCCGGGGCAGCCGGCGGGGTGCCTGGTCCCCGGGAGCGTCGGCGTGATCGAGCAGGGCGACCGGGGTGTGCGTCAACGCCACGGGGGGCGCTCCTTTCCTTCCCTCGCGCCTACCGGGTTAGCTGACGGGTTCGGAGCAGGAAGGTCTCCTACGGGCCAAGGCCCGATTCACCCCAAGGAACGTGGTTCCCCGGCTCCCCGGTCTGCACGGCTCCGCAGACCGAAGGATTAGGCGACGCGCACGGTGCCGTCGGGGACGGCGTTGCCGACCGCGCTGCGTTATCAAACGTTAATCCCATGGGCCCCTGATTCCAAGCCACTCTTTCCCCCCAACTCTGGGCTCACCCCGGGTAGCGAACTGAGTACCCGTACTCATGTGGGGCGCGGCCGAGTTGGCGATCCTTCAGGCATGACTTCCTCGGTGCAGCCACGGACCACCTCCGCCTACTACGTGCAGGCGATCCTCTCTTTCGCGCTGGCCGGCGGCGGCCTGGCGATCGGGATCGCCTACCTGCCCGTCAGCGCCTGGATGCGGGCCTTCCTGGCACTCGGCCTGCTCTACACCGTCACCTCCGCGTTCACCCTGGCCAAGGTGATCCGGGACCGGCAGGAGGCCGACGAGATGGTCACCCGGGTCGACCAGGCCCGGCTGGAGAAACTGCTCGCCGAGCACGACCCGTTCCGGGTCGAGAGCTGAGGACGCCCGACCGAAGGGCCTCGGCGAGGGGTTGACGGCTAAGGCTATTAGCCATAGCTTTGTGGGTGTCGGCAACGGCCGGCACCCACCGAAGCGCCCCGCCAGGAGGCCCACCGTGAACAGCACCCTGACCCCTCGGACCCAGTACCTGCGGCTCGCCGGCGGCACCCTCGCCTACGACGAGAGCGACGGCACCGGCACCCCCGTGGTCCTGCTCCCCGGGATGCTCGACTCCCGGCAGGCCTACCGCCACCTGCGCCCGCTGCTGATCGCGGCCGGCCACCGGGTGATCACCATGGACGTGCGCGGCTTCGGCGAGTCCTCGATCGACTGGGACGACTACAGCCCGGCCGCGCTGGCCGTCGACACCCTGGCCCTGCTCGACCACCTGGGCATCGAGCGGGCCGTGCTGGTCGGCAGCTCCTACACCGGCGCCACCGTGGTCCGGGTCGCCGCCGACGCGCCCGAGCGGGTGGCCGGGATCGCCCTGCTCGACGCCTTCGTCGAGCAGGTCCCGCCGAACCCCTTCATGAAGGCGGTGGTCTGGGGCCTCGGCTCGGCGGTGCTGGCCTTCCCCAAGGTCTGGGGCTACTACCTGAACAAGATGGCCTACCCCGGCGGCCCCACCCCCGAGATCGTGGCCCAGAACGCCGTGCTGGAGGCCGCGCTGCGCACCCCCGGCCGCCGGAAGGCCAGCCGCGGCTACGTCCGCGGCGACTCCGGCCCGGTCGGCTGGTCGGCCGGCGTGCGGTGCCCGGCGCTGGTGCTGATGGGCAGCAAGGACCCCGACTTCCCGAAGCCGGAGGAGCTGGCCGACCGTCAGGCCGCCGCGCTGAACGGCCGCAAGGTGATGATCGAGGGCGCCGGCCACTACCCGATGGTCCAGGATCCGCAGGCCGTCGCCGCCGCGCTGCTCCCGTTCCTCGCCGAGGTCGGCTGATGCCCCGCGCCGGACTGAACCCGGACGCCGTGGTCGACCACGCGATCGCGCTGATCGACGAGCACGGCCCGGAGGAGCTGACCCTGGCGGCGGTGGCCGCCCGGGCCGGGGTGGCCGCCCCCTCGCTCTACAAGCACGTGCCCGGCGGCCTGGCCGGACTGCGCCGGCTGGTCGCGCTGCGGGTCACCGGCGAGCTGGCCGACGCGCTGCAGGAGGCCGTCGGCGAGCTGCGCGGCGAGGAGGCGGTGCGGGCCCTGCTGCGCGCCTACCACTCCTACGCGCTGGACCACCCCCGCCGCTACGCCTCGATGCCGCAGGTCCCGGTGCCGGAGGACGAGCAGCTGACCGCCCACGGCGAGCGGCTGGCCGGAGCGATCTTCGCGGTGCTGGCCGGCTACGGCATCACCGACGCCGAGGCGGTGCACGCCGCCCGCGCGGTGCGCAGCATGGCGCACGGCTTCGCCTCGCTGAGCATCGCCGGCGCCTTCCGGATCGCGGCGGACCTGGCGGTGACCCAGGAGCGGATGATCGGGCTGCTGACCACCGGGCTGCGGGACTGGCCCGACGCGGAGTGAAGGCCCGGTCACGGGGTAGCACCAGGGCGGGGCGGATGACGGACGCGAATCATCCCCTGGTCTGATGGTGCGGCAATCGGATGGGACTAAGGTCCCAATTCACCCTGTGGACCACTGGAGGGGCCATGACGCAGCCCAGCACCGCCGACGCGGTGATCCCGGCCCAGCGCACCGCCGCGGCGCGCCCGGCCGCGCCCGCCGCCACCGTGCGCGCCGCGGAGCCCGCCCGGCAGAGCGGCTGGGCCGCCCTCCGCCGCGGCTTCGCCGCCCTGCGCGGCCTGCGCTCGCTCGGCACCGTGCCGGCCGGCCCGCAGCCCGGCTACGGCGAGGTGGACGGCCAGTAGCGCCCCCGGGCGGTTCGAGCGCACCCGACCGGGTGCGGCGGCCGGGTCCGGCCGACCGGACGAAATAGGATATTCCGCGTCACCTGTGGCACGTGGGGCGCCCGCCCCGGATCCGGAAGGGCCCCCGATGGACCTCGGCACGCCGGCCTCCTCCGCCCGGTCCCGCTCCGTGCTCGGCTGCGTGCGCCGGCTGCTGCGCGCCACCAGCGCCGCCGAGCTGCTGGCCGCCGTGCTCGCCGAGGGCCCGCAGTGGATCACCAACGAGGGCTCCGCGCTCTACCTGCTGGACGGCGGCGGGATGCTCCGGCTGACCGTCTCCAGCGGACTGCCCGAGTGGGCGGCCGAGCGCTTCGGCACCATCGACCCCGGCTCCGACCTGCCCGCCGCCCAGGCGCTGCGCCACCGCGCCCCGTTCCTGCTCAGCCCCGAGCGGACCGGCGCGGACTACCCCAACAGGCTGGCCGGCCTGGGCACCGGCCTGGTCGCCGTGGTCACCCTGCCGCTGATCGTGGACGAGCAGGAGCTCGGGGTGCTCACCCTCCCGCTGGCCCACCGGGGCACCGTGCCGCGCCGCGACCTGGAGGCGCTGGAGACCATCGCCGAGGTCTGCGCGCACCGGCTGGCCCACCTGCTGCACCACGTCTCCGCCGCGGGCGTCCGGCCCGCGCCCCGGCCGCCGGCCGGCGAGCACCCGGGCGGCCGCCCCTCGCTGGTCGGCGCCGTGCGGGCCGCCGGGGCCGGCGCCTTCGAGCGCGACCTGGTCACCGGCGAGAGCGCCTGGGACACGGGCGCCTACCAGGCCGTCGGCCGCACCCCGCCGGCCGGCCCCGGCCCCCACCCGGCGCCGGAGGCCGCCGAGCTGATGCACCCCGAGGACCTGCCGGACGCCCAGGCCGCGCTGGCCGAGGCGCTGGCCCGCGGCGGCCCGTACCGGCTCTCCTTCCGGGTGCCGGGCCCGGACGGCCCGCCGCGGCGGGTGGACGAGCTGGGCGAGGTGCTGCTGGACGTGCACGGGCGGCCGGTGGGGATCGCCGGGCTGCTGCTGGCCCGGCCGCCGGAGCCCGACCGGGCGCCGGAGCGGCGCGACAGCCAGGTCGGCGCCCGGTCCGCCCTGCTGCTGGCGCTGACCCGGGCGCTCTCCCGGGCGGTGACGGTCCATGAGGTGACCACCGTGCTGACCGACGTGGCCCGGCCCGCGCTCGGCGCCGCCTCGGCGGTGCTCGACCTGGTCGACGAGGGGCGGCTGCTGCCGGTCTCCCCCTCGGTCTACGGCGGCGCCCACCGCGGCGAGCTGAACCGGCTGCACGAGCTCTCCAGCGAGGTGCGGGAGCAGTCGCCGGCCCGGGCGGTGCCGCTGTTCAGCGAGCCCGGCGGGACGGCGGCCCCGGCCGGCACGGGCGGGCCGGCCGCCTGGGCGGTGCTGCCGCTGGTCGCCTCCGGCCGGCAGGTCGGCTCCTGCCTGGTCACCTTCGCCGCCGAGCGCGAGTTCACCCGCGAGGACCGCACCCTCTACTCGGCCTTCGCCGGCATCCTGGCCCAGTCGCTGGAACGGGCCCGGCTCTACGACACCCAGCACCACCGGGCCAGCGAGCTGCAGCGGGCGATACTGCCGCGCAGCCTGCCGGCGCTGCCCGGACTGCACTCGGCCGCCCGCTACCTGCCCAGCACCGAGGGCATGCAGATCGGCGGCGACTGGTACGACCTGATCCCGCTGCCCAGCGGCCGGGTCGGGCTGGTGATCGGCGACGTGCAGGGCCACAACGCCGAGGCCACCGCCGTGATGGGCCAGCTCCGCAGCGGCCTGCGGGCCTACGCCACCGACGGGCACGACCCGGCCGCCACGCTGGCCCGGACCAGCCGGCTGCTCGCCGAGCTGGACACCGACCTGTTCGCCACCTGCCTCTACCTCACCCTGGACCTGGACACCGGCGAGCTGGCCGCCGCCCGGGCCGGGCACCCGCCGCCGGTGCGGATCGGCCGCACCGGCGCCGCCGAGCTGCCGCTGCCGGGCGGACCGCCGCTGGGCGTCGACCCGGCGGCCGAGTACCCGCTCACCCGGGCCCGGCTGGCGCCCGGCGAGACCCTGCTCGCCTACACCGACGGCCTGGTGGAGGACCGCGACGAGGACTACGACGAGTCGGTCCAGCGGATGATCGGCGGCATCGACCTCTGGTACCGGAAGGCCGGGGCGGCCGACGGCCTGGACCGGCTGGCCGACCTGCTCACCCTGAACGTGACGGAGCGCCACTCCCGCCCGGACGACGTCGCGCTGCTGCTGATCCACCGGGCCGTGGGCCCGGAGGACTGACGGGCAGTCAGTCCTCCTCGTCGCCCGGCTCCTGCGGCTCCGCGATCAGGTGCCAGTACAGGTCGCGGATGCCGGGCTCCAGCGAGAGCCGGGTGATCACCTGCTCCAGCGCCCGGGCCGGATCCCCGCTGGTGGCGATGGTGGCGCGCAGCCGGGTGGTGCCGTCCTCCTCGCGGCGCGCCCGCAGGCCGGTCGGGGTCAGCCCGCTGGTCCCGAAGGCCTGCAGCAGCACCGCCCTGACCTGCGGTTCGGCCTTGCGGTCGCAGCGCAGGTGGATCGAGGCGCGGACGCCCTCGATGTCCGGGTCGTCCTGCGGCACCCGGTCGATCAGCCGCCCGGCCGGCCGCAGCACCAGGTGCACCGCCAGCACCGCGACCGTGCCGAGCAGCGCGAACTCCAGGTTGCCCGAGGCGGCCAGCACCCCGATCGCGGCCGAGCACCAGAGCGTGGCCGCGGTGTTCAGCCCGCGCACGCTGGCCCCGTCGCGCAGGATCACCCCGCCGCCGAGGAAGCCGATCCCGGAGACCACGTAGGAGGCGACCCGGGTGGCCGAGCCGGTGTCCATGACCGCCTCGCTGTACAGCACGAAGAGCGTCGCGCCCGCGGCCACCAGGGCGTTGGTCCGCAGGCCCGCCATCCGGGCGCGCCACTGCCGCTCGACGCCGATCAGCGCGCCGCAGCCGACGCCGACCGCGAGCCGGGTCAGGAAGTCCAGGGTGCTCAGATGTGCCACGGCGTCACGCTAACGCCGACGGCGGCGCGGGAGGTTGCTCCCGCGCCGCCGCCGGCTGTCAGCTGGGTGACGCTCGGGCTCACTGACCGTTCTGGTCGCCCTGGTCGCCCAGGTCCGCCAGCGCGACCGACCAGATGCCGCGGCCGTGGGTGGCCGCGTAGAGCCGGCCGTCCACGCCGATCTTCAGCTGGTCCACGGCCACCGCCGGCAGGTTGCCGACCCGCTGCCAGCAGGTCTGCCCCGCGCCCCGGTAGAGCACGCCGAGGTCGGTGGCCAGCGCCAGGGCGCCGTCCTTGGTGACCACCAGCGAGTCGGCCGGCACGTCCGGCAGGTCGGTGGAGATGTCGGTCCAGTGCGCGCCCGCGTCGGTGGACTCGAAGACGTGGCCGGTGCCGGCGCCCGGGCCCGAGGTCCAGTGCCGGGAGAAGCCGTTGACGGCCAGGTAGACGTGGCCGGAGTTCTTCGGGTCGATCGCCAGGCCCGCCAGGTAGCGGTTGGGCACGGTGGCGTCGGCCGGCAGGGCCAGCTGCTGCCAGCCGGTGCCGTCCGCGTTGCCGACCGCGATGCCGCGGGTGAAGCCCTGGTTGTTGCACGGGCCGCACCAGGCCGCGTAGACCTTGCCGCCGGAGGCCGCGACGGCGGTGGCCACGTGGCCGGCGCCGAGGTCGAAGGCACTGGTCCAGGCGCTGGAGCTGCGGATCGCGTAGCCCTGGCTCTGCACCCAGACGTGCCGGCCGCCGGCCACCCAGAGGTTGGCGTTGCGCTGGTCGGCGGCGAGCGGGGCGATGAACCGGGCGCCGTTTCCGCCCGCCGCGTTGTCCGGCGGGGCGACCGAGTAGGTGGTGGCCTTGCTCGGGTCGGTCAGGTAGCTGCCGTCGTTGACCGCGCAGTTCTGGGTCACGTTGACGGCCAGGTAGACGTACTCCTGGGCGATGTTGCAGCCGTTGCGCGGGTCGGTCAGGGTGTCGCCGCCGTCGCCGCCGAAGTTGGAGCCCATCACCTTGTCGCGGCCGCCGCGCAGCTGGGACTGCCCGTTGTCCTGCAGGCCGCCGGTGACCGCGACGCCGCCGTAGGTCAGGTCCTTGCCGACGCCGACCGAGTAGTACTCGAGGGTGTCGATGGTGCCGTCGTTCAGCGAGGTCCAGTCGGTGGCGTGGCCGAGCGCGTCCAGCTGCCCGTTGACCGGGCGGGAGTAGAGGCCGCCGTCGTTGCCCGCCAGCACGTAGGACTTGCCGTTCAGGCTGCCCACCGCCAGCGCGTGCTGGTCGGGGTGGGTGGTCTGCGGGCAGCTGCCGCTCTGCTTGGTCGGGTCGATGCTCCAGCAGGAGAAGTTGAAGTTCCAGTACGGGCCGGGGGTGGTCCAGCTGGCGCCGCCGTCCTTGGTCTCGAAGACCTCCTCCAGGCCGGCCCAGACGTGGTTCGGGTCGTTCGGGTCCACCTGCAGCGACTGGTCGTACCAGGACTGCTGGCCGGGCAGCTGGCTGGCGGAGTTCAGCGCCGAGCCGGCCGCGCCGAGCGTCGGGGCGTCCGCGATCTTCGTCCACGGGCCGGTCGGCGAGCCGGACTTGGAGACGAATATGCCGGCCAGCGCGCTCGCCGGGTTGCTCGCCTGCAGCGCCGGGGACTGGTCGATGGCGTAGTAGCGGGAGCCGTCGGCGGAGCGGGCGAAGGTGACCTCGCCGACATCGGCCGCGTCAGCCGGCAGGTCGCCGAGCGAGCTGAGCCGCTGCCAGCTGCCGTCCGCCGCCTTGGCGTAGAAGCCGTTGGTCGGGTCGCCGCTGCGCCAGCCGACCGCCAGCACCACCTTGGACGGGTCGTGCGGGTCGATCGCGATGTCGTTGGTGAGGTTCTTGTAGGGCGCGTTGGGGTCGGTGGCCAGCTTGCCGCCGGGCAGGTAGTCCGGGTTGGGCGCGAACTCCAGGGTCCACGGGCCGCTCAGGTCGGTGGTGGAGTGGCTCCAGACGCCCTTGGAGGTGGCCGCCCAGACCTTGTCCCCGCCGAACCGCAGCTCGTGGATGGTGGTGCTGTCCAGCTCGTCGCCGCCGACCCGGGAGCGGCTGGAGAACTTCCCGCTCTCCGGGTGGTCCAGCAGGTAGACGCCGGAGCCCAGGTAGGCGTCCGAGTTGGTGCTGGCCTCGCCGGTGCCGAGCCAGAGCCGGCCGCGGGAGTCCAGCGCCAGCGCGCCGGTGGCCTGGGTGGGCAGCTGGTCGCTGATCGGCTGCCAGTGGCCGCCGCCGGTGGCGGAGCGCCAGACGCCGCCGCCCGCGCTGCCGGCGTAGACGTGGCCGCTGCCGTCGGCGGCGACCGCCGACATCCGGCCGGTCACGTTGCCCATGCCGGCCGAGGAGTTGGAGGCGGTGTCGCGGTAGCGGGGGTCGTCCGAGTTGTAGACCAGCCCGGTGGTGTGCTGCCACTGACCGCCGGTGGCGGGCAGGTTGCGCAGCTGGTCCCAGGCGGCGGAGAAGGCGCCGGGGGCGACCACGCCCGGGGAGGTGCGGGCCTCGGCGCGCTGGTCGGCGCCCTCCTGGATGGAGTCCGACTCGTCGTCACCCCCGTCGCCCTTGTCCAGCGGCCGGGCGGTGCTGCCGCCGGTGCCGCCCTGCGGGAGCGGAACGGCACCGGCGGGTGAGCCGGCGGTCAGGGCCATGGTGGCGGCGATGGCGCAGATCGTGAGCCAACGCCCGGTACTCAGTCGTGCCGACAACGGAATCTCCCAGTCCTCCGTGACCAGTGGTGCCGGGCGGCACTCGATCACATCAGGAGGACTCTTGACACTCTTTCAGCACGCTTGTGACCGGATCGTTGTTGCGGACCTGCCACCGGGGTCGGGCGAGGGTCAGTGGTGACCGCCGACCCAGAAGAGCAGGAAGAGGAAGGCGCCGAAGAGGTGGGCGGCGGCCAGGTAGATCGCCAGGCGGAAGGCGACCCGGTGGTCGGTCCGCTTGCCACCGTCGGTGGTCGGGACGTACGGGGGGTGCTGAACGGCCATCACGGGCTCCTTCAGGTGTCGCGGTCTGACCGGTCGCGGGTCAGAGCGGATTGCGGTGCGCCGCCGGGACCGGCAGGCACAGGTCGCTGGCCGGGCTCTGCAGCAGGGTGTGGACGAAGAGCAGTTCCACCCCGTCGCCCGATTCGGCGGCGAACCGGTGCGGGATCAGCGAGTCGAACTGGGCGCTGTCCCCGGCCTCCAGGTAGTGGTTCTGGTCGCCCAGGGTCAGCCGCAGCCGCCCCTTGGTGACGTGCAGCCACTCCTCGCCGGCGTGCACCCGGACCACCGCGTCCTGCAGGCCCGGCGGGATCTGCACCCGCAGCGCCTGCATCGCCATGCCGGACGCGCCGGCCCGGCGGTAGCCCCAGCCGCCGGTGCGGCTGGGCTCGATCGCCCCGCCGCGGACCACCGGGTCGGGGGCGCCGGGCTGCTCGCCCAGCAGCTCGGCCACGCTCGCGCCGTAGAGCCGGGCCAGCGAGAGCAGCACCGGCAGCGAGGGCTGCCGGCGGCCGGTCTCCAGCCGGGAGAGATAGGCTGGCGACAGCCCCGCGCGGGCGGCGGCCGCCTCGAGGGTGAGCCGGCCGGCCTGCCGGTTCTCCCGCAGCCGGGCGCCGAGCCCCGGCAGCTCCTCTTCGGTGGTCATGCCACCAGTCCACACCTGCCGTGCCCACCAGGCAAGAAATGTGCCCCAGAGGCAAACCCTCAGGGGCGGCGGGGGATGTTGCGCAGGTTGCTGCGGGCCAGGTCGACCATCCGCCCGACCCCGCCGGAGAGCACCGTGCGGCTCGCCGCCAGCGCGAAGCCCTTCAGCTGCGCCGCCGTGATGTGCGGCGGGATGGAGAGCGCGTTCGGGTCGGTCACCACGTCCACCAGCACCGGGCCCGGCCGGCCCAGCGCCTCGGCGAGCACCTCGCGCACCCGCTTGGGGTCGGTCACCCGCACCCCCGGCACCCCGGCCGCCTCGGCGATCGCCGCGTAGTCCACCGCGCCGTTGTCGATCTCCGACTCCGGGTAGCCGCTGACCAGCATCTCCAGCTTGATCATGCCGAGCGCGCCGTTGTTGAAGACCACCGTCTTCACCGGCAGCCGGTACTTGGCCACCGTCAGCAGCTCGCCCAGCAGCATCCCGATCCCGCCGTCGCCGGACATCGAGACCACCTGCCGGCCCGGCTCGGCCAGCTGGGCGCCGATCGCGTGCGGCAGTGCGTTCGCCATCGAGCCGTGCAGGAAGGAGCCGATCACCCGGCGGCGGCCGTTCGGGGTCAGGTAGCGGGCCGCCCAGACGTTGTTCATGCCGGTGTCCACGGTGAAGACCGCGTCCTCGGCCGCCACCTCGTCCAGCACCGAGGCCACGAACTCGGGGTGGATCGGCAGGTGGTGCTCGATGTCCCTGGTGTAGGCGCCGACCACCGACTCCAGCGCCTTGCAGTGCTTGGTCAGCAGCGCGTCCAGGAAGGACCGGTCGGCGCGCTGCACCAGCTCCGGCAGCACCGCCCGCAGGGTGGCCCGGACGTCCCCGTGCACCGCCAGCTCCAGCGGGGTGCGCCGGCCCAGCCGGGTGGGGTCGTGGTCGATCTGCACCGTCCTGGCCTGCGGCAGGAAGGAGTCGTACGGGAAGTCGGTGCCGAGCAGCAGCACCAGGTCGGCCTCGTGCAGCGCCTCGTGGCAGGCGCCGTAGCCGAGCAGGCCGCTCATCCCGACGTCGTACGGGTTGTCGTACTGGATCCACTCCTTGCCGCGCAGCGAGTGGCCGACCGGGGTGTACAGCCGGCCGGCCAGCTCCATCACCTCGGCGTGCGCGCCGCGCACCCCGGCACCGCAGAACAGCGCCACCTTCTCGGCGGTGTTCAGCTTCTCGGCCAGCGCCTCCAGCTGCGCGGCCGGCGGCAGCACGGTGCCGTGCTCGGTCAGGAAGTCGCCGCCGCCGGTCGGCCGGGCCGCCGGCAGCGCCGCCACGTCGCCCGGGAAGACCAGCACCGAGACGCCCCGGGCGCCCAGCGCGTGCTGCACCGCCGTGCGCAGCAGCCGGGGCAGTTGCGCGGGGGTGGAGACCATCTCGCAGAACCCGCTGCAGTCGGTGAAGACCCGCTCCGGGTGGGTCTCCTGGAAGAACCCGGAGCCGATCTGCGCCGACGGGATGTGCGAGGCCAGCGCGAGCACCGGCAGGCCGCTGCGCTGGGCGTCGTACAGGCCCTGGATCAGGTGGGTGTTGCCCGGGCCGCAGGAGCCCGCGCAGACCGCCAGCCGGCCGGTCAGCTCGGCCTCGGCGGCGGCCGCGAAGGCACCCGCCTCCTCGTTCCTGACGTGCACCCAGGAGATCTCCTCGGTGCGGCGGATCGCGTCCACCACCGGGTTGAGGCTGTCCCCGACCACGCCGTAGACCCGCTCCACCCCGGCCTGCCGGAGCACCTGCACCATCTGCTCGGCCACGCTGTTCGCCGCCACGCCCGTGCCTCCTGCCGTGTCTGCCGTACCGTCAGCCTGACTGGCGCGGCGGCGGTGCGCTACTCGGCCGCCAGGTGCTCCCCCGTCACCCCCGAGCCGCCGATCGCGACCGGCTGCGGCGAGCGGCGGGCCGGCTCGCGGCCGACCGGCTGCGCCGGGCGCTCGCCGGCGGGCGGGATCACGGTGGGCCGGGAGACCGGGGTGCCGACCTCCACCCAGAGCTCCTCGGTCTCGTGCTCGACCAGGATCTTGTCGCCCTCGCGCAGCGTGTAGGTGGTCTCCTCGTGGGTGATCTCCACCGCCAGCAGGTGCTGCCGGATCCGCATCGAGAAGGCCAGCCTGCTCAGCCCCGCGGGCAGTCGCGGGCGGAAGCCGATCGCCTCGCCGTGGTCCCGCATGCCGCCGAAGCCGGCCACCAGGGCGATGCAGGCGCCGGCCAGCGAGGCCATGTGCAGGCCGTCCCTGGTGTTGCCGCCCAGGTCGTGCAGGTCCATCAGGGCGGCCTCGGCGGTGTAGTCGTAGGCCAGGTCCAGCTGGCCCACCTCGGCCGCCATCACCGCCTGGGTGCAGGCGGAGAGCGAGGAGTCGCGCACCGTCAGGCGCTCGTAGTAGGCGAAGTTGCGGGCCTTCTGCTCGGGCGTGAAGGCGTCGCCGCGGATCTGCATCGCCAGCACCAGGTCGGCCTGCTTGACCACCTGCTTGCGGTACAGGTCGAAGTACGGGAAGTGCAGCAGCAGCGGGTACTTCTCCGCCGGGGTGCCCTCGAAGTCCCAGACCTGGTGGTGGGTGAAGTTGTCCGCCTGCGGGTGCACGCCGAGCTTCTCGTCGTACGGGATGTACATCGCGGCGGCGGCGTCCCGCCAGGCGGCGGTCTCCTCGGTGTCCACCCCCAGCGCGTCGGCCTCCAGATGGTGGCGGGCCACCGCGTCGGCCGCGGCGCGCAGGTTGGTCTGCGCCATCAGATTGGTGAAGACGTTGTTGTCGGCGATCGAGCTGTACTCGTCCGGACCGGTGACGCCCTCGATCCGGAACTGCCCGTGCGAGTCGTGGTGGCCCAGCGAGCGCCACATCCGGGCGGTCTCGACCAGCAGCTCCAGGCCGTAGCCGCGCTCGAACTCGATGTCGCCGGTGGCCCGGACGTAGCGGGCGACGGCCACCGCGATGTCGGCGCCGATGTGGAAGGCGGCGGTGCCGGCCGGCCAGTAGCCGGAGCACTCCTCGCCGCGGATGGTCCGCCACGGGAAGACCGCGCCGTCCAGGCCCAGCTGGGCGGCCCGCTCACGGGCCAGCGGCAGCGTGGAGTGCCGCCAGCGCAGCGCCTGGGCCACCGCGCCCGGCAGGGTGTAGGTGAGCACCGGCAGCACGAAGGTCTCGGTGTCCCAGAAGCTGTGGCCGTCGTAGCCCGGACCGGTCAGGCCCTTGGCCGGGATCGCCCGCTCCTCGCTGCGCGCGGCCGCCTGCACCACGTGGAAGAGCGCGAACCGGACGGCCTGCTGCAGCTCGACGTCACCGTCGATCTCGATGTCGCTGGCCGCCCAGAACTCCTCCAGGTACTGCTTCTGCTCGGCCAGCAGCCCCTCCCAGCCGGAGTAGCGGGCGGCCGTGATCGCCGCCTCCACCTGGTCCCGGACCGCGGGCAGCGAGCGGGCAGCGGACCAGCCGTAGCCGACGAACTTGGTCAGCCGGACCCGCTCGCCCGGCTGCAGCACGGTGGTGGCGCTGATCCGGGCCTGGTCGTGCCGGGCCTCGCTGGTCACGCTGACCCCGTCCGGGCCCTCGATCACGTGGTCCATGCCGGCGGCCAGCCGCAGGTTGCTGTACCGGGTGTGGTGCACCAGGGTCGCCTTGGTGCCGTGCGCGTGGTGCGCCTCGGCCACCAGCGGGGCCTCCAGCACGGCGGCGGCCCGCGGATCGCCCTCGGAGCTCTCGGGCAGCTGCTCGTTGGCGACCAGCTCGGACTGGATGACGATCCGGACCGGGCCGTCCACCGCCTCGACCTCGTAGTCCACCGCGGCGATCGCCCGCTGGGTGAGCGAGACCAGCCGGGCCGAGCGGATCTTCACGGTGCGGCCGGCCGGCGAGGTCCACTCGGCCTCCCGGCGCAGCACGCCCTCGCGGAAGTCCAGCGAGCGGCGGTGGCCGCGCAGCTCGCCGTAGCGCAGGTCGAACGGCTCGTCGTCGACCAGCAGCCGGACCAGCTTGCCGTTGGTGACGTTGATGACGCTCTGGCCCGACTCGGGGTAGCCGTAGCCGCCCTCCGGGTAGGGCAGCGGGCGCAGCTCGAAGACGCCGTTCAGGTAGGTGCCGGGCAGGCCGTGCGGCTCGCCCTCGTCCAGGTTGGCGCGCAGGCCGATGTGGCCGTTGGAGAGCGCGAAGACGGATTCGCTGCGGGCCAGGCCCGCCAGGTCGAGCCGGTGTTCTGTGATGCCCCACGGATCGACCGCGAAGCCCTCCTGCGCGGTCATTTCGCCGCCCCCTCGATCAGTTCGTACAGGTCGTCCACCACGAGGTCCGCGCCGTTCTCCCGGAGCGCGTCGGCCTGCCCGGTCCGGTTCACCCCGACCACGAAGCCGAAGCCGCCGGCCCGGCCGGAGGCGACCCCGGCCAGCGCGTCCTCGAAGACCGCCGCGGCGCCGGGCTCGATGCCGAGCTCCCGGGCGGCGGCCAGGTAGGTGTCGGGGGCCGGCTTGCCGGGCAGACCCTCGCGCTTGCCCACCACGCCGTCGATCACGGTGTCGAAGTAGCCGTCGATGCCGGCGGCCTTGAGCACGTCGCGGCAGTTGGCGCTGGAGGAGACCACGGCGCGCGGCACGCCGGCCGCGGCGAGCCGGTCCAGGTAGGCCACCGAGCCCTGGTACGGCTGCACGCCCTGCTCGTGGATCAGGCGGAGCACCAGCTCGTTCTTGGCGGTGCTCAGGCCGTTGATGCTGCGGGTGCCCGGCGCGTCGTCCGGCGAGCCCTCGGGCAGTTCGATGCCGCGGGAGCGCAGGAAGGTGCGGGTGCCGTCCAGCCGCGGGCGGCCGTCCACGTAGCGGTCGTACTCGGCGGCCTGGTCGAACGGGACGAACGCGGTGCCGGTGCGCCCGGCCTCGGCCTTCAGGAAGTCGTCGAACATCGCCTTCCACGCGGCGGCGTGGACCTTGGCGGTCTGCGTCAGCACGCCGTCGAGGTCGAAGAGGCAGGCGCGGATGTGGTCGGGTAGCCCCAGCATGATTGAAGTCTGTCCCAGGAATCGGTTCGGCACAGCCATTCCGGTCCGGCGCGTCGTCGCGCGGCCCGACCAGGTTTGGACTGCGTCGAACGGGTGAAATACAAGTGACGGGACGCCATTTCCTTGACGAGTCTAGCCTCGCCTGACGCATGGTCAACTCTGCTCCTGGTAAAGCCTAGTTGTGCGGATGTGGCACGGGCAGAGCGTGCGGGGGCCGAGAGCGCGCGCGGTTGTGCGCCGGAGTGCAAAAGGCGGCGGTGAGCGCCGGGCGGCCCTGGGAGCGGCCCGCGGCCCGGCGGCGCGTACGGTGGCCGGGGCACGCACCAGCTAGGAGCACTCCGATGACCTCGTCCCCCACCACCCCCGCCGAACACGTCCGGGCCGAGCGGGACGGCCGGGTCGGCCGGCTGCTGCTGGACCGGCCGCGGGCGATCAACGCGCTGGACCACGCGATGGTCCGCGCCCTGCACCGGGCGTTGGACGACTGGGCCGGGGACCCGACGGTGGCCGCCGTGGTGCTCACCGGCGCCGGCGACCGGGGCCTGTGCGCGGGCGGCGACATCCGCTTCTTCCACGACAGCGCCAAGCAGGACGGCACCGCCGCCCGGGCCTTCTTCCGCGACGAGTACCTGCTCAACCACCGGATCGCCCGCTACCCCAAGCCCTTCGTGGCGGTGATGGACGGCCTGGTGCTGGGCGGCGGGGTCGGCGTCTCGGCGCACGGCGCGGTCCGGCTGGTCACCGAGCGGGCCCAGGTCGGGATGCCGGAGACCGCGATCGGCTTCGTGCCGGACGTCGGCGGCAGCCGGCTGCTGGCGCTGGCCCCCGGCGAGCTCGGCACCCACCTGGCGCTGACCGCCGGGCGGATGACCGCGGCCGACGCGATCCACTGCGGCTTCGCCGACCACCTGCTGCCGACCGAGCGGGTGGCCGCCTTCACGGCGGCGCTGGCCGAGCTGGAGCCGGCCGAGGCGGTGCGCCGCTTCGCGGTACCGGCCGGACCGTCCCCGCTGGCCGCCGAGCGGGAGTGGATCGACCACTGCTACGCGCCGGACACCGTGGAGGAGGTGCTGGAGCGGCTGGACGCCGTCGGCCTGCCGGCCGCCAAGGAGGCCGCCGAGCAGATCCGGGCCAAGTCGCCGACCGCGCTGAAGACCACCCTGGCCGCACTGCGCCGGGCCCGCCGGCTGCCCTCGCTGGCGGCCGCGCTGGAGCAGGAGTTCCGGGTCTCCTGGGCCGGGCTGGCCGACCACGACTTCATCGAGGGCATCCGGGCCCAGGTGGTGGACAAGGACCGCAATCCGCGCTGGGCGCCCGACACCCTGGCCGGGGTCTCCGAGGCCGAGGTGGCACGGCACTTCGCCCCGGTGCCGGCCGGTCAGGAGCTGGGCCTGGCCGTGCTGGCGGACTGAGTAGCCGTACTCACTCCGGTCGAGTAGCCGGGCGCTGACTCCGGCCGGCCCGCCGGCGGGAGGCTTGGGGCATGACCACAGCCCCGCGCTCCCGCTGGTGGGTCGGACCCGCCATCAGCTCCCTGCTGACCCTGCCGCCCGCCGTGCTGGCCCTGCTCGTCACCCTCGAGGCCGGGCTCGTCTACAGCACCTGCGACACCGCCTGCCCGCCGAGCCACGGCCACGTCGCGGTGGGCCTCGCCTGCCTGCTGACCTCGGTGCCGCTGCTGATCGGCGCCTGGGTGCTGGCGCACGCCGGGCGGTTCTGGCACACCGTGCTCTGCGTGGCCGCCCCGGCGCTGGCGCTGGCCTCGGTGGTCAGCTACTTCACCATGCCGCACGGCCGCTGACGGCGCCCCGACTTCAACGAGCCGTTGTCGGCCGGACACTCTCATGCCACAACGTGCCACCTTGGCACACTTAGCCTTCGAGCCATGCCCACGACCCCCCGCCTGCTCGCCACCGCCCTGCTGACCGGCGCCCTCGCGCTCGGCACCGCCGCCCCCGCGCTCGCCGACGGCCACCGCCACGGCGCCATCCCGTTCACCGCCGCGACCGCGACCCAGCAGGCCGACGGCTCCTTCACGCTCAGCTGGACCGCCCCCGGCGTCCGGCACGTCACCGTCTACGCCGGGCAGGACCGCGACCGGATCGCCCGGCGTAAGCCGGTCGCCCGGGCCGCCGGCTCGACCACCGTCACCGTCACGGTGCCCGCCGCCGACCGCTGGTACTTCGAGCTGGTCCCCGACCACGGCGACCCGCTGACCATCGCCGACCGCGACCTGCACCTGGCCTCCGCCCCCAACTTCCGCGACGCCGGCGGCTACCGCACCGGTGACGGCCACTGGGTGCGGATGGGCTCGGTCTACCGCTCCGGCGACCTCAGCAAGCTCTCCGCCGCCGACCTGGCCGAGCTGCAGCGCCTCGGCATCGACCAGGTCCACGACCTGCGCACCCCCGCCGAGCGGCAGGCCGCCCCGGACCGGCTGCCGGCCGGCGCCACCGAGTACAGCGAGAACGTGCTCGGCGCCGCCGACACCGGCGCCTTCAACGTCACCACCCCGGCCGCCGCCGTGCAGGCGATGGTGGACGGCGAGCGCACCATGGTCGCCGCCCCCTCCGCCAAGGCCGCCTACCACGCCGTCCTCACCGGCCTGGCCGACCGCGACGGCGACGGCGTCGCGCTCTACCACTGCACCGCCGGCAAGGACCGCACCGGCTGGGCCAGCGCCACCCTGCTCACCGCCCTCGGCGTGCCGCGGGACACCGTGATGGCCGACTACCTGGCCAGCAACACCTACCGCGCCCAGCTCAACGCGGCCACCCTGGCCCAGCTGCCGCCGGCCTACCAGGCGGTCTACAAGCCGCTGCTGGACGTCCGGCCCGAGTACCTGAACGCGGGCTTCGACGAGGTCGCCAAGGACTTCGGCAGCTTCGACGGCTACCTGAAGGACGGCCTCGGCCTGGACCGCCAGGACCTGCGCGAGCTGAAGCGGCAGCTACTGGCCGACTGACCGCCGCCCCGGGGGCGCAACAGAAGAGGCCAGGTCAGCACGTGGCTGACCTGGCCTCAGTTCGGTGGGCCACCAGGGGCTCGAACCCTGAACCTACGGATTAAAAGTCCGCAGCTCTGCCGATTGAGCTAGTGGCCCGGCGGCCGGGCGGCACCGGGATGGTACGCGTCGGCCGGGACGATCCTACCGGGTGCGGCGCGGGGGTTGGCCAATGGATAAGGGGTGCGGCGGGCGCCGGGGACGGGGTTAGGGTCGGGAACGAAGCAGGTCCCGTGCAGTGAGAGCGAAGGAGAGCACCATGGCGAGGATCCCCACGGCCGCGATCGCCGCCGCCGGGCTGGTCGGCGGCTACGGCGCGGCGCGGTTCACCGGGCGGCGGCCGCTCGGCGGGGCGGTGCTGGCGGCGGCGGGGGCCGGGGCGGCGTACCAGTGGCGGCGGGCGGCCGGGCCGGGGGCGGCCGCGGCGCTCACCGGGCTGTACCTGGCGGCCTTCGGGGGCTCGCACCCGCTGGCGAAGAAGATCGGGGCCTGGCCGTCGGTGCTGGCCGTGACGGGTGTGGTGGCCGCGGCCTCCGAGCTGACGGAGCGACAGTTCGGACGGTGACCGGCGGCCGCGGGGTGACAGGAGCCGGGGAACGGGGCAGGATCCGAGACGGCTACCGAGGTGGCCGCACGGGTGACGGGGAGTCACCGAGGGGACGCGGTCGGGGGGACGGCGATGGACCAAGTCAGCCACGGATTACCGTTGTTCGTCTGGTGGACGGGTCTGGTGGTCGTGGTGGCCGGGATCCCGGCCACAGCGCTCTGGCTGACCAGGTTCGCCCGGCGCGGCGCCGAGGTGCGGGGCACGGTGGCCGAGGTCCGGGTGGCGCGGCGGCACGGGGCGGACTCGGTCGGGCTGGTGGTCCGGTTCACCGATCCGGCGACCGAGCGCGAGGTGATCGGCACCCCGTCCTGCGGGCGGGTGCCGTTGGCGGGCTGGCCGGGCCAGCCGGTCTCGGTCCGCTACCTGCCCGGCGCCCCTGAGCGGTTCCAGATCGGCCCGCAGACCAGCTCCGCCGACGCCGCGCTGGTCAGCCTGCTGGTGATGACCCTGGGCTCGGTGGCGCTGGTGCTCACCCGGTGGACCGACCCGGGCGCGATCGCCACCAGCGCGGTGCTGGCCGCCTCGGGCCTGGCGCTCGGCACCGCCGGGCTGCTGAACCACCGGGCGGGCCGGCACGAGCGGCGGGCCCGGCTGCGGGAGAAGGGCGTGCTGGTGCCCGGCGAGCTGATCGGCACCTTCGTGGTGGACGGCGGGGCCGAGGGCGCCCACCGCTACCACCCGGTGGTGGCCTTCACCTCGGTCGGCGGCGAGCGGGTGACCGGCGTCGACCTCTGCACCCACAACCGGCACGGTTACCCGGCCGCGGACGGGCTGCCGGTGGCGGTCCGGCACCTGCCGCAGGATCCGGCGGTGTTCCGGGTGGACAGCCTGCAGCGGCGGCCGCGGCCGGGCGGACCGCTGCGCCCGCCGACGGCGGTCGAACTGCTCGCCGCGGTGCTCTGCTGCGGGGTGGCGGTCACCCTGGCCGCGACCCTGCCGAGCCGCTGACGGCCGGTCCGGCCGGCGCCGGGGAAGCGGTAGGCGTGCCGGTGTCCCGGTCCGGCACCGCGAAGACCAGCCGGTCGAAGGCGGGGCCGGCGGCGGTGGGGAAGCCGACCGGGTGCGGCTGGCCGCCGAGGGGGAGCGGACAAACGGGCGAGGGCCCGCCCCACCGGAGTGGAACGGGCCCTCGATCAGTACACGGTCGGACGGAGCGTCAGCTCTTCCAACGCGGCTTGCGGTCGCCGCCGTTGTCGCGGTCGCCGTAGGCACGGCCGCCGCGCTCGCCGTAGGAACCGCCCTGCGGGCGGCCGCCGGAGCGGTGGTCGTCGCGGCGGGCGAACGGACGGCTGCTGCTGCCGCCGCGGTCGCGGTCACCGAAGGCCGGACGGGCCGGACGGTCACCGAACGAACGGCCACCACGGTCATCGCGGTCACGGAAACCACCGCGGTTGCCGCCACGGTCGTCGCGGTCACCGAAGGCCGGACGGGCCGGACGGTCACCGAACGAACGGCCACCACGGTCATCACGGTCACGGAAACCACCGCGGTTGTCACGGTCACGGTCGCGGTCACCGAAGGCCGGACGGGCCGGACGGTCACCGAACGAACGGCCACCACGGTCATCACGGTCACGGAAACCACCGCGGTTGCCGCCACGGTCGTCGCGGTCCCGGAAGCCGCCGCGGTCGCCGCGGTCACCACGGTCGCCGAACGAACGGCCACCACGGTCATCGCGGTCACGGCCGCCGCCGAAGGCCGGACGCTCGGAGCGCAGCTCGCGGTAGGCCGGCGCCCGCTCCTCGCGGACCTCGGCCGCCGGCTCCGCCACAGCGGCCTCGGAAGTCGGCTCGGCCGACTCCCCGGTCGCGGCGGCCTCGGCCGGCTCCTCCTCGATGCCCAGCTCCGCACGCTCGCGGGCGGCCCGGGCGGCGAGCCGGTCGGCCTCGTCGCGCAGCTCGGTGGCCCGACGGGTCAGGCGCTCCAGCTCGCGGGTGAGGTCGGCCACCTCGCGCTCGGCGGCACCGGCGATGCCGGAGGCGCTCTCCGCCTGCACCTCGACCAGCGAGCGGGCACCGGTGATCCGGGCCACCTCGGCGTCGAAGGCGCGGTCCAGGATGTGGCGCGAGGCGTCCACGCCCGCGTCCTCCATCAGCCGGAAGACGCCGCGGCGCTGGTGCGGCAGCACCAGGGTGACGACGGTGCCGGAGCGGCCGGCCCGGGCGGTGCGGCCGGAGCGGTGCAGGTAGTCCTTGTGGTCGCCGGCCGGGTCCACGTTCAGCACCAGGTCGATGCCGTCCACGTGGATGCCGCGGGCCGCGACGTCGGTCGCGACGACGACGTTGACCAGGCCGTCCTTGAAGTCGCCGAGCACCCGGGTGCGGGCGCCCTGGGTCATTCCGCCGTGCAGCGCGTCGGCCTTCACGCCGGCCTCGATCAGCTGCTCGGCGACCCGGTCCGCGCCCATCTGGGTGCGGACGAAGATGATGGTCCGGCCCTTGCGCGCGGCGATCGCGTTGGTGATCGGGGCCTTGTCCTTCGGCTTCACCACCAGGATGTGGTGGGTCATGGTGGTGACCGCACCGGCCGAGGGGTCGACCTCGTGGGTGACCGGCGCGTTCAGGTAGCGCTTGACCAGGCTGTCGATCTCGTTCTCCAGGGTGGCGGAGAAGAGCAGCCGCTGGCCGCCCGCCGGCACCTGGTCGAGGATCTCGGTGACCTCGGGCAGGAAGCCCATGTCGGCCATCTGGTCGGCCTCGTCGAGCACCGCGACCTGGACATCGGCCAGCTTGGCGGCGCCCCGGTTGATCAGGTCGCGCAGCCGGCCGGGGGTGGCCACCAGCACGTCGACGCCGCGCTCCAGGGCGTAGATCTGGTTGGACATCGAGGTGCCGCCGCAGACCACCTTGAGGCGCAGGCCGAGCACCGAGCCGAACGGCTCCAGCGCGTCGGCCACCTGCATGGCCAGCTCGCGGGTCGGCACCAGGATCAGGCCGCGCGGGTGCTTGGGGCGGGTGCGCTCGCCGTCGGCGAGGCGGGTCAGCAGCGGCAGGCCGAAGCTCAGGGTCTTGCCGGAGCCGGTGCGGCCGCGGCCGAGCACGTCCTTGCCGGCCAGCGCGTCCGGGATGGTGGCGGCCTGGATCGGGAACGGGGTGGTCACACCGCGCTTGGCGAGGGCCCGGACCACGTCGTCGTGCAGACCGAGGTCGCCGAAGGTGAGGGTGGGCTCGGCCTCGACCTCGGCCTCGACGGCCTCGATGGTGTCGGCCTCGACGGCGTGGGCCTCGAGGCTGTCGGTCTCGACGGTGTCGGTGACAGCGTCGGCGGCAATCACCTCATCGGCGGGCTGGGCGTCAGCGGGCATGACGAAGCGGTCGTCGTCAACGAGAGACATAGAAAACCTTCCGGAAGTGGCACGCGCCAAAGTCCGGGGTTCTGAGTTACAACCGCCTCTATGCGGTCAGCCACGGATCGCCGGAACGCGCCAAGGGCGCCGATTAGGGGTCAGGGCGCCAGGATCAAACTAACGATCTACCACCATAGAGGAGCCCCAGGTCCGAAGGCAAACCTCCTGGACGACTCCCTAATGTGATCCGGATCCCGTCCCGCCGGCCGAGGTTCCGGAGCCACCGGCGGAGCCGCTGGCGGAGGGCACCGGGGCGGCCGACGGAGTGGCCGAGGGACCGGGGTGGGCGGTCGTCGGCGTGGGGACCGGGGTGGGCGCGGCCGAGCCGCCGCCGGCCGCCGCGCTGGTCGGGGCCGCGGGGGTGGGCGCCGGCGGGGGCGTGGACGGCGCGCCGCCCGCGCCCGGCCCGGCCGCGCGCCCGGTGGCGGTCGGCTCGGCGGCCGGGGCGCCGGCCGGCGCGGACTGCGGCGGGACGGCCACCACCGCACCCGTCACCGGGGGCTGGTCGGTGACCGGTGGGTTGGGGTCGGCGACCTGCGCCACCTCGCCGACCGAGGCGGCCGGGGCCACCGCCGGCGCCCCGCCGGTGGGACCGGCGGAGGCGCCCTCGCTGCGCCCCGCGCCGGCCCGCTCGGCGCGACCCGCCGGACGGGCGGCCCCCGGGGTGCCGGAGGCCCGGCCGCTCGGGCTGGCCGTGCCCGAGGCGTGGGCGACCGGCTGCTGGTCGTTGCCGGCGCCGACCGCCATGCAGCCGGTGGCGCTCAGCCCGGCGAGCGCCAGCACGGCCGTGCGCACCGCCATCGAGCGGAAGACGGCCGCCCGCTCCGCCCCGGTCGCCGGGCCGCCCGCCAGCGGTCCGCCGGCCGCCACCAGGCGGCTCACCGCGGCGCGGGACTCGCGCACCGTCCGGGCCCGCCGGACCAGGGCCGCGACGGCCACCGGGCGCCGGCCACCGGACCGCACCGCCGGCCGGACCGGAGCCGCGCCGGGAACCCTCGTCACACGCTTCGTCGGAACCATCGCCGCCGCCTCTCCTGGCCGCCCCACCCTGACCGCCCCGACCGGCGGCCCTTCCGATGCCCAACGCCCGAACGGCCCAGGGGACACGGCCGGCCCGGAGCGCGCGCGGCCGCTCCGCGCCCCGTCATCTGGCACGCCCTCACCAGGCGCTCGACAATGGGGTGGTGGAGATGAGCCGGGAAGACTTCGAGGGACTGGTGAGCGACGCCCTCGACCAGATCCCGCCGCAGCTGGCGGCGATGATGGACAACGTGGCGGTCTTCGTCGAGGAGGAGCCCGACCCGGCCCACCCCGACCTGCTGGGGCTCTACGAGGGCACGCCGCTGACCGAGCGCGGCGAGTGGTACGCCGGTGTGCTGCCGGACCGGATCATCGTCTACCGCGGCCCGACCCTGCGGCAGTGCGAGACCCGGGAGCAGGCGGTCGCGGAGGTCCGCACCACGGTGATCCACGAGGTCGCCCACCACTTCGGCTTCGACGACCACGAACTGGACGAGCTGGGGTGGTCCTGACCTGCACCGGCGCGCGCGCCGGGCGGAATCCGTTTTGGCGTTCCCGCCCGCATCCCATATGCTTCTCAACGTCCCCGACCGCTGGAGAACAGTTGGCGGGCCGAAAGCCCTCATCGTCTAGTGGCCCAGGACGCCGCCCTTTCAAGGCGGTAGCACGGGTTCGAATCCCGTTGGGGGCACGCAGTACCAGGCAGTAAACGTAGTAAAGTCGGGGCCGCAAGGCTCTGTTGAGGTCCTGTGGAGCAGTTGGTTAGCTCGCCACCCTGTCAAGGTGGAGGTCGCGGGTTCAAGTCCCGTCAGGATCGCTCGTCCCCTCGGGGACGCGGCCAGGTAGCTCAGTTGGTACGAGCGTCCGCCTGAAAAGCGGAAGGTCGCCGGTTCGACCCCGGCCCTGGCCACCTTGTTTGACCAGCATGAATGCCCTCGAAGCAGCTCGCTTCGGGGGCATTTTCGTGCCGGTTGACGCCAACGGCGCAGCGGACGGTCGTTGCCCTGCTCCGGCCCGCCTTCACCAGCGGCTAGGCAAAGACCTCGATGGTGCACTTGGCCGCACCGCTGCGCTGGATTCGGGCATCGCTGGTGACGAGCGGCACGCCGAGGGTCTCGGCGAGCGCCACATACTGGGCGTCATATGCACTGATGTTGTGGTGCAGTTCTCCCACCCGCTGCCAGAGGATCAGCGTCTCGTGTCGCGTGATGGCGAGTGCCTGGTAGTCGGCTACGGCCTTCACCGCTTCCTTCTCCGCGAGCTTGCCGCCCCGCACCATGCCGAAGAGAGCCGACACGAGTTCGTAGTCGAGCAGGCCAGGGGCGGCGAGCGCATCCACCCCGCGGAGTCGGTCGCGGACGGCGTGGCCAGCGGGGCTGTGGTCGGTGAGCACCCGCACCAGCGCAGAGCAGTCAATGACAACGCTCGAATTCACCGACGCTCCCGCCCGTCATCGATCGCGGCGAGGATGTCAGAGGTACTGACGTCGGTACGGGTCTCCCGGTCGAGGCGGGCCATCATCTCGGCCAACGTCGGCGTGGCCGCCTCGCGGGTGACAAGGTCGAGCAGGTACGCCTGGAGGCTCTTCCCCGCCTTGGCCGCCTTGAGCTTGAGGGTTTCGAGAATCGGGTCCGGGACTTCACGAATCGTGATCGCAGTCATGCAGGCATTTTAGCTGCAACGCTTGCGAAATGCATGCACTCGATTCCAGCCGCTTGGTCACGGCCCAGGGGCCACCGGTGTCCCTCGGCGAGCCCCGTGAGCGGAAGGAAGGCGTCAGCCGCGCAAGGCCCGGTCGTCGAGACGGCGCAGCAGGCCGGGCAGGTGCCGGTGCTCCTCGCGGAGCGCGGCCAGCCGCTGCCGAAACTGGAGGCCGCGTCCGACGTGGTCGCAGGCGTCACGGTCGGTCGATCGCCAGGAACTCGTAGTACTGGTACTCGCTCATCGTCGCGAGCCTAACGGGAATGCCGATCCTCGATGATGGAATCTCAAGCGCCTGAGCAGACAGGAAGCGGCGATGGAACCCGAGCAGCCACGCACCGTCGAGCAGGTCCGAGGTCTCGTCAGCTGGATCGGCGCGGGACGCAAGCTCACCCAGACAGGCAAGGTCACCCTCGCGGACGCGCGGACCCTGGTCACACTCCTGGAGACCGGCGACACCATCGACCCGGCCATCGATGACAGGACCTTCAAGACCAAGTCCAGCCAGGAGCTGTACCACCTGAACCTGCTGGTCGAATGGGCCAAGGCGGCCCGGCTCCTGCGGGTCACCGCCGGCCGCCTGGTGCCCGTCAAGAAGAACGCGCGCGTAGTGGAGGACCCCGAGCGCCTCCTCGACTCGCTGTTCGAGGCCCTGCCGCGCATCGGCGAGACGGTACTCCCCGCCGGGTGGCTCGGCTCGATGCTCGCGGAGGAGTACCCCGCCGGAATGCGGGCGGTGCTGACGAGCCTCTACGCCGCGGACCTCCCGGTGCCGGAACAGAAGCTGCGGACTGCGGTGTGGAAAGCACTGTCCGGGTTCTTCGTCCTCGACGACCTTCCCGAGGACCGCCTTCGCCTCCTGCGTCAGAGCAACGACCGCGACGTGGACCGCCTCCTCGCCGCGCTCAAGGGCCTCGGAGCCGCCCAGCAGACCGGCAAGTCCGTCGCTCTCACCTCGGCCGGCCGTCAAGCCATGGCCCGGCTACGCGGGGAGCCACGCCCTGGCGATCCGCTCTACGAGCTCCATATCCAACTCGCCGATGTGGATCAGCCCGCGGTGTGGCGCCGCGTCCAGGTGCCGGCCGGTATCCGCCTCGACAACCTGCACCGGGTCATCCAGGCGGCAATGGGCTGGCAGAACTGCCACCTGCACGCGTTCAACGCGAACGGCGTCCAGTACGGACCCCGCTCCAGCGAACTGGACTTCGCGGACGAGACCACCGCTGTCCTGGACATCCTGGTCAAGGAAGGCGGAAACCTCGATTACGACTACGATTTCGGCGACTCATGGGAGCACCGCATCACGGTCGAGCGCCGGATGACGGCCGAGGCGGACCACCACTATCCCGCCTGCGTGGACGGCGCCGGAGCCTGCCCGCCTGAGGACTGCGGCGGCCCAGGCGGGTACGAGGACCTCAAGCGGACCCTCCAGGACTCCGCCGACCCGGAGCACGAGGACCTGCTTCGCCGGCTCGGTCTCAAGACAGCAGCCGACTTCGACCCGGCCCGCTTCGACCCGCGCGAGATCAACCGGCAACTGCGCGCCCTCGACTGACGAGCACAGTCCGGTCCCGGGACTCCGGTTGACGCCAACACTGACGCCAACCGCCGTGCACGACGACGTCCGCAGCCACACTTCCGCGGACGACAGAACCGCTCAAAAGGGGCATTCCTGCGCCCTGGCGTGGCCTGAAAGCGGAAGGTCGCCGGTTCGACCCCGGCCCTGGCCACCGAAAGACGAACGGCCCCGGGGAGCGGATTCGCTCCCGGGGCCGTTTCGCGTTCCCGGGTGTGAAGCAGGCGGACGGGGCTTGTGACGGCACCGTGACGGTTGGCGTACGTCTCGCGGAAGATCCCCCGGAAGACTTGTTCCTGCGCGGCGGACGAGAGCCCTGGGAGGGCGGCAGGAAGGCGCGACACCATCCACGTCGATGCCCTGGGGGGAATCACCATGATCAAGAAGACCGCTGCCGTCGCCGTCCTGCTCGCCGCCGCCACCGCCGCGGCCGCCGGAACGGCCCAGGCCGACGACGGCTCGACCTGGACCGGGTCGGTCATCACCAACTGCGGTCAGGGCCAGGTGCCGCAGCTGCCCGGCGAGTTCGGGGTGCCGGGCGCGCCCGAGCACCGCGGTCTGCCCGCGCTGACCATCAGCACCGTGCACCAGGGCCGGCTCCAAGGCGACTCGGCCGTCTTCGAGGTCCGGATCACCGAGACCAACCACACCGGCGCCGCCTACCGGCACGTGTCGCTCGCCCCGAGCCTCTTCACCCAGCTCGGGGTGATGAACCCGGGCAACACCAAGGTCGCGCTGGTCCGCAACGGCGCCGCGACCGAGCTGCCGACCACGCCGGGCTGCGACCCGTCCATCTGGATCGCCTCCACCGCCCTGGACGCGCCGCTGGCTGACGGCCAGTCGGCCTCCTTCGACCTGCGGATCACCACCGCGGCCTCGGTCGCCGAGAAGATCAAGTCGCTCATGGTCGTCACCCAGGGCGCCGCGGACGGCGCGAAGGTCTCGGGCGGCAGCTTCCTCGAGCTGCCGCCGGTGAAGCCCGCCCCGCAGGCCACCCCGACCAAGCCGGCCACCACCAAGCAGGCCCCGGCCCAGGCAGCCGCCCAGTCGCCGGCGCCCACCCAGGCCGCCCAGGCACCGCAGAGCTCCGCCCCCGCGGCCGCCCCGGCCGGCGCCGCTCCGACCGCTGCCACCCCGACCGCCCCGGCCACCCCGCCGACCCCCGCCCCCCAGCAGGCCTCGCTCGCCTTCACCGGCGGCGGCAGCGGCACCGGCACCCTGGCGGCCGCGGCCGCCGCCCTGCTCGCCGCCGGAGCCGCCGTGCTGTTCGGCGTCAAGCGCCGGGCCCGCCGCAACGGCTGAGCCGGTCACCGAGGCAGACCCCGAGGCAGACCCCGAGGTCCCCGGAGCCCCCGGCTCCGGGGACCTCGCCGTTCACGGTCTCCTCGGCAGGCCGCCCGCCGATCCCGACCCCGGCCCGGATCCCGCTCCGGCGGGCGCCTTCTTCGGCCAGAGCAGGTAGGTCAGCGCGATCACCCCGTGGATGCCGACCGCCCGAAGCGCCGTCAACTGCCAGCCGTGCAGCGGCTCCGCCGCCGGGCTGCCGCTGCCCACGTACCAGGCGGCGAGCTGCAGCAGCCCGCAGGCGACCGCGCCGCCGAGCAGGCTGCGCAGCCAGAGCCGGCCCTCGTGGCGGGCCCGGGCCATGCCGTAGCGCGGCGGCCTGGGCGGCGGCGGTGCGCCGGCCAGGCGGTGGGCGGCGTGGCCGTCCAGCCAGCGGAGGGTGCTGCGGCCGTAGGCCACCGTGTAACCGAGGTAGACCGCCGCCAGCCCGTGCTCCCAGCTCGGCCGGGCCCCGCGCTGCAGGTCCACCGCCGTGACGGCCAGCAGCACCAGCTCCAGCACCGGCTCGCCGAGCAGCAGCGCCACGCTGGTCCGCCGCATGCCCAGCAGGTACCGAACGGCGAGCCCGGCGGCGAGCAGCACCCAGAACGCGGCCTCGCAGGCGACGACCAGGCCGATCAGCATCTCCGCCACCCCTCTCCGCGGCCTCCTCCGGACCGTCCTCCGGGACCTTCCTCCGCCCACGATCCTGGCATCCGCCCTGCTCACCGGGCATCGCCAGATCGGACGACCCCGCCCTGCATCCTTCGATGTAGACCGGGTGCCCCGGGTTCGGGCCGAGCGGCGGCCCCCGTGGTTGGATGGCGAGGTGCCCGATCCCCGGCGCCCGCCGACGGCGGCCAAGGACCGCCGCCCGCACCGCCACGACGCCGCGATCGCCGCGGCCGGCCTGCTCGGCGGGGTGCTGCTCTGGCTGACCGGCGTGACCGCCCAGGGCGGCCGCCCGCTCGGCGGCGCCTGGGTGCTGCTACCGCTGACCGCCACCGCGGGCCTGGAGCTGCTGCGCCGCACCCGTCCCCGGCTCGCCCTGGCCTGCGGCACCGCGGCCCTGGTGGCCGACCAGTTCACCACCGGCAGCATCGCCACCGTGCTGATGTACACCGACCTGGTCTACGCCGCGGCCCGCTACGGCGGCCCGGCCGCCGCCCGCCGGCTCCCGGTCGGCGCGGGGCTGGTCACGGTGGCGGCCACGCTCGGCTTCCTCGCCTGGTACCGCAAGCCCGAGGCGCTGCTGATCGGCGTGCTGCTTGGCGTGGTGCTGTTCGGCCCGGCGGCCACCGGCGCGCTGGTCCGCAACCACCAGGAGGCGGCCGAGGCGGCCCGCCGGGAGGCCGCGCAGAACCTGCGGCTGGCCGAGCAGAGCGCCCGGCTGGCCGAGCAGGACCGGGCCCAGGCGGTCGCCGCCGAGCGCGCCCGGATGGCCCGCGAGCTGCACGACATGGTCGCCAACCGGCTGACCGCGATCGCCATCCACTCCGCCGCCGCGCTCTCGCTGGACGACCCGGGCAGCGCCCGGCGGTCGCTGCTGGTGATCCGGGAGAACAGCGTGGAGGGCCTGACCGAGATGCGCCGGATGATCGGCCTGCTCCGGGAGCGCGGCGCCGCCGCCGACCCGGCCGCCGTGCCGAGCCTGGACGGCCTGCCGGCGCTGCTGGACCGGGCCCGGGCGAACGGCCTGGAGGCCACCCTGGACCAGCTGCCCGCCGCCGACCCGCCGCTGCCCGCCCCGGTCGAGCTGGCCGCCTACCGGATCGTCCAGGAGTCGCTGACCAACGCGCTCAAGCACGCCGCCCCGGGCCCGGTCACGGTCCGGCTGGCCCACCGGGAGGGCGCGCTGACCGTGCGGGTCAGCAGCCCGCTGGCGGACGGCCCGGCGCCGGACCGGGCCCCCGGCTCGGGCGCCGGGCTGATCGGGATGGCCGAGCGGGCGGCGCTGCTGCACGGCGAGTTCCGGGCCGGGCCGGACGGCACCGGCGCCGGCCGCCGCTGGCTGGTCAGCGCCGTCCTGCCGCTGGAGCGGCCGACCGCCACCGCCGAGGAGCCGGCATGACCATCCGCGTCCTGGTCGCCGAGGACCAGGCGGCCGTCCGCGCCGGCCTGGTGCTGATCCTGGGCGCGGCGCCCGGCATCGAGGTGGTCGGCGAGGCGGCCGACGGCGAGCGGGCGGTGCGGCTGGCCCGCGAGCTCCGCCCCGACCTGGTGCTGATGGACATCCGGATGCCCCGGCTGGACGGCGTCGCGGCCACCCGCGCGGTGGTCGCCGAGCGGCTGGCCCAGGTGCTGGTGCTGACCACCTTCGACCTGGACGAGTACGTCTACGGCGCGCTGCGGGCCGGTGCCGCCGGCTTCCTGCTGAAGACGGTGGACGCGGCGGGCCTGGTCGGCGCGGTCCGCTCGGTGGCGGCGGGCGACGGGCTGATCGCCCCGGAGCTGGCCTGGCGGCTGATCAGCGAGTTCGCCGCCACCCGCCCGGAGCGCGGGCGGCCGGCCGACCCGGCGGCGCTGGCGGCGCTCACCCCGCGCGAGCGCGAGGTGCTCGGCTGCCTGGGCGAGGGGCTGTCGAACGCCGAGATCGCGGCCCGGCTGGGGATGGCGGAGCCCACCGTGAAGACCCACGTCAGCCGGCTGCTCGGCAAGCTGGACCTGCGCAGCCGGGCGCAGGCCGCGGTCCTGGTGCGCGAGCTCGGGGGCTGACCGGGGGTCAGTTCCCGGCCAGCCGCCCCAGTGCCCGCACCCCGGCCAGCACCTCCTCGGCGCTCGGCGCCCCCTCCGGGTCGAGCAGCCACTGGGTGAAGATCCCGCTGAGCAGCGCCGACTGCACCGAGCCCACGCTCCGCTCGGCCGTCCCGTCCACCTGGTCCTCCGGGATTCCGAGCAGCCCGGCCGCCAGCCCCCGCCGGCCCTCCCGCTGCGCGGCGGTCAGCAGCTCGCGCAGCGCCGGGTTGTGCTCGGCCTGCACCGCCGCCTCCACCGAGGCCAGCCAGAGCTGGCGGGCGCCGGCGAAGGAGTCCAGCATCCGCTGCCACATCTCGGTGTACTGCCGGCGCTGGTCGCCGGCCGGCTCGGCGGACACCCGCAGCGCGCCGCCGATCGCCTGCCCCCACTCGTCCATGGCCTGGATGAAGGCCGCGGTGAGCAGCGCGTCCCGCGAGCCGAAGTGGTAGCCGATCGCGGCGTGGTTCACCCCCGCGGCGGCGGCGATGTCGCGCACGGTCGTGCGCGCCCAGCCCTTCTCCTTCAGGCACTGGGTGGCTCCGGCGAGCAGGTCCTCACGGTTTCCCATGCGCCCAGGCTAGCGCAGCCCATCCAGATGGTTAATCCAATCGGTTCATCCAAAGGGTTTATCCAAGCGGATTGACCAGATGGATAAACCCGCCGTACGGTGGAGCCATCGCCGCCGCACCGAGCGCGGCGGACCCACCGGGAGGACCTCATGAACGCCACCGTCAGCACCCCCGGCTCCACCGCCCGCACCGTGCTGGTCTCCGGCGCCGGCATCGCCGGCCCCGCCCTCGCCTTCTGGCTGCACCGCCGGGGCTTCACCGTCACCGTGGTCGAGCAGGCCCCCGCGCTGCGCGACGGCGGCAGCGCCGTGGACTTCCGCGGTGCGCAACTGGAGGTGCTGCGGCGGATGGGCATCCTGGACGAGATCCGGGCCAGGGCGACGGCGATGGGCGCCGAGGTGATCGTCGACGAGCAGGACCGCCCGGTCGTCGAACTGCCCGCGCTGCTCTTCTCCGGCGAGGTGGAGATCGAGCGCGGCGAGCTGACCCGGATCCTCTTCGAGCGCACCGAGCAGGACGTCGAGTACGTCTTCGGCGACAGCATCACCGAGCTGGCCGAGGGCCCGGACGGCGTCCGGGTCGGCTTCCGGCACGGCGCCCCGCGCACCTTCGACCTGGTGGTCGGCGCGGATGGCATGCACTCGGTGGTCCGCGACCTGGGCTGGGGCCCGGAGGCGCGGTTCCGCACCGACAGCGGCTTCTACACCGCCGGCTGCACGGTGCCCAACCTGCTCGGCCTGGACCACGAGGGCCGGATCTACAACACCCCCGGCCGCGGGGTGCTGGTGATGAGCCACCGCGACCCGGCCACCGCCGGGCTCGGCCTGGTCTTCCACGCCGGCGAGCTGAGCTACGACCGCCACGACCCCGAGGCCCAGCGGCGGCTGGTCACCGAGGCCTTCGCCGGGGTCGGCTGGCACACCCCGCGGCTGCTGCCGCACCTGGCGGGCGCCACCGACTGGTACTTCGACTCGCTCAGCCAGATCGACGTGCCCGAGTACTCCCGCGGCCGGGTGGTGCTGCTCGGCGACGCCGCGTGGTGCTCCGGCCCGGGCGGCGGCGGCACCGGCCTGGCGATGATCGGCGCCTACGTGCTGGCCGGCGAGCTGGCGGCGCACCCGGACCACCGGGCCGCGTTCGCCGCCTACGAGAAGCTGCTCCGCCCGGCCGCCGCCGTCTCCCGCAAGCAGGCCAAGGGCGCCGGCCCGTTCCTCGCCCCGGTCAGCGCGAAGAAGCTGAAGCAGCGCAACCGGGTCTACAAGATGCTGACCACCCGGATCCTCGGCGCGCTCTTCGCCCGGATGGTCTCCAAAGCCGCCAACGCCGTCCCGCTGCCGGACTACCCCGCGCCGGGCGTCCGCCGCAGCCCCGCGGCCGTCCGCTGAGGCCCCGGTGGATGTGACACTTGACGGGCCCGGTCCCCCGTCCCGGGCCCAGCGGTGCGGTCCGGCGGCCCGAGCCGGCCGGCTGGCCCCGGAAAACTGAGGTGCGCTGCCCCGCGCCTCCTTGCGACCCTTGAGGGATGCCCGCGATGAGTTCCCCCGCCCAGTCCGCCGACGCGCCCGCCATCGGTGAGCTGGCGGCCCGGCTGCCCGAGCTGATGCTGCGCGACCAGCAGCGGATCGGCCGCCGGCTGGACGGCGCCCGGCGGGTGCGCAAAGCCGAGGCCCGGCAGGCGATCGCCGCCGAGCTGGCCGCCGAGATCGACCGGGCCGAGCAGCGGCTGGCCCAGCGCCGGGCGGCCGTGCCGGAGATCGGCTACCCGGCCGAGCTGCCGGTCAGTCAGAAGAAGGACGAGATCCTGGCCGCGATCCGGGACCACCAGGTGGTGATCGTGGCCGGTGAGACCGGCTCCGGCAAGACCACCCAGATCCCGAAGATCTGCCTGGAGCTGGGCCGCGGTGTGAAGGGCCTGGTCGGCCACACCCAGCCGCGCCGGATCGCCGCCCGCACGGTGGCCGAGCGGATCGCCGAGGAGATCGGCACCCCGCTCGGCGCGACGGTCGGCTGGAAGGTCCGGTTCACCGACCAGGTGGGCCAGGACACCCTGGTCAAGCTGATGACCGACGGCATCCTGCTCGCGGAGATCCAGACCGACCGCGAGCTGCGCCAGTACGACACCCTGATCATCGACGAGGCGCACGAGCGCAGCCTCAACATCGACTTCCTGCTCGGCTACCTCAAGCAACTGCTCCCGCGCCGCCCCGACCTCAAGGTGGTCATCACCTCCGCGACCATCGACCCGGAGCGGTTCTCCCGGCACTTCGGGGACGCCCCGATCGTCGAGGTCTCCGGCCGCACCTACCCGGTGGAGGTCCGCTACCGCCCGCTGGTGGCCGACACCGCCGACGAGGAGGACGAGGCCGACGAGGCCGAGCGCGACCGCGACCAGGTGCAGGCGATCTGCGACGCGGCCCGGGAGCTGCAGGCCGAGGGCCCGGGCGACATCCTGGTCTTCCTCTCCGGCGAGCGGGAGATCCGCGACACCGCCGACGCCCTGGAGAAGCTCAACCTGACCCGCGCCGGAGGCGCTGATCGATACGAAACCGAGGTGCTGCCGCTCTACGCCCGGCTCAGCTCGGCCGAGCAGCACCGGGTCTTCCAGCGCTCCACCAAGCGCCGGATCGTGCTGGCCACCAACGTCGCGGAGACCTCGCTCACCGTCCCCGGCATCAAGTACGTGATCGACCCGGGCACCGCCCGGATCTCCCGCTACAGCCACCGCACCAAGGTGCAGCGGCTGCCGATCGAGGCGATCAGCCAGGCCAGCGCCAACCAGCGCAAGGGCCGCTGCGGCCGCACCAGCGACGGCATCTGCATCCGGCTCTACTCGGAGGAGGACTTCCTCGCCCGCCCCGAGTTCACCGACGCCGAGATCCTGCGCACCAACCTGGCCTCGGTGATCCTGCAGATGACCGCGGCCGGCCTGGGCGACATCGCCGCCTTCCCGTTCCTCGACCCGCCGGACTCCCGCAACATCAAGGACGGCGTCAACCTGCTCCAGGAGCTGGGCGCGCTCGATCCCGAGGCGAAGGACCCGAAGCAACGCCTCACCCAGCTCGGCCGCAAGCTGGCCCAGCTGCCGGTGGACCCCCGGCTGGCCCGGATGGTGCTGGAGGCCGACCGCAACGGCTGCGTGCACGACGTCATGGTGATCACCGCCGCGCTCTCCATCCAGGACCCGCGCGAGCGCCCGGCCGAGAAGCGCCAGGCTGCCGATGAGCGGCACAAGCGGTTCTCCTCGGAGACGTCCGACTTCCTCTCCTACCTGGCCATGTGGCGGTACGTCAGGGAGCAGCAGCGCGAGCTCTCCTCCTCCGCCTTCCGCCGGATGTGCAAGTCCGAGTTCCTGAACTACCTGCGGATACGGGAGTGGCAGGACATCTTCACCCAGCTGCGCACGGTGGCCCGGCAGCTCGGCGTGACGATCGACGAGCCGAAGGACGACGTCGAGCCGGACGCCGACCGGATCCACCAGTCGCTGCTGGCCGGACTGCTCTCCCACGTCGGCCTGTTCGACGTGGAGAAGCGCGAGTACGGCGGTGCCCGGGGCGCCCGGTTCGCGGTCTTCCCGGGCTCCGGCCTGTTCAAGAAGCCGCCGCGCTGGGTGATGTCGGCCGAGCTGGTGGAGACCTCCCGGCTCTGGGCCCGGATCAACGCCAAGATCGAGCCGGAGTGGATCGAGCCGCTGGCCGCCCACCTGATCAAGCGCACCTACAGCGAGCCGCACTGGGAGAAGAAGGCCGGCGCGGTGATGGCCTTCGAGCGGGTCACCCTCTACGGGGTGCCGATCGTCACCCAGCGCCGGGTGAACTTCGGCCGGATCGACCCGGAGCTCTGCCGCGAGCTGTTCATCCGCAACGCCCTGGTGGAGGGCGACTGGGAGACCCACCACAAGTTCTTCGCCGAGAACCGCAGGCTGCTCGGCGAGGTGGCGGAGCTGGAGAACCGGGCCCGCCGCCGGGACATCCTGGTGGACGACCAGACCCTGTTCGACTTCTACGACGCGCGGCTGCCCGAGGAGATCGTCTCCACCCGGCACTTCGACTCCTGGTGGAAGAAGACCCGGCACGACCAGCCGGACCTGCTCAACTTCGAGAAGTCGATGCTGATCAACGACGCCGCCGGCGGCGTCACCGAGGCCGACTACCCCGACTACTGGCACCAGGGTGCGCTCAAGCTCCGGCTGACCTACCAGTTCGAGCCGGGCAGCGACGCGGACGGCGTGACGGTGCACATCCCGCTGCCGGTGCTCAACCAGGTCTCCGCCGAGGGCTTCGACTGGCAGATCCCGGGCCTGCGCGGCGAGCTGGTGACCGCCCACATCCGGGCGCTGCCGAAGGCGATCCGGCGCAACCTGGTGCCCGCCCCGGACTTCGCCAGGGCGGCGCTGCGCGAGCTGACCGACCGCCAGGAGCCCTTCCTGCCCGCCCTGGAGCGGGTGCTGCACCGGATGTCCGGCATCCCGATCCCGCCGGAGGCCTGGGACGACGAGCGGGTGCCCGAGCACCTGAAGGTCACCTTCCGGGTGGTGGACGGCAAGCGGAAGCTGGCCGAGTCCAAGGACCTGGAGGAGCTGCGGCTGCGGCTGACGCCCAAGCTGAAGGAGACCCTCTCCTCGGCGGCCAGCGGCCGCGGCATCGAGCGCACCGGCCTGACCGCCTGGCCGGCCGACCTGCCGCTGATCCAGCGCACCTTCGAGCAGCGCTCCCGCGGCCACTCGCTGCGCGCCTACCCGGCGCTGACCGACGACGGCGACTCGGTCTCGATCCGGCTCTACGACACCCCGGCGGCCCAGGAGCAGGCGATGTGGCAGGGCACCCGCCGGCTGCTGCTGCTCACCTGCAACTCGCCGGCCAAGCAGATCCAGGCCCGGCTGGGCAACCAGGCCAAGCTGGCGCTCTCCTACAACCCGCACGGCTCGGTGCCGGCCCTGTTCGAGGACATCACGGCCTGCGCGGTGGACCGGCTGATGGCGCTGAACGGCGGGGTGGCCTGGGACGCCGAGTCCTTCACCAAGCTCTACGACAAGGTCCGGGCCGACCTCTACGAGCTGTCCGCGGACACCACCCTGAAGACCGCCTCGGCGCTGATCGCCTACCACCGGGCGGGCAACCGGCTGAAGTCGGTGCAGAGCCCGGTGCTGCTCTCCGCGGTGAACGACGTGAAGCTGCACCTGGCCTCGCTGGTGCACCCGGGCTTCGTCACGGCGACCGGCTGGCAGCGGCTCGGCGACGTCAAGCGGTACCTGATCGCGGTGGACCGCCGCCTGGAGGCGCTGCCCAACCACCCGCAGCGCGACCTGCAGCACCTGCTGAAGGTGCAGGAGGTACAGCGGGCCTACGGCGAGCTGCTGGCGGCGGTGCCGGCCGGGCAGCAGCCGAGCGAGGATGTGCGGCAGATCCGCTGGATGATCGAGGAGCTGCGGGTGAGCTTCTTCGCCCAGTCGCTGGGCACCCCGGCGCCGGTCTCCGAGAAGCGGATCCTGAAGGCGATGGACGCCGCCCGGGCCGCCCTCTGACTCCCCGCCCAGGTCGGGCCGGTCGCCCTCCGGCAGCCGGTTCGACCTGGGCCCCCACGATGCAGTACGATCTGTCTTGTCGCTGCGGAGAACAGCGGCGAAACACTGCGAAAGCAGTGAACTTCCTGGCCCTGTGGAGCAGTTGGTTAGCTCGCCACCCTGTCAAGGTGGAGGTCGCGGGTTCAAGTCCCGTCAGGGTCGCCTGGAGCGAGAGGCCCGGAACCGAGAGGTTCCGGGCCTCTCGTGTTTCCCGCCTCGGGTCGGCCTGACGGACCGCCCGGAGAGCGCCCGACGGACCGTCAGGCGCATTATCGACAGCGCACTCCCGGTCACAAGGGGTGCCACTGTGACGGTCGTCACTTATCTTTTCTTGAACTCCGGTGATCCTCGACCCTCCCCAGAGTGCCAACATTTAATATGTAAAATTGTACTGACATTCGCGACTTTCCCCACCCCCGCCAAAGGGATTTCCCGGCGCCTCCGGCGTCACAACCATCTGCCATTGACCGGCCATTTCCAGGTCAAAGGACAGCCATGTAATAGTTGATGCTCATGTCGCACATCAAGGTCGCCGAATAAACGTCCTATGACTTTTCCGGCCCTTGCCACTCCCTTGATCGCTCCTCGACGACGCGGAAAGCGGAGCCGGACATGCCGAAGGGGGCCGCTTCCCGGACCCGGCGGAGTCCGGGGGCGACCCCCCTCGATCACGTGCTGCGGCGGCGGGGTGAGCACCCGCCGCGGCGTGTCAGGCTTCGGTGCGCTGGGCGGGGATACCGGCCAGCAGCGCCCGCACCTCCGCCTCCCGGTAGCGCCGGTGCCCGCCGAGCGTGCGGATCGACGTGAGCTTCCCGGCCTTGGCCCACCGGGTGACCGTCTTGGGGTCCACGCGGAACATGGTGGCGACCTCTGCCGGCGTCAGCAGAGGTTCGGCGTCAGGGGTACGAGCGGTCATGAGCGGCCTCCTCGGAGAACCGAACCAGGGCGGTTCTATCCTTCAAATTCTGCACCTTGGCCCGCGATGCCCGAAATGGCACGGACGGACCGAGTCGGTTATAGGACGAACGGCTTGTCCTGGTGTCTACAACTACACCATCCGTCCAGCCCTATCGACCAAACCGCCAAAATTGGCCCCTCACGGGTTCAAGAGCGACGGAAGGCGATGGACCATCCCATAGCGGACAGTCACTGTTTCGCGACATTCCGTTAAGGGCTTCCCAGACCTACCATTTCCCCCCAAAGGGCGCACCGACCCCAGATCCACCCAAAAGTGGACAGGATCCGGGGGAGTTGGGCGGCTTGTCCCATTTTTACCGTTACCCGTGACTTCGCGTCAACGGTGAGTAGTGTCACGTTAGTGGAGTATTGACCCGAACCGGGACCTTGGTCCCAAGGGTCCCGAACATCTTTCCTACCCAGCACGACAGCCGGTACCACCCCGATGACTCCCCCACTGCCTGCCCGAGCACGGGCGCCGGCCGACCCCCCGTCAGCCGGTCAGTTGGCCAGCCGCAGTGCCTGCACCTGCCGCCAGCGTTCCGTCACCGTCTCATACACCTCGGACGCCGCCTCGGCATCGCCCGCGCGCAACGCCGCCAGCCCGTCCGCCAGCTCCCCCGCCGACTGGTCCGCGGCCAGCGCCCGCTCCCCGATCGCGTGCACCAGCCCGCCGTAGTCCAGCTCCACCAGCGAGCGCGGGTGGAACTCCTCCAGCCAGCGCCCGACCTCCTCGGCCCCCTGCGCCAGCGCGCTGCCGCGCAGCCGCTCGCGCAGCACCCGGTAGCCGCGGGCCACCCGGCGGCGGGCCTGCGCCATGGTGGTCAGGTAGAAGAGCGCCGCCGGCGCCCCCGGCTCCTCGCCCGCCGGCTCGGTGGCCGGAACCCAGCGCCGGTCCTCCGCCGAGAACGGCAGGAACCAGCGCACCGGCACCTCCCAGCGGCTGGTCAGGATCCACGGCCGGGCGTCCGGGTGTTCGGTCCGCCAGCGCGCCTGTGCGGCCAGCGCGTCCTCCCGCACCGCCCGCGGCAGCACGGTGTCCAGCAGCGCCACCGGCAGCGACTCCCGCAGCTCCTCCAGCGCCTGCCAGCTGCGCAGCCGGGTGGCCCACGGGCAGACGTAGGTGACCGAGTCCACCACCCGCACGAAGGCCCGCCCGCTCTCCTTGTCGGGCAGCGCGCGCGGGGTCCGGGCGAGCAACTCGGCGAGCGCCTCCCGCTGCGCCTCGAGCGCCGCCCGGGCCACCGGCTGGTCCGCCGAGCCGGCGTCCGGGCCGCGGTCGGCCAGGTGGGCCTGCCACCGGGTCCGGTCCGGCTCCGGCAGGGCCGCGAGCGGCTCGTACACCCGCAGATGGGCGGCGTAGGGCGGCAACACGGAGGTGCGCACAGCGGTCACGTCCTGCATCGTCGCACGGGCCACCGGCTCCGCGGGAGGCGCCGACCCGCGTGATCCGGCCGAACCGCGGCCCTCCGGACGCCCTCTCCCGGGGGGATTCCCGCGGCCCGCCCGCGCACTAGGCTTCGCCGTAGATGGCCCGCACCACAGCAAGCGGGCCCGCAGATACTGGAGTCACCACAGTGACCGACGTACGCACCGAGTCCGTGACGCACCCCGCACCAGGCGTGCTGAGCCGGATCTTCCGTACTGAGCAGGACGGCGTCCCGGGCGACGGGCACGAGCAGGTCGTGCTCTGCCACGACCGCTCCACCGGCCTCAAGGCGATCATCGCCATCCACTCCACCGCGCTGGGCCCGGCCCTCGGCGGCACCCGGTTCCACCAGTACGCCTCCGAGGAGGAGGCGCTGGAGGACGCGCTGCGGCTCTCCCGCGGGATGAGCTACAAGAACGCGCTGGCCGGCCTGGACCTGGGCGGCGGCAAGGCCGTGATCATCGGCAACCCGGCCGCCAAGGCCGAGGGCGGCGACAAGTCCGAGGCCCTGCTGCGCGCCTACGGCCGCTTCGTGCAGTCGCTGGCCGGCCGCTACTACACCGCCTGCGACGTGGGCACCTACGTGCAGGACATGGACGTGGTGGCCCGCGAGTGCGACTGGGTGACCGGCCGCTCCCCGGAGCACGGCGGCGCCGGCGACTCCTCGATCCTGACCGCCTTCGGCGTCTTCCAGGGCATGCGCGCCTCGGCCCAGGCCCGCTGGGGCCAGCCCACCCTGCGCGGCAAGCGGGTCGGCGTGGCCGGCGTCGGCAAGGTCGGCCACTACCTGGTCGGCCACCTGGTCGCGGACGGCGCCACCGTGGTCGTCACCGACCCGTTCGAGGCCGCCGTCAACCGGGTCCGGGCCGCCCACCCGGACGTCGAGGTGGTCGCCGACACCAAGGCCCTGCTGGCCTCCGCGCTGGACGTGTACGCCCCGTGCGCGCTCGGCGGCGCGCTGGACGACGAGACCGTGGCCCGGCTGAGCGCGGCCGGCACCACCGTGGTCTGCGGCGCGGCCAACAACCAGCTGGCCCACCCGGGCGTGGAGAAGGACCTGGCCGACCGCGGCATCCTGTACGCGCCCGACTACCTGGTGAACTCCGGCGGCGTGATCCAGGTGGCCGACGAGATCGACGGCTTCAACTTCGAGCGGGCCAAGAACAAGGCCACCAAGATCTTCGACACCACCCTGGAGATCTTCACCCGGGCCGCCGCCGACGGCATCCCCCCGGCGGTCGCCGCCGACCGGCTGGCGGAGCGCCGGATGCGGGAGATCAGCACCCTGCGCACGATCCTGTTGCCGGGCGCACGCCGGGGCTGACGCTCCGTGACTCCGGCCGCATCACAATGTGGACCCGGATTGCGGCACATCCCCCGATCGGGCGCCCCCGGCGCCACGGTCGGGGGATAATCGGTGCCGGAACGACGGTCCCGGCCCACTCCCCGGGTGCCCTGGGTTCCCCGGAATTCCCCGTCCGACCAGGAGGGTCCTGGTCCCGCGGGGCGACAGTGCGCGCCACGTCACACCGGCGACGTACCGTCCGGGGGCGGAAACAGGTACCGTTGATGCTCCAAGGGACGGCTCTCCCGATTCGGGCAAGCCGCTCCTGATCATGAACACGTGTCAGACTCGGGGCCGTGAGCCCCATCGTTGAGGGGGTCGACCCATGGGGCGCGGCCGGGCCAAGGCCAAGCAGACGAAGGTCGCCCGCGAGCTGAAGTACAACAGCGGCGGCTTCGACGCCAACCGTCTGTCCAGCGAGCTGGGCGTAACACCCGTTGTTCCCGTCAACCCTGAGCCGGTTGACGACGAGGACGACGAGGACGACCCCTACGCCGCCTACGCGGACTACTACAACGACGACGAGGACGACGAGGAGGAGGCCGACGCCGGCCACCACCAGTCCCGCCGCCGGGTCTGACACCACGCCCTGACCGGTCCGAGCGCACTGCGCCGGGCCGGTTTTCGGCGTGCTCCGGGCCGGGGAGCCGGCCGCAAACGCGTCGAGCGGACCCCGGCGGGGCCCGCTCGACCGGGTCGGTTACTTGGCGTAGTCGCCGTAGAGCGCCGCGCCGTCCGCGTGCTCCGCGCCGCGGTCCACGATGTCGCCCAGCAGCCAGGCCTCGACGCCGCGGTCCTCCAGGATCGCCAGCACCACGTCCACCGACTCCGGCGGCACCACGGCCACCATGCCGATGCCCATGTTGAGGGTCTTCTCGATCTCCAGGGTCCGCATCCGGCCGACCTCGGCGACGGTCTGGAAGACCGGCAGCGGGGTCCAGGTGCCGCGGTCCAGCCGGGCGTGCAGGTGGTCCGGGATCACCCGGGCCAGGTTGGCGGCCAGGCCGCCGCCGGTGACGTGCGAGAAGGCGTGCACCTCGGTGGCCCGGGTGAGCGCCAGGCAGTCCAGCGAGTAGATCCGGGTCGGCTCCAGCAGCTCCTCGCCGAGGGTGCGGCCGAACTCCGGCACCTCGCGGTCCAGCTGCCAGCCGGCCTGGTTCAGCAGCACGTGCCGGACCAGCGAGTAGCCGTTGGAGTGCAGGCCGGAGGCGGCCATCGCGATCACCACGTCGCCGGCCCGGACCCGGTCCGCACCGAGCAGCTGGTCGGCCTCGACCACGCCGGTGCCGGCGCCGGCCACGTCGTACTCGTCCGGCCCGAGCAGGCCCGGGTGCTCGGCGGTCTCGCCGCCGACCAGCGCGCAGCCGGCCAGCACGCAGCCCTCGGCGATGCCCTTGACGATCTGGGCGACCCGCTCCGGGTGGACCTTGCCGACGCAGATGTAGTCGGTCATGAAGAGCGGCTCGGCGCCGCAGACCACCAGGTCGTCGACGACCATGCCGACCAGGTCGTGGCCGATGGTGTCGTGCTTGTCCATCGCCGCGGCCAGCGCGACCTTGGTGCCGACCCCGTCGGTGGCGGAGGCCAGCAGCGGGCGCTCGTAGCGCTTGAGGGCGGAGATGTCGAACAGGCCGGCGAAGCCGCCCAGGCCGCCGACCACCTCGGGGCGGCTGGTCTTCTTCACCCACTGCTTCATGAGCTCGACGGCGCGGTCGCCCGCCTCGATGTCGACTCCGGCGGCGGCGTAGGTGGCACCGCTCTCGTTGCTGGTCACTGCGTGCGGCCCTCTCGGGTCAGGTGGGGGATGTCGCTGAGAACGGCGGGGCCCCGGGTTCCGGGGCCCCGCCGCGTGGTCCTACGGTCGGCGCAGCGCGTCGGCCGCCCCGTGACCGCCGAGCAGGGACTGCACCCCGTCGAGGTCGGAGGTCGGCTTGCCCCGGGTCGCGGGGGGCTGCTGGCTGCCGGCGATCTCGGCCTCCAGCAGCAGCTTTCCGAGCAGCGCCGGGTCCGGCAGCTCCATCGGGTACTCGCCGTCGAAGCAGGCCCGGCAGAGCCTCTCCTTGGGCTGCTTGGTGGCCTCGATCATGCCGTCGATCGAGATGTAGGCGAGCGAGTCGGCACCCAGGGTGCGGCCGATCTCCTCCACCGTCATGCCGTTGGCGATCAGCTCGGCCCGGGTGGCGAAGTCGATGCCGAAGAAGCACGGCCACTTCACCGGCGGCGAGGAGATCCGGATGTGCACCTCGGCGGCGCCCGCCTCGCGGAGCATCCGGACCAGGGCGCGCTGGGTGTTGCCGCGGACGATCGAGTCGTCCACCACGACCAGGCGCTTGCCGGCGATCACCTCGCGCAGCGGGTTGAGCTTGAGGCGGATGCCGAGCTGGCGGATGGTCTGGCTGGGCTGGATGAAGGTGCGCCCGACGTAGGCGTTCTTCACCAGGCCGGCGCCGAACGGGATGCCGCTGGCCTCGGCGTAGCCGATCGCGGCGGGGGTGCCGGACTCGGGGGTGGCTATCACCAGGTCGGCCTCGACGGGCGCCTCGGCGGCCAGCCGGCGGCCCATCTCGACCCGGGAGAGGTAGACGTTGCGGCCGGCGATCGAGGTGTCGGGCCGGGCCAGGTAGACGTACTCGAAGACGCAGCCCTTGGGCTTGGCCTCGGCGAACCGCGAGCTGCGCATGCCGTTCTCGTCGATCGCGATCAGCTCGCCCGGCTCCACCTCGCGGATGAAGGAGGCACCGCAGATGTCGAGCGCCGAGGTCTCCGAGGCGACCACCCAGCCGCGCTCCAGCCGGCCGAGCACCAGCGGGCGGATGCCCTGCGGGTCGCGGGCGGCGTAGAGGGTGTGCTCGTCCATGAAGACCAGCGAGAAGGCGCCGCGGACGCTCGGCAGCACCGTGCGGGCGGTCTCCTCGATCGACAGGTCGGGGTGGCCGGCCAGCAGGGCGGTCAGCAGGTCGGTGTCGTTGGTCGCGGCGGTGCGGCCGGAGCGCGAGACGTGCTCCTCGCCGGGCAGCTCGGCGACCATCGCCGCCAGTTCGGCGGTGTTGACCAGGTTCCCGTTGTGACCGAGCGCCAGCGAACCGTGCGCGGTCGCCCGGAAGGTCGGCTGGGCGTTCTCCCAGACCGAGGACCCGGTGGTCGAGTAGCGGGCATGTCCGACGGCGATATGCCCGTGCAGCGACCCCAGGGAGGCCTCGTCGAAGACCTGGGAGACAAGTCCCATGTCCTTGAAGACGAGAATCTGGGAGCCGTTGCTCACTGCGATACCGGCGGATTCCTGACCGCGGTGCTGCAGGGCATAGAGGCCGAAGTACGAGAGCTTGGCGACCTCCTCGCCGGGAGCCCAGACCCCGAAGACGCCGCAAGCGTCCTGGGGGCCCTTCTCGCCGGGAAGGAGATCGTGGTTGAGTCTTCCGTCACCACGTGGCACGCCTTCGAGTCTAGGGCAGTGAGCAGCGGCTTCGTCAGCCGGGAGCGCCCCGGGCCTGGCCGTTTGACCGACGACGCGCGTAGAACCGGCCCCTTACCACAGCAGCGGGCCAGGCCGGGCGGGGGTTCGGGGCGGCCCCGGTGACCTCGCTCACTTCCGGGCCGCGCGGTGGCCGGCGGATGGACTCCGGGTGGCGGGCCGGCCGTGGACGGCACCGGCCGCGTGCCAGTCAGGCCGCGGGGAGCACCAGGCGCCAGGCCGCCGGGTGGGCGGTCCAGGTCCGGGCCGGCACCGGCCCGGCCGGGCAGCCGTCGGCCTCGTAGCCGAAGGCCGGGCCGGCCACGGTGACCTGGGAGGCCCGCACCCGCAGCAGGGTGCGGCCCGCGCCGGCCGCCCGGACCAGCACCTCCGCCGCCTCCGCGCCGACCGGCAGCCGCAGCGCCACCAGCCGGGGCGGGCGCCCGCCGCCGCCCAGCTCGCGGCCGTCCGCCTCGATCCGCAGCTGCTCGCCCAGGTGCTCCACCTGCTCGGCCGTAATCAATTTCGCCCAGAGCGAACGCCACCCACTCGGATGGGCCTGGCGCCGGCCGGGAATCCGCACCTCGCCGAGCACCACCCCGTCCCCGTCGTCCAGCAGCAGCCCCAGCTGCCGGGGCACCCCGGCCAGCACCGCCCGGGCCGCCGCCACCGGCTCCACCGGAACACCGAGCGAACGGGCGATGGCCACCTCGCGTCCGCTGCCCACCGGCACCAGGCCGACCGGTCCGGCCGCCAACTCGCCCTGCTGGTGCAGGGCCTGGACCACTCGCTGGAGCGCCAGGTCGGAGCCGACCACCACCGGGCGGCGCCGGCCGCGGTGCGAGAGCACCCGGTCCAGCTCGGCGGCGCTCTCCGGCAGAACCACCTTCACGTCCGCCCCGCCGGCCAGTACGTCCCGGGCGATCCGCACCGCCTCGCCGTCCGCCGCCTTGGCGGCCGGGTCGAGCAGCACCAGCAGCGGTGCGGTGCCGGGGGCTCCGGCGGCGTCGGGGGGCTGGGGGGCGGGCGTGGACTGGGACGACACGACCGGTCCTTCCTCAGGTAATCTCTCGGTGCAAGAGCCCCTTGCGCTATTGCGCCAGGGGCTTCGTCTATCTCGGGGCAGACTGCGGCCTACGCAGGATGCCCCAACCGGAAGGGGTGTACGCCTGTGCCGGCACTCGTGCTCGTTGGTGCCCAGTGGGGAGACGAGGGCAAGGGGAAGGCCACGGACCTCCTCGGCGGTTCCGTCGACTACGTCGTCCGCTACCAGGGCGGCAACAACGCCGGTCACACGGTGGTCATCGGCGACCAGAAGTACGCCCTGCACCTGCTGCCTTCCGGCATCCTGAGCCCCAACGTCGTGCCGGTGATCGGCAACGGGGTGGTGATCGACCCGGGCGTGCTGCTCTCCGAGCTGGAGGGCCTGAACGACCGCGGCATCGACACCTCCAAGCTGCTGATCTCGGGCAACGCCCACCTGATCACGCCGTACCACCGGACCCTGGACAAGGTGACCGAGCGGTTCCTCGGCAAGCGCAAGATCGGCACCACCGGCCGCGGCATCGGCCCCGCCTACGCCGACAAGATCAACCGGATCGGCATCCGGGTCCAGGACCTCTTCGACGAGTCGATCCTGATCCAGAAGGTCGAAGCGGCGCTGGACCACAAGAACCAGATCCTGGTCAAGCTCTACAACCGCCGCGCGATGCCGGCCGACCTGGTGGTCCAGGAGTACCTGGGCTACGCGGAGAAGATCCGCCCGTTCCTCGCCGACACCACGCTGGTGCTGGACGAGGCGCTGAAGGCCGGCAAGGTCGTGCTGCTGGAGGGCGGCCAGGGCACCCTGCTGGACGTGGACCACGGCACGTACCCGTTCGTCACCTCCTCGAACCCGACCTCGGGCGGCGCCTGCACCGGCTCCGGCATCGGTCCCACCAAGATCGACCGGGTGATCGGCATCCTCAAGGCCTACACCACCCGGGTCGGCTCGGGCCCGTTCCCGACCGAGCTGCTGGACGCGGACGGCGAGGCGCTGCGCCGGATCGGCGGCGAGCGCGGCGTGACCACCGGCCGGGACCGGCGCTGCGGCTGGTTCGACGCGGTGATCGCCCGCTACGCGACCCGGGTCAACGGCCTGACCGACTTCTTCCTCACCAAGCTGGACGTGCTCACCGGCTGGGAGCAGATCCCGGTCTGCGTGGCGTACGAGATCGACGGCCGCCGGGTCGAGGAACTGCCGTACAGCCAGACCGACTTCCACCACGCCAAGCCGGTCTACGAGTACCTGCCCGGCTGGACCGAGGACATCAGCGCGGCCCGCACCTTCGGCGACCTGCCGAAGAACGCGCAGGCCTACGTGAAGGCGCTGGAGGAGATGTCCGGCGCCCCGATCTCCGCGATCGGCGTCGGCCCCGGCCGGACCGAGACGATCGAGATCAACTCCTTCATCTGAGCGGTGCCTGCGAGAGGCCCCGGGCGGTACGCCGCCCGGGGCCTCTCGCTTGCCCTGGATCGATTGAACTAGTTCAATCGATCATTGCGTCTAGTGCAAATGGCCGCTACCGTGGCGCTCATGAGCGCGAAGACCCCCGTTCCCGTCACCCTGACCGGCCGCCACGTCCGACTGGAGCCGCTGGCCCCCGAGCACACCGCCGACCTGTTCGCCGCCGCCGGGCGGGACGAGGAGGTGTTCCGCTGGCTGAGCTGGGCCGAACCGCAGACCGAGGCCGAGATGGCGCGGATCGTCGACTCCTACCTCGGCGAGGCGGGCTGCGTCGCCTTCGCGGTGGTCGCCACCGGCGGCGACGCGGCGCGCGCGGTGGGCATCACCTGCCTCTTCGACGCCAACCCCGCGCAGGAGTGGGTGGAGATCGGCGGCACCTGGTACGGGCGCTCGTCCTGGCGCACGGCGGTCAACACCGAGTCCAAGCTGCTGTTGCTGGAGCACGCCTTCGGCGAGCTCGGCATGGGCCGGGTGATGTGGAAGACCGACCACCTCAACGAGCGCTCGCAGAACGCGATCCGCCGGCTCGGCGCGCAGTACGAGGGCACCTTCCGCCGGGCCCGCCGCCGCAAGGACGGCAGCTGGCGGGACAGCGTCTACTTCTCGATGCTCGCCGAGGAGTGGCCGGCGGCGCGGCAGCGGCTCAGCGAGGCGCTGCTCAGCCGAGGGTGAGCACGACCTTGCCCCGGGTGCGGCCGCTGCCGACCAGCTCGAAGGCCTCGCCCACCCGGTCCAGCGGCAGCTCGGCGGAGACCTCCACCCGCAGCAGGCCGCGCTCGGCCAGGTCCAGCAGCCCGAGCAGGCCGATCTGGTCCGGCTCGACCAGCACGTCGGTGATCCGCTTCCCGGTCCGCGCGGCCTCGGCGGCGGCGGCCGGGTCCACCCCGCTCGGGACGGCCACCAGCAGCCCGCCCTCGCGCAGCACGGCGAGGCTGCGCAGCTGGTGCTCCGGGTCGCCGATGTTGTCGACCACGACGTCGATGTCGCCGACTTCCCGCTCGAAGGGCCCGGCGGTGTAGTCGAGCACCCGGTCCGCCCCGATCTCGCGCAGGAACCCGTGCTTGCCGGCGCTGGCCGTCCCGACCACGTAGGCGCCGCGGGCCTTGGCGATCTGCACGGCCAGGTGGCCGACCCCGCCCGCCGCCGCGTGCACCAGCACCCGCTGGCCCTCGGTCACCCGGGCGGTGTCCACGATGATCTGCCAGGCCGTCAGCCCGGCCAGCGGCAGGCCGGCCGCCTCGGCCACCGTCAGCGCCTCCGGCCGGCGGACGAAGTGCCGGGACGGCGCGGTGACGTACTCGGCGAAGCCGCCGGCCAGCGCGGGGAACCGGGGCATGCCCAGCACCTCGTCGCCCGGCCGCAGCGTGGTGACACCGAAGCCGACCGCCTCGACGGTGCCGGCCACGTCCCAGCCCAGGGTGTAGGGCGGCTCGCCGTAGTACCAGGCCAGGCCCTCGCCCCGGCTGGTCTTCACGTCCACCGGGTTGATCCCGGCCGCCCGCACCCGGACCAGCACCTCCGCCGGGCCCGGCTCCGGCCGCGCCACCCGCGCGGTGCGCAGCACCCCGGGCGCGCCGAAGGCGTCCTGGGTGACCGCCGTCATCTCGTTCGTCTGCTTCGTCTGCTTCGTCTCGTCCGTCATGCCGCCAGCCTCGCCCGGTCCGCCGCGGCCGGGACAGACGGCACCTCCAGGTAACCGGTGGAATAGCCCGCGCCGCCGGCCCGGTTGCCGCAGTCATGACCGCTGCCGCCGCCCCGGACGAGGACCGCTGCCCCTGCCGACCGCTGCTGGACCGCCTCGGGGACCGCTGGTCGGCCCTGCTGCTGGTCACCCTGCAGGAGGGCCCCAGCCACTACGGCGAGTTGGAACGCCGGATCGGCGACATCAGCCGCAAGGTGCTCACCCAGACGCTGCGCAGCCTGGAGCGCGACGGCCTGGTGCTCCGCACCGTGCTGGCCGGCACCGTGGTCCGGGTCAGCTACCGGCTGAGCCCGCTGGGCGAGAGCCTGGCCGAACCGCTCACCGCGATCCGGGGCTGGATCGACCGCCACCAGCCCGAGGTGACGGCCCACCAGCTCACCTACGACGCGGCCCGCTCCGCCGTCCCCGGCGTGACCGAGCTGCGCCGCCGTCACCCCTCCTCGACCAGGTGGTCCACGCAGACCGCCACCGCCAGCAGCAGGCCGGCGTCCGCGCCGTCGGCGATCCTCACCCCGTAGCTGTCCCGCACCCGGAACCACTGGCGGGAGATCTCGGCGATCCGGTCGCCGTGCGACTCGATCCGGTAGTCCTTGTCGATCAGGTTGCCGTGGATCTCCAGCTCTCCGCCGTCCCGCAGCTCCACGTGGTACTTGTCCCGGAACGGCGTGAACAGCTTCTTGCGCACCGTGGCGACCACCTCGCCCCGGGAGTCCTCGATCTTCATCGCGTCCCGCACGGTGAGCGCCTTCTCCTTGATCACCGCGACCACCCGCCCGTCCCGGTCCTTCAGCTCGAAGGTGTCCCGCAGCCGCAGCACCTTGGCGTCCACCAGGAACGCCTTCTCGCCGTGCTCGTCCTCGATCCAGAAGTCCTCACCGATGGTGAACAGCTTCTCCCGCACCTGGTACTTCATGCCGGCCTCCGCCCGTCGCCTGGGTTTCCCGGTCCGGCCTATCACCGCCCGGGCCCGGCGGAGCGGTGCGACACGGGGTCAGGTCAGATCCCAGAGCAGCCGGTAGTAGGCGGTGCGCTCCGGGTCCGGCTCGACCCCGTAGGCCTCCAGCAGCGGCAGCTCCCAGCCCGGGCCGTAGTTCCACTGGGTGCTCCAGGTGGCCACGGCCAGGTCCGCCCACCGGTCCGCCAGGCCCAGGGCCCCGAAGTCCACGTGCCCGGCGCACCGCCCGTCGGCGCCGATCAGGGTGTTGGGCGCGCAGGCGTCACCGTGGCAGACCACCAGCCGGTCCACCGGCGGCGCCTCGGCCAGCAGCGCCAGCGCCCGCTCGGCGCTGCCGAGGTGGCGGTGGTCCGGATGCCAGTCCTCCGGCCCGCTCGCCGTCCGGACCCGGGCCAGCCGGCTCGGCACCGACCAGTCGAACGGGCACTCCCCGACCGGCAGCGCCTCGTGCAGCTCCCGCAGCCCGCGCCCGATCGCCCGCACCGCGGTGGCCGGGTCGCGCTTCCACTCGTCGAGCACCGCCATCCCGCCGGGGAGCGCGGCGGTCACCAGCCACTGCCCGGCGGTGTCCGCCCCCTGCTCCAGTACCCGCGGCACCACCGCGAACGCCCGCGCCCAGCGGAGCCGGACCGCCTCCGCCGCCAGGTCCAACCCGCTCCCCGCCGGCGTCCACTTCACGAACCGCTCCCCGACCCGGAACGTCAGCCCGCCGGCCTCGTTCTGCCACACCGCCTCCGCCGGCTCCCGGCCGGCCAGCGCCAGCACTGCCTCGGGCACCTCGACCGGCCCCTGCGGTGAATTCGCGAGCATCCGCCCATTCTGGCCACCGCTCCCGGGCCTGGGAACCGATTTTCCCGGCATGGGGTTGGATGGGGACATGGCTACTCGCGCACGTGTCCGGGCCCCCGAGCTGATCGGTGAGGGCGGCTGGCTGAATACCGGTGGCAAGGATCTGACCCTGGCGGACCTCAGGGGCAAGATCGTGATTGCCGACTTCTGGATGTCCTGATCCATTGAAGGAACTCCAGGGGAGAATCATCCCGTGCACCACCACACGATCTGTGACCTGTACCTCCGCCTCTCGCTGGACCGGGACGGCAAGACCGCCATCGACCGCCAGGAAGCCGACTGCCGCGCTTGGGCCGAGCGCAACGGGCTGACCGTCCGCAAGGTCCACATCGACCGGGGCCGCAGCGGATACAAGGACGTGAGCCGCAAGGGCTTCGACGCCGCGCTCACCGCTGTCACGTCCGGCGTGGTCGGCGTCCTCCTGGTCTGGAAGCTGGACCGCCTCTCTCGCAAGGGAATCGGCGAAGTCGGCACCGCGCTGGACGCCATAGGCCGTGTTGGCGGCCGTCTCGTCTCCGTGATGGACGGTCTCGACACGGCCAACGACAGCGCCCGGGTGACGATCGCCCTGCTCGCCGAGCTTGCCCGGTCGGAGTCGCGCAACATCGGCACCCGCGTGAGCAGTGCGAAGCGCTTCCTGCGCCAGCGGGGCCAGTGGATCGGCGGGCAGCCGCCCTACGGGCTCGCCGTGGACCCGGAGACGAAGAAGCTGGTGCACGACCCGGACACCGCCGTCTACGCTCGCCTGATCGCCGATGAGGCGCTGAGCGGCAAGGCCTTGGTGCACATCGCCCGCTTCCTCAACGAGCACGAGATCGAGTCGCCGCGCGGCGGCACCTGGAGTTCTTCCAGCGTCATGCAGTTGGTTCGCGCCCCGGCGTTCGCCGGCCTCATGCCGCAGACGGAGTACACCGAAGCAGCGGACGGAACGCGCAAGTACGGCAGCCGAGTTGTTCCCTATCGCGATCCCGAGACGCTGGACACTGTCAGCATCGGCGAAGGCATCATCACTCCCGGCGAGCGCGAGCTGATCGTCCGACAGCTGGAGTCACGCACCTTCCCGCATGCGGGCAAGAGGCACGGCCACAAGCAGGGCACAGCGCTTCTCACCGGTCTTGCCCGCTGTGCTCTGTGCGAGTCGCCGATGAGCCAGTCAGGAACCTCCTATGTCTGCGCCAACAAGCGCATGGGGCGTGGCTGTTCAGGTGTTACCGCGCGAGTCGAGAGCCTTGACGGCCACATCACCGACGCGTTCCTGAGCCGCCTTCCGGCACTGGAGCCGGAAGACCCGTTGCTGGCCGCAATCGCGCAGCGGTGGGTTCAGCGCAAAGATCCGGAAGTGTTCGCGAAGCGGGACGCCGTAGAGGCGGAAATCAGGGACGAGAGCGCCCGGCTGGCCGACCTGGAAGACGCTCGGTACGTCCGTGGTGAGTTCTCCGGCGTGGACGCGATCGAGCGGTACAACCGTCTCGCTGGGCGGCTGCGGGGCCGAATCGAGGGACTGCGCGCGAGCTTGGCAGCAATGCCGACCCCGACCGTTGACATCTCCCCGCTGTTGGACGGCGTGCTTCTCCAGGAGGCCTGGGAGGTGGATAGCGTGGCTGGCCGGCGCGACCGACTGAGGTTGGCCATCGACCGCGTGATCGTTAGCAAGGGCGAGCGGGGGAAGCGGTTCGTTGGCCTTGATCGGTGCGTCATCGAATGGGCCGACACGCCACCCGAGGACGCGTAGCCGCCGCAGCCCCGTCAGGCCACCGTGGTCCGGCGGGGCTTCTTCGCGGCCACAGACGGCCGCACAGGGTTTCGTCGGCAGCAGCGGAGATCGGGGCTCGGGTGACGAAGTGACGGTTCGGACCCCGTTTCTGGTTTCCCTATAGGTTTCTAGATGCATTCCCAGATTGGGGTTCGAACCGTCACTCGTCACCCCCGCAGTACGGCGCGCAGCCGAGGCGACACCAAGAGTTACATGGCCTGAATCGGCGCGTACATGATGACAGGGTTAGCGCCAAGCCGGACAGCGCCAAACGTCATGCCGTCATCTCTCGACACCCCCTCTGACCTGGTCTTTATGACGGTATGACGGTTCTAGACACACTTCAGGATTCCTATAGAAGCTTCTAAGGGATACCGGAACTGCCCTTCAAACCGTCATATCGTCATGGCGCGCGATTCCCGCCATCCACGGGGCATGGCACCGAGAGCTCCAGAGAGGCCGCGCACGGCCCAACGGCGGGGCGAGGGCGCGGAGGAATGCCAGGGGACCACCTACGAAGCGCGCAGGCGGTCCCCTGTGGCTTGCTGTGCCCTACTCGGCGGTCAGGGCCCGGTGCACGGTCCCCTTGCCGACCCCGAGCGCCTTGGCAATCTCCCCATAGGACTCACCGGCAGCCTTGCGACGCTGTGCCGCTGCAAGCATGTCCGGCGTCATGGCCTTGGGTCGCCCGCCGACGCGCCCCTGCGCCTTGGCGGCTACGAGACCGGCCTTCGTGCGGTCCTGGATCAGGCTGCGCTCAAACTCGGCCATGGCGCCGACCACCTGGAGCATGAGCCGTCCGTCCGGCGTGTTCGGGTCGATGCTGGCCAGTGCGCCGGTCAGGACCTTGAAGCCGACTCCACGCGCCGCAAGGGCGTCCACCGTGGTCACGAGGTCGATCAGGGAGCGGGCGAACCGGTCCAGCTTCCAGACGCACAGGGTGTCGCTGGGACGGAGGTAGTCCAGAACGGCGGCAAGCTCGGGCCGATCGGTGCTCTTGCCGCTGGCCTTGTCGGTGAAGACCCGGGCGCAGCCGGCTTCGGTCAGCGCGTCGTGCTGGAGCTGCGCCTCCTGGTCATCGGTGGAGACTCGGGCATAGCCGATCAGGTGGCCAGTAGCGGTCTTTGTCGTCATGCCTCGATCGTTCCAAAACTCGTTCCAAAACGCCAAGAGGTTTGGGCGTGTTCTGGAACGACTTTTGGAACGACTTCGGGACTGGTTCGGTGGTTCGCAGGGGTCGTTCCACTAACCATCGTTATCGGAACGTCGGAATGTGCACCCTGGCCGTCACTGGCTACCGTCAGCCCCTGGCTGGCTCTGAGGCTGTTGCCCTGCGTCGCCCAAGCCGCACTCGCTGGCGATGCGTTCCAGATCCGCCGACCAGGGAGATCCGACCATGAGGTCGTTGAACGCCTCCACGCCGAAATAGAAGAGCATGAAGGCCATGTAGGGCGAGAGGACGCTAGGGTCCGGAGTGCTGCCGAAGTGGGGCGTGTCGTGCAGGATGACAGCCTCCTGAGATGAGTCCTCGAAGAAGGCGCGCGCTGCCGTCAGCCCTGCGTGGGAGAGCTGTGTCTCGCTGGTCCAAATCTCCAGCAGGCCATGCCCGAGCCGTGCCAACAGCTTGGCAGTCAACGAGTATTGATTCGCAGCGTTGGGCGGGATCTCTGCTGCTGCGACGGCGTCTGCCGAGGCGGCCACCTCGTCGTCGTAGGTGAAGACACCGCCCTCGTCCACAGACTTGCGCAGCTTGCTGTGCGTGTACTGGAAGGCCTTGTTCATCGAATCCACGGCGCCATCGCCGTCCTTGGCAAGCCACTGGAGCTGCGCCATGTACTCGATCATCAGACGTCGGTTGGGAGCCGCCTCGTGCCCCAAGCCCTTGCGGTGCAGTAGGACAACTGCGCAGGCCTGACGTTGCAGGGCAGCAACCAGCCCCCAGGCGATGAGCGCTGGCCGCCGCTGTTCGGCAGGCGGAAAGAAGCCTGATACGTCCTGCTGAAGCAGGCTGGTGAGGGCTGCGTGCCCTCTCATTGCCGCATCGTTGCGTTGCTCGGGCGTGAGGTCCATGTCGAGAGCATCCCAGGCAGGCCGAGCACTCCGCTGAGATCGAGCAGGGCAGGGCGCGGGGCGGCCCCGAAGTGATGGAACCCCATCGCGCAGTGCACCAGTGCGGACGTATGGGGTACCGGGGGGTAGGTCAATCTCTGGGCGCATGAGCCTCGGGGACCCGGCCCCCATGCCCGGGCACACCGCCGCGAATTCGAGGGCATGGGGGTATCGGCGGATGGCGAGCAGCCAGAGTCCCGCTGCCGGCAGTTTCTAGGTGTGTCCGAGAACTTCCTGTACCTCGGGCACGTCGGCGTACTCCCTGGCAAGCCGAGCGAGCACCACCTTGGCGCGCTCCTGCGTGCGGTCGCTTCCGACGTCGGCAGACAGATTGATCATCCTCTGCGCTGTCGATGCCGCCGCCTCCGGCTCGTTCGCGTCGGCATAGGCCACTGCCAGCCACGACAGGTACAACGCCAACTCGCGAGCGTGCGTGGCGTCGTAGCGGGCGAGAACGTCAGTCAGCAAAGGGACGGCCCGGAGCGGGCGGTGAAGCTCCGTGAAACACCGGGCTTCCATGACTTGGAGTTCTCCACGGTCCACCCAGTAGAGCCAGGCTGGCGAGTCCTCCCCGTTCGCTTCGTCCATGGCGTCGGACGCTTCGCCCAGAGCCCGGATGGTGGGCTGGGCCTGCGCGGTCTTCGTACGCGCCCACGCCACCCGATCGGAGAACAAGGCGCGGGCCCGTGGTGGCGCGTCAGAGCCTGCTTCCTCGCGGGCTGCCTCCGCGAGGGTGAGCCCGTCACTCTCCCTGCCGATGTTGGTCCACTGGTAGGCCAGAGAGCCCATGAGGTTCCCGGCCAGCGTCCCGTCTGCGGCTTCTCGGGCGGCGGTGATCCCCAGCTTGTACGCGTCTTCGGCCGGCTGGTGCTGCCCGGCGTCCGAGGCGATCCAACCGACGATCTGCGCGAGTTCGCCGACGGCAATGAGGAGTTGCCTCCCCACGGCTTCGGTGAACGTGGACTCTCGGTGCAGCTTCACAGCTCGGTCCAGCTCGCGCTGAGCGGGGATGATCAGGTCGCGCCCGGCCAGCACGTCGTCAGCGAGCCGAAGGCCGTGCACCTTGGACATGAGGTCGGAGACCTCACTGGCACCGATCCTGCGGCCGGCGGCGGACCGTGTGGCGTCCAGAGCAGCGGACCGGGGCACCAGCTCGGCCAGCGTCCGGACGGTGCCGTCGAGAGCCGAGACGTCCACGCCGAGAGCCTTGGCAATGAACGGCAGCCAGACGGTTGGAGTGCGGCGACCGGTCTCCCATCGGTAGACGTCTACGCGGGTGAGCTTGTCCAGCGGCACCCGGGCCGCCTTGCAGATCTCTCGGGCCAACCGTCCCTGGCTCCACGTCAGGGCAGTCCGTAGCCGCCTGATTCGCTCCCCCACGGTCATGTTCTGCACCCTGGCATACACCGGGGCAGACGCGCGGCATCTCGGGAGAGAAACCACACGTTCCGATTCTGGTGGCATGACTGCGACTGACGGTAAGGCGCATGAGCCCTGCAAAACGTGCGAGAACCTGCGCCGCGAACTGGCCAGGGCCCAAGCCACGTTCAGACCGAAGATCCCCGGCGGCCGGTTCATCCCGGACGGCTCGGCCCTGACCGACGCCCGGGTGAAGATCCGCAAGCACGCTGCGGGGTGCCCGACGGCTCCCGTACTGACCGGGGAGGCGGCATGAGCGAGGAGCGGCGGCACCTGCCCGCGCACAGTGCCTGTGAGCCCGTCCCTGAGCAGCAGTCCGGTGAGGACGTGCCTGAGGTGGTCGAAGAGCCCGAGGAGGAGTCCGAGACCATGCAGCGGGTGCGAGCCCAGCTCGCCGAGGTGAACCGGACCCGGCGTCCCATCCCCCGGCCGAGCGGGTCCGTCCTCACCGGCCCCGCCGCGCTGAACACCTGGGCATCAGGCTCCTACGGCATCTGATCCGCCCATGGACTGTGGAAAGGCTCCCAGCGCGGGCCCAGCCCCGTCCGTGCGTCTCCCTGTGACGTGTGGGCGGGGCTTTCCCCGTCTTGGGAATTCAGGGGCGGTCACAGAGGCATGGGCGCCATACTGCCGATTCAGGCAGCAGCCGTCGGTGCTGCCACGCATCTCGGGAGGGAGCGGCCCACATGTTCGAGACCGTCGCCGGTCTACAGCCTGAGGTGGCCGAGCGCTTAACGGCCCTGGTCGAGGAGTGTCGCCCTGTTCTCGCGAGCAACGGCATGGAAGCCGTACAGGTTCTGCTGGTGGAACGCGGAACGGGCATCGTTCCGGCCGTCGCCATCACCAAAGCCCTGCTCGGCTGGGCAGACACCCCGCTCCTGGTGGCACGCGAGATCGTTGAGACCTCTACCGCTCGCGCCGTGACTGGTTGAAACCGACCTCCGGAATGCGGACAGCGCCCGTGAGGTTTGATTGGGGCATGTCTTCTCGTGCACGCGTACGCGCCCCCGAACTGGTTGGCGCAGGCGGATGGATCAACACCGGCGGCAAGGAACTGAGTCTGGCGGACCTCCGAGGTCGCATTTTGGTCCTAGACTTCTGGACCTTCTGCTGCATCAACTGTCTGCACGTCCTCGACGAGCTGCGGGAGTTGGAGGAGAAGCACCGCGACACCGTGGTGATCGTCGGCGTCCACTCGCCGAAGTTCGTGCACGAGGCCGACCACCAGGCCGTGGTGGACGCGGTGGCGCGGTACGAGGTGGAGCACCCGGTGCTGGACGACCCCAAGCTGGTGACCTGGAAGCAGTACGCGGTGCGGGCCTGGCCGACGCTGGTGGTGATCGATCCCGAGGGGTACGTGGTCGCGCAGCACGCCGGGGAGGGGCACGCGCACGCGATCGAGCGGCTGGTGGGTGAGCTGGAGGAGGAGCACGCCGCCAAGGGCACGCTGCGGCGCGGGGACGGGCCGTACGTGCCGCCGGAGCCGGTGGCCGGGGCGCTGAAGTTCCCCGGCAAGGCGGTGCGGCTGCCCGGCGGGTCCTTCCTGGTGGCGGACTCGGGGCACCACTCGCTGGTGGAGCTGGCCGCGGACGGCGAGACGGTGCTGCGCCGGATCGGCGACGGCGAGCGCGGGCTGGTGGACGGCGCCGCGCCCCGGTTCAGCGAGCCGCAGGGCCTGGCGCTGGTGCCCGAGGGCCTGGAGCTGGGCTACGACGTGGTGGTCGCCGACACCGTGAACCACGCGCTGCGCGGCCTGCGGCTGGCCGACGGCTCGGTGACCACGCTGGCCGGCACCGGCCGCCAGTGGTGGCAGGGCTCGCCGACCAGCGGTCCGGCCACCGAGGTCGACCTCTCCTCCCCCTGGGACGTCGCCTTCTTCGACGGCCGGGTCTGGATCGCGATGGCCGGGGTGCACCAGCTCTGGGCCTTCGACCCGGCCGCCGGCACCGTGGCCGTCGCGGCCGGCACCACCAACGAGGGCCTGGTGGACGGTCCCGCCGCCGAGGCCTGGTTCGCCCAGCCCTCCGGCCTGGCGGTCTCCCCCGACGGCTCCCGGCTCTGGGTGGCCGACAGCGAGACCTCCGCGGTCCGGTGGGTTTCACGTGAAACCGGCGAGGTGCACACCGCCGTCGGCACCGGCCTCTTCGACTTCGGCCACCGGGACGGCGCCGCCGGGCAGGCGCTGTTGCAGCACCCGCTGGGCGTCACCGCGCTTCCGGACGGCTCGGTGGCCGTGGCCGACACCTACAACCACGCGCTGCGCCGCTTCGACCCGGCGAGCGGCGAGGTGACCACGCTCGCCACCGACCTGCGCGAGCCCTCCGGCGCGGTGCTGGTGGAGGGGGACATCGTGGTGGTGGAGTCGGCCCGACACCGGCTGACCCGGCTTCGGCTGCCCGAGGAGGCGGTGCGGGTGGAGTCGGTCGCGCACCGCACCCAGCGCGCCGCCACCGAGGTGGCGCCGGGCACCCTGCGGCTGGACGTGGTCTTCACCGCGCCGACCGGCCAGAAGCTGGACGAGCGCTACGGCCCGTCCACCCGGCTGCTGGTCAGCGCCACCCCGCCGGAGCTGCTGGTCGCCGGCGCGGGCGCGGACAGCGCGCTCTCCCGCGAGCTGGTGCTCTCCGGCGAGCTGACCGAGGGTGTGCTGCACGTCTCCGCGATGGCCGCCTCCTGCGACGACGACCCGGAGATCGAGTACCCGGCCTGCCACGTGCACCAGCAGGACTGGGGCGTGCCGGTGAAGCTGGTCGCCGGCGGCACCACCCGGCTGCCGCTGGTGCTGGCCGGTATGGAGTGACGGAGCATGCGTGACGGCGGGTCGGGGAGCATCCCCGACCCGCCGTCATCGTGCGTGCCGCCGGGGCTCAGCCCTCCAGGAAGGACTTGATCGCCGAGGCCAGCAGGAACGGGTCCTCGGCCCCGCAGAGCTCGCGCGCCGAGTGCATGGAGAGCGCGGCGATGCCGCAGTCCACCGTGGTGATGCCGAGCCGGGCCGCGGTGATCGGGCCGATCGTGGTGCCGCAGGGCATCGCGTTGTTGGAGACGAAGCTCTGCCAGGGCACCCCGGCCCGCTCGCAGGCCGCGGCGAAGACGGCCCGGCCGACGCCGTCGGTGGCGTAGCGGTTGTTGACGTTGACCTTGAGGATCGGGCCGCCGTTGGGCACCGGGTGGTGCCCGGGCTCGTGCCGCTCCGAGTAGTTGGGGTGCACGGCATGCCCCATGTCGGAGGAGAGGCAGATGGTGCCGGCCAGCGCTCGGGCCCGGTCCTCGTCACTGCCGCCGCGGGCGAAGACGCTGCGCTCCAGCACCCGGCCGAGCAGCGGCCCCTGGGCGCCGGTGTCCGACTCGCTGCCGGTCTCCTCGTGGTCGAAGGCGGCCAGCACCGGGATGTACGGCAGCTCCTCGGTGCCCGGCGCGGCGGCCACGGCGGCCAGCGCGGCGGTGGCCGCGTGCACCGAGAGCAGGTTGTCCAGCCGCGGGGCGGCCAGCAGCTCGCGGTCCCGGCCCAGGTAGGACGGCGGCTGGATGTCATGGGTCATCAGGTCCCAGCCCAGCACCTCGGCCGGGTCCAGCTCGGCGCGCTCCGCGACGTACCGGATCAGGCTGCCCTCGTCCACCGGCCCGAGACCCCAGATCGGCGTCAGGTGGCGCTGCTTGTCCAGCTTCAAGCCGTTGTCGTTGACCTGCCGGTCCAGGTGGATCGCCAGCTGCGGCACCCGCAGCAGCGGCTCGTCCAGCTGCACCAGCCGGGTCGCCCCGCTGCGCAGCACCAGCCGGCCGGAGAGCCCCAGGTCCCGGTCCAGCCAGGTGTTCAACGGCACCCCGCCGTAGATCTCCACCGCCACCTGCCGCCAGCCGGCCGAGCCGGTGTCCGGCACCGGCTTGACCCGCAGGTTCGGCGAGTCGGTGTGGGTGCCGACCACCCGGAACGGAGTGGCCGGCCCCGCCGAGCGCGGCACGTACCAGGCGATCAGGGCCCCGCCCCGGATGACGTACCGGCCACCCGCCGTGCCCTCCCACGCGTCGGCCTCGGCCACCTGACGGAAGCCCGCCTTCTCCAGGCGCTCGGCGGCCTGGGCCACCGCGTGGTACGGCGACGGCGAGGCGGCCAGATACGCGATCAGGTCGTCGGTATGGGTCCGGTCGAAGAAGACCGGACGCTCGGCGTGCGACATGCTGCTCCTGGGTCGAGGGAATAGCGGAGAGCCGGTGGGGTGGGGCTTCCCCGGACGAGCATATGCCCGTACACCGACAGAACAGTCAAGGTTGGGTATCGCCCCCGTCCCAGCACAAGCCCCACCGCACGGCGCCCCGCCACCCCGCGAAGCCCGGCCGCAGCCCGTCCCGGCGGGGCAGCACACGGATCCGTGCATTACACCGCAACTCCCCCGGTCCGCGCCCCGGTTGGCACACCCACGACCCACGGCCCCGAGTAGTCCCCGGATCACCCTGCGCAACAGCCCGATCGCGCCGGATCGCACCTTCTCCACAGAATGCCGATGAGACCTTCACTGCAGACCAACGGCGTGCGCCTGCGAACCAGCCTTCCCCACTTCGGCCACTCCGCCCTACCGCGGGCGCCGCGCCCGGCCTGGGGCCGGAAAACACCGTGGGGCCCGCGGTGTGCGGGCCCCACGGTGCTGAGGGTGGGTCAGGCGGTCAGAGCGGGACGGCTCAGAAGGCGTCCTCGGCCAGCTCCATGACGTCCAGGTCGACGCCCTCGGCGATCAGGCGCTGGGCGCTGGTGGTGGGCAGGATGTTGCGGGCGAAGAACTTCGCGCCGGCCACCTTGCCCTGGTAGAAGGCGAGGTCCTTGCCGGTGGCGCCGCCGTCGATCTTGGCCTGGGCGACCACGGCCTGGCGCAGCAGCAGCCAGCCGAGCACCACGTCGCCGGAGACCAGCAGCAGGCGGGTGGTGTTGAGGCCCACCTTGTACATGTTCTTGGCGTCCTGCTCGACCGCGGTGAGGTCGGCCAGGGTCTTGCCGACGATCGCCTCCAGGTCGCCGGCGGCCTTGGCCAGCAGCTCGCGCTCGGCGGCCAGCGCCTCGCCGCCCTCGCCGGTGGCGAGGAACTTCTGGATCTGCTCGGAGACCGCGGTCAGCGCCTGGCCGCCGTCCTTGACGATCTTGCGGAAGAAGAAGTCCTGGCCCTGGATCGCGGTGGTGCCCTCGTACAGGGTGTCGATCTTGGCGTCCCGGATGTACTGCTCGATCGGGTACTCCTGCAGGTAGCCGGAGCCGCCGAAGGTCTGCAGCGACTGGGCCAGCTGCTCGTAGGACTTCTCCGAGCCGTAGCCCTTGACGATCGGCAGCAGCAGGTCGTTCAGGCGCTCGGCGGCCTCGTCGCGCTCACCGCGCAGGCGGGCGGCGAGCATGTCGTCCTGCACCGAGGCCGTGTAGAGGACCAGCGCGCGCATGCCCTCGGCGTAGGCCTTCTGGGTCAGCAGCGAGCGGCGCACGTCCGGGTGGTGGGTGATGGTGACCCGGGGCGCGGCCTTGTCCGCGAAGTTGGCGATGTCGCCGCCCTGCACGCGCTCCTTGGCGTACTCCAGCGCGTTCAGGTAGCCGGTGGAGAGGGTGGCGATGGCCTTGGTGCCGACCATCATCCGGGCGAACTCGATGATCTTGAACATCTGGCGGATGCCGTCGATCTTCTCGCCGACCAGCCAGCCCTTGGCGGGGTGCTTGGCGCCGAAGGTCATCTCGCAGGTGTTCGAGGCCTTGAGGCCCATCTTGTGCTCGACGTTGGTGGCATAGACGCCGTTGCGCTCGCCCAGCTCGCCGGTCTCCCAGTCGAAGTCGAACTTGGGGACGATGTAGAGGCCCAGGCCCTTGGTGCCCGGCTTGCCGCCCTCGGGGCGGGCCAGCACCAGGTGGATGATGTTCTCGGACATGTCGTGCTCGCCCGAGGTGATGAAGCGCTTGACGCCCTCGATGTGCCAGGAGCCGTCCTCCTGCTTGATCGCCTTGGTGCGGCCGGCGCCCACGTCCGAGCCGGCGTCGGGCTCGGTCAGCACCATGGTGGCGCCCCAGAGCTTCTCGACCATCCGCTGGGCGACCTTCTGCTGCTCCTCGGTGCCCTCCTCGTAGACGACGCCGGCGAAGGCCGGGCCGGAGGAGTACATCCAGATGGCCGGGTTGGAGCCGAGGACCTGCTCCGCGTAGGCCCAGACCAGCGAGGACGGGGTGACCTGGCCGCCGACGCCCTCCGGGATGCCCAGGCGCCACCACTCGGCGTCCATGTAGGCCTGGTAGCTCTTGCGGAAGGTGGCCGGGATCGGCGCGGTGTTGGTCTCCGGGTCGAAGACCGGCGGGTTGCGGTCGGTGTCGGCGAAGGAGGCCGCCAGGTCGTTCTCCGCCAGGCGGGAGATCTCGCTGAGGATGTTCTTCGCGGTGTCGACATCCATGTCGGCGAACGGACCGGTGCCGTACACCTGGTCGCGGCCGAACACCTCGAAGAGGTTGAACTCCACGTCCCGCAGGTTGGACTTGTAGTGACCCATGGCCGTTTCTCCGGTTCGTCGCTCAGGGTGCGCCCTCACGCGCCCCTACCCGCCAGTACACCTCATGATGCTACCGGTAAGTAACTTCATCAAGCCCCCGGGCGTTAATCGGGCGTGAACACGGTCACGTCCGACCCCCCGAGTGCCTTTCTACGACGTCTGCCACTGCCCTGCATGGAATTGTCCGATAGTCAGCTCTCAACAGCTCCGCCCCCGGCCACCTTGTCCGGATCGACCGCCGCGCAAGGCCCGCCCGGCCCGCTAGCCTGTCCGTGTGTACGGCTATGAGCAGAGCGCCAGCGGCGGCTACCCCGGCGACCCCTATCAGCAGGCGGGTCAGCAGGGCATGGGCGCGGGCTACGGGCAGCAGGGGTACGGCGCCCAGGCCGGCCCCGGCATGGCCGGCGCGGGCTACGGCGAGCAGCAGCAGGCCGCCGGCCAGTCGCTCTACCCCGAGCCCTCGCCGCCCTCGCTGGCCGACGCGGTGCGCGCCTTCACCACCGGCTCGATGCCGATGGAGGACTTCCAGGCGATCTTCATCACCTCCAAGGTGCACTGCCCGCGCGGCGACCGCCCCGGCTTCCTCGCCCTGCACAACACCCCCACCCCGGTGATCCCGATGTTCAGCTCGCTCAAGGAGCTGCGCCGGTACGCGGGCAAGGAGTCCAAGCACTTCACCGTCTCCGGCGCCGAGGTGCTGGACCTGCTGCCGACCGGCTACGGCTTCGCGCTGGACATGGAGGGCGAGCACCGGATGGTGTTCGACGCCCGCGCGGTGGAGCAGATGGTGGACTTCACCATGCGCCGGATGTACGGCTGAGCCGGACCGGGTAGACCCACTGGTACGCCCCGGGTCAGCTCCCTCCCCATTTAGTTCAATCTTCAACTTGCTTCTAGTTGAGGATTGAACTAATCTTGCCCACGTAGGCCCGAGGACCCGAACGAGGAGGCCGACATGCCCGCCGTGACCGTAGAGAACCCGCTGATCCTGCCGCGCATCGCGGCCCCCGCACCCGACGCGGTGCCCCGCCCGGCACTGGCCGTCTCCACCGCCCCCGAGGGCTTCGAGGGCGAGGGCTTCCCGGTCCGCCGGGCCTTCGCCAAGATCAACCAGAAGTACCTGGACCCGTTCATCATGATGGACCAGATGGGCGAGGTGGACTATCAAGCTGGTGAGCCGAAGGGGACCCCGTGGCACCCGCACCGGGGCTTCGAGACCGTCACGTACATCATCGACGGCACCTTCATCCACCAGGACTCGCACGGCGGCGGCGGCACCATCACCGACGGCGACACCCAGTGGATGACCGCCGGCTCCGGGCTGCTGCACATCGAGACCCCGCCGGAGTCGCTGGTGATGTCCGGCGGGCTGTTCCACGGGCTGCAGCTGTGGGTGAACCTGCCCGCCTCCGACAAGATGATCGCCCCCAAGTACCAGGACATCCGCGGCGGCAGCGTCAAGCTGCTGACCTCCGCCGACGGCGGCGCGCTGGTCCGGCTGATCGCCGGCGACCTCGACGGCCACCAGGGCCCCGGTGCCACCCACACCCCGATCACCATGATCCACGTCTCGGTGAACCCGGGCGCGCAGATCACCCTGCCCTGGCGCAGCGACTTCAACGCGCTCGCCTACGGCCTGGCCGGCAGCGGCTCGGCCGGCGAGGAGCGGCGGCCGTTCCACATGGGCCAGGCGGTGGTCTTCGGGGAGGGCGACTCGCTCACCATCCGCGCCGACGAGAAGCAGGACTCCCGCAGCGCCAACTTCGAACTGGTGCTGCTCGGCGGCCTGCCGATCCGCGAGCCCGTCGCCCACTACGGCCCGTTCGTGATGAACAGCCACCGGGAGCTGCAGCAGGCCATGGAGGACTTCCAGGCCGGCCGCCTCGGCACCATCCCGGCGGACAGCACCCTGGGACGCTGACCCCACGACAGTCCGCTGCCCGTGCCGCTAGATGAAGCGCGGCACGGGCGCTCGATTCTGGCGTTCTGTCAGCCGGATGGCCCGCATCTGGGCCACGAGCCGATGAGGACCGGTACATCGCCTGCAACATCGCGTCCACCCACGCCTGTTACTACCCCTCCCAGGGGCGATGAGGACTCGCAGCGGTGGCGCTGTGGCTCTGGCATTACGTGTTGTTGCTACCCCTACCAGGGGCGATGAGGACCGCCCAGGCCCGCAGTCTGCGCGGCGTCCTGATGACGTTGCTACCCCTCGCAGGAGCGATGAGGACCACGCGCATGTGGCGCGAGGGCAACATGATCATGGGGTTGCTACCCCGCCCGGGGGCGATGAGGACGAGCGACGAGGCGGCCGAAGCGTTCGATTCCTACGAGTTGCTACCCCTTCCAGGGGCAATGAGGACTACTCACCCAGCGCATCTTGGACCGCCAGCAGCTCATTGCTACCCCTCCCAGGGGGCGATGAGGACCGGCGCATCGTCGTCCGGACGGCGACCACCGTACAAGGTTGCTACCCCTCCCAGGGGGCGATGAGGACCGTCTGGCAGTACGGTCCGCTGGTCACCGCTATGACGTTACTACCCCTCCCGGGGGCGATGAGGACCAGGAGGTGCGCACCGAGGACGAGGAGCACGACGAGTTGCTACCCCTCCCAGGCAATGAGGACTCGGCCGGCCCAGCTCCTCCGAGGTGGCCTTCGCCTTGTTGCTACCCCTCCCAGGGGCAATGAGGACGCATGGGAGCTGGTCGCCCTGTCCGAGCAGCACAGCGTGTTGCTACCCCTCCCAGGGGCAATGAGGACCGGCGCCCCCGTTCCATGAGAAGCGATTCCCAAACCGAGGGACACGGCTGTTGCTCGAACATCCGCGCGCATCAGCCTCGTTCGGGTGATCGCCCCGCGGCCAGCGCATGGGAGAAGGACCTCCTGCACAGTTCGGTGATGTCGAGTCAACGAACAACCAGGAGGCCCTCGTGCTCCACTGTGGCGTGCTCGCTCCGTCCGCGTCCAGCTCCGGCATGTCGTGCGATTGCCTCGCACACCGGCTCGGGAACGCCGCCGACCAGCCCGGTCGGACCCGCCGCTACGGCTCCGACCTCACCGACGCGGAGTGGGCGATCGTGCGGCCGCTGCTGCCCGTTCCGGCCTGGCTCAACGGGCGAGGCGGCCGCCCGGAGGGCTATTGCCACCGTCAGCTGATCGACGCGGTGCGCTACCTGGTCGCCGAGGGCGTGCGCTGGGCGAGCCTGCCCGCCGACTTCCCCAAGTGGCGGGCCGTCTACCGGTTCTTCCGCCGCTGGCGCGACAACGACCTCATCAAGGAGCTCTACGGCCGACTGCGCAAGCGCCTGCGCGAGCTGACCGGGAAGAAGGAAGAGCCCACAGCCGCGATCATCGACTCACAGTCGGTCAAGGCCGACGCCACCGTTGTCGCCGCCACCCGGGGCTACGACGCCGGAAAGAAGATCAACGGCCGCAAGCGACACATCGCCGTGGACACCCTGGGCCTACTGCTGGTGGTGATGGTCACCACCGCCTCCGTCAAGGACAACGACGCCGGCTGCGACCTCCTGGAGCGCCTGCGCGCCGAACACCACCGCATCGCCCTGCTCTGGGCCGACGGCGGCTACACCGGCTGGCTGGTCGCCTTCGCCCACACCGTCCTCGCCCTCGCCCTGACCGTCGTCAAGCGCAGCGACACGCCACCGGCTTCGTGGTCCTTGCGCGACGCTGGGTCGTGGAGCGCAGCTTCTCCCACCTGATCCGGGCCCGACGCCTGGCCCGGGACTACGAGACCCGAATCGACAACGCCGAGGCCATGGCCTGGTGGGCCGCGAGCATCCCGGCCACCCGCCGCCTGGCCCGCTCCGGCAAACCGGCACCCCGCCGCGTCAAGCCGTCCGCAGCCTGAACAGCCCCGGCCGCCCCTCGCTCAACCAGCCCCGCTCCACCAGCCGCTTCGCCCTAAACCGCGCCGCCTGCTCCCTCGCATCGGTCGCGGGCCAGCCCAGATCCTCCCGCATCGCCCGCGCCCGCACCCCCTCCCCACCTCCGGCCACGTCCTGCTCGACCAGGGCCACGATCCGCGCGCACTCGGGCGGCAGCACCTCGGCCCCCAACCCCTCGCGCCACTGCGGTACTTCGACCCGCGGCCCGACCCCACTCGCGACCGGCACCGCTGCCGCTGGCGGCCCGCACACCGCAGTCTCATCGGCCGCCTCAGCCAGAGCCTCGACGGTCTCCTCGCGGGCGATGACCGCGCGCCGCGCGGCTTCCTCCGCCTCCGCGACAGCGGCTTGAAGCCGTTCCAGTTCGGCCCTCAGATCCTCCGCCCGGGCCAGCGCCACCCGCTCGCGCCGCTCCAGCACTCCCAGCACCGACGGCATCCGCCACCTCCGACCACGCCCCGCACCGACACGACGGTCCGAGCATGCCTACCGAGCGACGGCCACACACCTCACCTGGGAAAACGTGACCCTATCTTCGTTTTGGGAATCGCTTCTGACGGCTCGTCACCCTGGCCGTTGCTACCCCTCCCAGGGGCAATGAGGACCCGACCGCCAGGCTGGCCTTCGTCCGGGTCGACAGGTTGCTACCCCTCCCAGGGGCAATGAGGACCACCGCGGCCGCAGGCGCTTGCTTCCGCCCGTACCAGGTTGCTACCCCTCCCAGGGGCAATGAGGACAGGTCCAGGCAGGTCACACCGATGCTCTCGTAGAACGGTTGCTACCCCTCCCAGGGGCAATGAGGACCGGTAGCGGGCGGTCTGCTTGGCGACGTGGTCGCGGTTGCTACCCCTCCCAGGGGCAAGGAGGACCCTGAGCCTGCCCGGCGAGGACGGGGTGCTCACCGAGTTGCTACCCCTCCCAGGGGCAATGAGGACCAGGAAGGTCCAGGCGAGTGCGGTGATCAGCGCGAGTTGCTACCCCTCCCAGGGGCAATGAGGACCGGTAGCGGGCGGTCTGCTTGGCGACGTGGTCGCGGTTGCTACCCCTCCCAGGGGCAAGGAGGACCCTGAGCCTGCCCGACGAGGACGGGGTGCTCACCGAGTTGCTACCCCTCCCAGGGGCAATGAGGACCAGGAAGGTCCAGGCGAGTGCGGTGATCAGCGCGAGTTGCTACCCCTCCCAGGGGCAATGAGGACCTCATCACCCGCGCCCGCCTGGCCGCCCTGAACGCGTTGCTACCCCTCCCAGGGGCAATGAGGACGTCGAGGAACTCTGCAAGGACCGCGGCGCGCAGGGCTGTTGCTACCCCTCCCAGGGGCAATGAGGACTCGGTCTCTGGCACCGACGGCGCCACCGTGCGCATGTTGCTACCCCTCCCAGGGGCAATGAGGACGGATCGCCGAGCAGATCCGCGACCTCCTCAACCAGCTGTTGCTACCCCTCCCAGGGGCAATGAGGACTGACCACCAGGAGCCCCTCATGACCAAGTACCAGTTGTTGCTACCCCTCCCAGGGGCAATGAGGACTGGCGGCGCTGCGGGCGAGGGGGAGTGGGCTGTGAGGTTGCTACCCCTCCCAGGGGCAATGAGGACGTGTCGGCCGCGGTCGGCGGCCTCGGCCTCGGCCTGTTGCTACCCCTCCCAGGGGCAATGAGGACGCGAGTCGCCGGCGCCCCCGCACCTGTGGCTAATCCTGTTGCTACCCCTCCCAGGGGCAATGAGGACCTCCTGGCCGGGTGGCTGCTCGGCCTGCTCTACAGCCGTTGCTACCCCTCCCAGGGGCAATGAGGACTCCCCGCCGGCGTACCGCTCGTCCAGGCACCGCGCCTGTTGCTACCCCTCCCAGGGGCAATGAGGACCCGGACCTGCGAGCGGCCGGCCGGCGAGCGATGCACCTGCGCGTTGCTACCCCTCCCAGGGGCAATGAGGACCTGACCGCGGAGGTTTTCGCGCACGCCGCGCAGTCTGTTGCTACCCCTCCCAGGGGCAATGAGGACCCCAATGTGAAGCCGCAGGTCCGAGAGCAGTTGATGCGAGATGGCTCGGCCATTTTTGCAGTGAACCTCCGGTTGTGTTGGATGGGCCGGTGTGTCGCTGAAGTTCGGCGTGATCAACAGGTCTGTGATCGGACCAACTGTGCTGCCCGCGCTTGTCTAAGCTCCCCCAGCTGGGCAGTTCCGTGCTTGGCAATCCCGGCCAGGGCCTCGGTGGACGCAGTGGCGGCGGGAGCTCAGACGTAGGCCTGTTGAAGTCGTCGACCGACGCTGCGTCGTCTTGCCATCGGCGGAACCTGGGCGAGCGTCCGTGATCACTTTCGGGATTCTCCTGCTGGTTGTCAGTTGCCGGTTCTAGGGTCATAGCCACCTCTAGCTGACGTTACGTCAGCTGGCCTATCAAGCTTGCCCTTTTAGCGCAGGAGTGCGAATGCGGGTCCGCCTCTCGGTGGTGACGACGGCGTCGGAGATGCCGTGGGGGAGCGTGCTGGCGCCTGGCCGAGGGCTTGTCTACGACTTGCTCGCCCGCGGAGCTCCCGAGCTAGGGCGGCGGCTGCATGACCAGGGTCTGGGGCCACACGGGATGGCGCCGTTCGGACACGGTGCGCCGGTGTTCGCGTCGGCCCCCAAGCGGCGCGGCCGGTATGCGGTCGGCGGTCGCGGGATGGTGGAGTTCGGCAGTCCGCTACCGGAGGTCGCACAGGTGCTCGCGTCCGGTCTCACCAAACGAGAATTGGTCGACTGGGGTGGGGTGGCGCTTCGGGTGACCGGCGTGGCCGCGGTTGCCCCGCCGTCGTTCTCCTCCGGAAGAGCGGTGCTGCGTACGGCTACCCCCGTGGTGATGAAGGGCTCCGGGCGCGATGAGACCGGCGAGCGGACGACGCGGCAGGCCTGGGTCCTGCCGGCGGAGCCGGAGTGGGCGGGCTACTTCCAGCAGAACCTGGTACGCAAGGCGGAGACGCTGAAGGTGGATCCGGCGGTGAGTCTGGAGGCGGTGACCTGGATCGGCCCGAAGCGGTCCTTCGCCGTGAGCCAGGGAGCGAAGCCCGGCGCCGCAGTGGAGGTAGAGCTGACGGGCCCTCCAGAGACGTTGCAAGCCCTGTGGAGCTGGGGACTTGGGCAGGCGAACTCCGCGGGTTTTGGTTGGGTGAGCGCGTGAACGATTCAGACTGGGAGCTGGCGACTCAGACGACGGTGGTGTTGACTGCCCATCCACTCCAGCGAGTTGGCGCCTTCGCGCTCTTCGCCATGGCAGGTAGCGCCCCGGGCGAGCAGACCTTCGAGCGGGCTGTCAACCTCTCCGCTCGTGATGCGGTCCGCGCAGCGCTCGTACGAGACACCAACAGCGCTATCGGCTTCTGGCTCAAAGTCAGCTACTCCTTCTTCCCGAGCGCTCCGATGAACCATCCCAGAAACCGCAAACTGACTGATGCCCAAGTGGCTGAGAATGTGAAGCTCTGGCGCACCCTGCCGACGCGCTCGTCGTGGCCGGATGTGGAGTGCGTCCTGTGCGGACGGGTTGCCATCGGCTTCTTCGGGAAGCGGGACGTTCCGCTGGCCGAAAGCGCTTCCTACCGCAACTCCACGCCGCCCGGCCACGAGGGAATGGCGCTGTGCTGGCCGTGCCTGCAGAGCTTCTACGCACTGCCGTACGGCGTCCGGCTCACCGGGGGCTCGTCGATCGCCGTGCACAGCTGGGACGACGAGTTCCTGCAGCACGCCATTACCGAGCAGGTCGACCACAACCTGATGCTCGCCGCGACCGGGGACGCCGCCCGCCGCCAGCAGGACGTGCGCGAGGTCGTGGCTCTGACCGCCTTGCGTACCCACCGCCGCCCGGTCGGGGCAGCCGTGGAACTGCTGCTCTTCAACAACAACAACCGCGGCCAGCTGCTCGAAGCACACAAGCTGGACCAGCCGCTGGCCGAGTGGCTGCGCCGCACTCAGCGCCACCCCGACCTACGGGCGGGCTTTGCGGAACTGCTGCGCGCCCATGCGACCGCCTCCACTCCCGGTCTGGTCGCTCTGGCCCACAACGCGTTTCGCACGCCGACCAGGATCGTGCCGACTGGGCACGGCCGCCTGCTGCGCACCCTGACCCGTGCCGCGCACGACCGAGCACGGTCCCGAGCGCTGGCCGACCTACTGAACTCCTTTGCCACCGAGGTGATGCTGATGACCGAGAAGGACCTGGCCGAGATCGCCCGGACGGCAGGAAACGTGGCCGTGCTGTTGAACAAGGCGACCACCGGGGGTCAGTTGCGCACCTTCCGCACCCTCCTTCGCGAGCCGGCCAAACTGCGCCGCTGGCTGATGACTGAGGGGGTGCAGTGGGCGGTCAAGCCGCCCCAAGACGTGGCGGGACCGCTGGTGTCCGAGCGCGGCTTCGAGCTGCTCTTCGACCCGGTCTCGGAGAACCCGGCCTGGTTCCACCGCGACATGCTCCTGGTCGGGGTACTCGCCGAGCTGAACCGGCTCGGGTGGAAGCCGGAGAAGCCGGAGGACGAGCCCGAGCAGCCCCTCGCGCTCCAGGACAGCGAAGCGATCGAGCGCGAGACGGAGGAGGACGAGCGATGACGTACCTGGTGGGCAAGATCGTGCTGGACGTGGTGGCGGGAGCCCCGAACAACGGCGAGGCGGACGACAACAACGGCAAGGTCAAGCAGCTCAGGGTCGGTCGCGACATCCACCCCTACGTCTCCGCCCAGGCCTTCCGCCGCTGGCTGCGCGACAGCATGCCGGCCGAGACCGACCGCTCACCCGTCACCCGCAGCGGCTCCGGTGCCAAGCAGCAGGCCCACACGGCCGGCCGACCCGACCTCTACCTGGACGACGACCTGTTCGGGTACATGGTCGCGATCAAGAAGGAGAGCTACCAGCGCGACACGGTGCTGGCCACCGGCACCCTGGTCTCGGTGGTGCCCCAGCGGCCGACCATGGACTTCGGCACCATGAGCCGGGACTTCCCGCCCGGCGAGCACCCCGTCATCCACTCCCACGAGCTGTACAGCGCCACGCTGGCCGGCGACCTGCTGCTGGACCTGCCGCGGGTAGGGGTGTTCGAGACCGAGGCCGGCGGCATCCGTACCGCGCTCTCTCCGGCAGCGGCCGCGGAGGCACGGATCAACGGTGCGGAGGAGGCCGAACTGCGTGGCAACACGGCTCTGCGCCTACCGCTGGCCACCCGTCAGCAGCGCGCCGCCACCCTGCTGCGGACGCTGGCCCGGGTGCGCGGCGGCGCCAAGCAGGCCCTGCACTACGGCGACCGCACCGCCTCCCTTCTCCTGCTGGCGCCGATGCTCGGAGGCGTCAACCCGTTCACCCGGATCGTCGGCGCCCACGACGGCCGGACCGTCTTCCAGACGGACGTGCTGCGGGAGGAGATCACCGCCTGGGCCGACGAGTTGGACGGTCCGATCCTGATCGGCTGGGCACCCGGCTTCCTGGGCGATCAGCGCGACCGTGCCCGCAAGGACCTGGCCGATCTGATCGGCAACGGCACCGTCGTCCTGGAACACCCCAGGGTCCTCCTCAACGATCTGGCTCAGCGCATCGAGACCGGCGAGCACGCCGCCTGGTTCGAGGACCCCGCGAAGTGACGGAGGACAACCGCGCGGCTCTGTGCGTCACGCTCACCGCTCCTGTCGTCTCGTTCCGCAACCACCTCTACTCCGGAGTGCAGGTCACCCTGCCCTGCCCCGCGCCGACCACGGTCGGCGGACTGCTCGCGGCAGCGGCCGGCGGGTGGGACCGCGTCGATCCCGGACTGCGTTTCGCAATGGCCTTCCATGCCGCCGGTACCGGAGTCGACTTGGAGACCTACCACCCGCTCGGCGCCGCGGGGAAGACGACGACACCCGCCCCGCGCACGCGCGAGTTCCTGGCCGGCGCCACTCTCACCCTGTGGCTGGTCGACGAGATCGACCTGTGGCGCCACCGCTTGCGCCGCCCGGTCTGGCCGATCCGGCTCGGGCGATCCCAGGACCTGGTCGGTATCCGGATCGGCACCACCACCCTGCGGCCGCGCGAAGGCGAGCAGCGCAGTGCCGTCGTCCCGGCTTTCCCGAAGGCCGGGGGGACGCTCCTGCGCTTGCCCACCGCGGTGGCGCCGGGCCGCGACCGCACCCGCTGGGGCGACTACCGGCACGATGCCGTCGGGCGCAGCCACGTCATCGTGCCGGACAGCCTCACCGGGCCCGACGGCGAGGCAGTGGTCCTGCTTCCTCACGTCCATCCCCGAGCGGCCTTGGGCTCCAACGGCGGCATCGGGGAACGAGCGTGACGGCTCCGGCGGCCGTGGCGGGCCCATTGGCCGCGGTGTTGGCGAAGAGCGCGACCAGCGGCCGGGCCGCGGAGCAGCTCACCGCCCATCTGGAGGCCACCCTGCGCGCGGCGATCCGGCTGCGGGAGCGGGTCGGCCGGATCGAGGTAGCCGAGGATGTCCTGGCAAGCCACTTCTGGCCGGCCGTCGAACTGAGTGCCCTCTGCCACGACGGTGGCAAACTCCCCCGCGGCTTCCAGCAGATGGTGCGCGGGCGGAGTCGCGCGTGGGGGGAGCGACACGAAGTCGTGTCGCTCGGCTTCCTCGACTCCCTCGTCCCCGACAGCCGGCTGCGCCGTTGGGTCGCGGCCGGAGTCGCCACACATCACCGACCTCTGACCGGAAGCTCGGGCCGAGACCTCCGGCTCCTCTACGCCGACCTCACCGTCGCCGAACTCGCGGCCCGCATCGGCCCGGTCGACGACCAGGCCGTCGGCGCACTGCAGGCCTGGCTGCACGCGACCGCCGCGATGGCAGGGCTGCCGACGACCGCTCGACCCGCTGCCGGCGGACTGCTGGGTGCCGGCGACCTCGTCTCCCACGCGCACGAGACGCTCAACTCGCTTCTCCGGCAATGGGACCGTCGGGTCGACCGCGATCAGGGCTTGGCAGCGGTGCTGCTGCAAGGTGCGGTCACCCTGTCCGACCACCTCGCCTCCGCACACGGCACGCTCCACACCCGCCAACCCCTCGACCACCGTTTCCGGCCCGTCCTGGAACGGCAGATGGCCGACCACGGCCGCATGCTGCGCGAGCACCAGATCCGCGCGGCCGCCGCCAGCGGCGACCTGCTGTTGCGCGCGCCGACCGGGAGCGGCAAAACCGAGGCCGTGCTGCTCTGGGCCGCCCGGCAGGTCGGCGAGATCGCCGAAGGCACTGGGGGCGCGCCACGGGTGTTCTTCACCCTGCCCTACCTGGCCTCGATCAACGCGATGGCTCACCGGCTCGGCGAACTCCTCGGCGACCAGGAGCTGGTGGGCGTGGCCCACTCACGCGCCGCCTCGTACCACCTGGCCGCCGCCATCCGCAGCGCCGACGGCCACGGCGACCAGTCAGCCGCGGATACGGAGGAGGTCGATCCCTGCCGGGCCGACGAGGCCGCCAAAGCGCTGTCCCGGGCTGCGGCGACCAAGCTCTTCCGCGAAAGCGTCCGGGTGGGCACGCCGTACCAGCTCCTCCGGGGAGCACTGGCGGGCCCGGCCCACTCCAGCCTGCTCGTCGATGCGGCGAACTCGGTCTTCATCCTCGACGAGCTGCACGCATACGACCCCCGCCGACTCGGCTACCTGCTCGCGGCCGTCCGCTTGTGGAAGCGCCTGGGCGGACGCATCGCCGTCGTGTCCGCCACACTGCCCGAGCCCCTGGCAGACCTGTTCCGTGACGGCCTCGGTGCGCGGCCGGAGGTGGTGGACACCCCCGACCTCGGTCTGCCTGCGCGGCACCGTCTGCAGATCCGGGCACACCACCTCACCGATCCGTCCGCGCAGGAGGAGATCCGCCGACGGATCGGCCACGGCGAGAGCGTGCTGGTCGTCGCCAACAACGTTGCCCACGCCCTCGCGTTGTTCGATGACCTGGCACCGCACGCACGTGCCCGCCACGGTGACGACAGCGCGTTCCTCCTGCACTCCCGGTTCACCCGAGCCGACCGCGACCGGATCGAGAGGAGCATTCTCGCCAGATTCGGAAGCACCGCGGAGCACCGGCCCGGGCTGCTGATCGCCACGCAGGTGTGCGAGGTCAGTCTCGATCTGGACCTCGACGTCCTGTTCACCGCTGCGGCGCCACTGGAGGCGCTGCTGCAGCGCTTCGGACGCGTCAACCGCGTTGGCTCCCGGCCGCCGGCCGACGTCATCGTCCACGCCCCCAACTGGACCCGGCGCCGCGGGCAGGCCGGTGAATTCGCCGACGGCGTCTATCTACGTGAACCCGTGGAAGCCGCCTGGCACCACCTCATGGCGCACCACGGAAGCCTGATCAGCGAAGCCCACGGCACACGATGGCTCAACGCCATCTACGCCACTGCCTGGGGCGCCAGCTGGCGGGAGGAGGTCGAGGACCACCGTGACGCCTTCGAACGCGCCCTCTTGGGGTTCCAGCGGCCGTTCGCCGACCGCAGCCACCTCACCGAGACCTTCGACGAACTCTTCGACGGGACCGAGGCCGTGCTCGAGCAAGACCTCGACGCCTACGCCGAGGCGCTCGCGCAGGGCACCGGCGCTCAGGGACGCCTGCTCGCCGACAACTTCCTCATCCCCATGCCTGCCTGGACCGCCAAGCTGACCCGGTACGAGAAGAGCCTCAACGTCCGTGTCATCAAAGGCGATTACCATCCGGACCGCGGGCTGCTGGCCGTCCACGGTGAACACCGCGACACCTACCGACCCGGCGAGGTCCTGTGATCGACGAAGCCGACGTGGGCGGGGTCCACATCAAGTACCTCTACCACTGCCAACGCCAACTCTGGCTCTACGCGCGAGGCCTTCGACCCGAACACCTCAGCGCTGCCGTCCAGTTCGGAGAAGCCGTCCACGAAACCAGCTACACCCGCAACTCGCCCGTGGACCTCGGCGCCGCCCGACTGGACTTCGTCGACGGCCGACACTGGGTCCACGAGGTCAAGTCCTCCAGCCGACCAACGCCGGCTGATCAGGCGCAGGGGCGCCACTACTGCTACCGCCTGCAGCAGATCGGCATCGACGCCCAGGGGACCGTCCTCCACTACCCCGCAACCCGCCGCACCCAGCGCCACCCATTCACCGAGCAGGAGGCCGAGCAAGCCGAGGCCGACATCCAGCAGGTCCTGGCCGTCTGTGCACAGGCCAGCTCGCCGGACCGGCTGACCCGCTCCGACTGCCGTGGCTGCAGCTACACCGACTACTGCTGGACGGACTGACGACCACGATGCCTGCCGCCACCCGGACCTACTGGCTCACCACCCCCTGCCGCATCCGGCGCAAGGACCAGTCCCTCGTCATCGAACGGGACGACAACCCCGACGTCCACATCCCTGTCACCGACGTGCGCGACATCGTCGCCTGCTCCCACGTCGATCTCAACACGTCGGTCGTCTCCCTTCTGAACCGCCACCGCATCAACGTCCACCTCCTCAGCCACTACGGTGACTACGCAGGCTCGCTCCTGACCTCGGACACCTCCACCTCCGGCGAAGCAGTCCTTGCACAGGCACGGATCGCCGCCGACAGCGCCGCTAGCCTCGGTATCGCCCGTTCCATCGTCGACGCCTGCGCCTTCAACGTCCGGCGTGTCGTCGACCGCAAACTCCTCACCCGCCCTTATGCCGTCCTGCAGGAGTCCGTTGCAGGTGCCGCCACACCAGCCCAACTCATGGGAGCCGAAGGGACCTTCCGACGCTCAGCCTGGGAGGTGATCGACACCAAGCTCCCGGACTGGCTCCAACTGGGCGGCCGCCAGAGAAGGCCGCCCAAGAACGCCGGCAACGCCTTCGTCAGCTACGTCAACGGCATCACGTACGCCCGAGTCCTCACCGCCCTGCGCCTGACACCGCTCCACAGCGGCATCTCGTTCCTGCACAGCACCATGGAACGGCAGCGGCACTCGCTGGTACTCGACCTCTCCGAGATGTTCAAGCCCCTGTTCGCAGAGCGCATCCTCCTGCGCATGGCCAGCCGCAACCAGCTCAAGGAACACCACTTCGACCAGGACACCAACCAAGCGATGCTCAGCGACAGCGGACGCCGACTCGTTGTCCAGACCGTCCGAGACGAACTCGCCACCACGGTCGCACACCGCACCCTCGGCCGACAGGTCGCCTACGACGAACTGCTCTACCTCGATGCCCTCGCCCTCACCCGCCACTGCCTCGAAGGCACGCCCTACAAGCCGTTCCGGATCTGGTGGTGACCGGCCATCCACGTCATCGTCGTCTACGACACCGCAGCCCAGCGAAACCCCAAAATCCTGCGCACATGCCGCAAGTACCTCCATCACGTGCAGCGAAGCGTCTTCGAAGGGCAACTCAGCCAGGCCCAACTCCGACACTTCCGCGCTGCCGTGGAAGATGTCCTCGACCTCACTCACGACAATCTGCTGATCTACACCATGCCCTACGGCGCAGAACCCCAACGCATCGAGGTCGGAGTGACCGAGCCAGCTCCCAGCGACATCCTCTGACCACCGCCGTTTCAGCAACACACCGGAGCCGGGAGCACGACCGGAGGTTCGCTGAAATCCACGCCCACGGAGCAGGTCTCCACAACCCTCGGAGCTGCGGCTTTACCGTGGGGTCCTCATCGCCCCTGGGAGGGGTAGCAACAGGAACCGCCGGTCGCTGACCTCGACCAGGAGGACGCGTCCTCATCGCCCCTGGGAGGGGTAGCAACCGGCGGCGTGCTGGCCCAGATCGCTGGCGGCCTGCTGGTCCTCATCGCCCCTGGGAGGGGTAGCAACAGACTGTAGGACGGCAGGCCGGGCGCCACCTTCTTGTCCTCATCGCCCCTGGGAGGGGTAGCAACAGGAGCAGCGGCTGCGGGCTGCTGCGGAGCAGCCGGTCCTCATCGCCCCTGGGAGGGGTAGCAACATCACACCGCGGTCGAGCCCGGCCTGCCGGGCCCCAGTCCTCATCGCCCCTGGGAGGGGTAGCAACAGCGCAACCGCATCGCCGACCAGCGCCGGACCCGGGTCCTCATCGCCCCTGGGAGGGGTAGCAACGCGAAGGTGACGGTTCCGGTGACGCCGGCCTGGGCGAGTCCTCATCGCCCCTGGGAGGGGTAGCAACCCGTCTCGTGATGGCCGAGCTCACCCGGGGCGGTGGTCCTCATCGCCCCTGGGAGGGGTAGCAACCTCGGCGCCCGGCCGGTCACCGCGGAGGCGGACTCCAGTCCTCATCGCCCCTGGGAGGGGTAGCAACGGGCAGTGCTCGCGCAGCATTGCCGCGGCTTCCCGTCCTCATCGCCCCTGGGAGGGGTAGCAACACAGGCGTTGAGACTCGGCCGCCCTGCTGGCCGACCGTCCTCATCGCCCCTGGGAGGGGTAGCAACCACCGACGCCCTGCTGGTCTCCCAGCCGGACCGGTCCTCATCGCCCCTGGGAGGGGTAGCAACCAGGCCGAAGAGGTGCGTGCCGTGGAACTGGACGCGTCCTCATCGCCCCTGGGAGGGGTAGCAACCCCCAGGCAAGCTGCTCCGGCGTGCCGCGAAGAGGATGTGGGTGCCCCCGTCTCGGGCGCCGAGGCCACTGCAGGCGGATGTCTCGTAAGCGAGGAACCGTTGCCAGAGCCGCGCAGATCGTTCGATCTCGGCGAGGACGGTCGGGTCCTCTAGGCTTGCCCAGTTGCTGGCTGAGCCTGCCAGCACCTCTCCTCCACAGTCAGCGACGAGCGCAGTGAGCTGTTCCCAGGTGAACATGCGGCAGACGTGGGTCATACCAGGCACGTGGCGAAGGTCGCCCGTCCGGATGACGGCGTCGGTGACGTCGGTGCCATAGCGGATGGCGAGTTGGGCGGCCCCGGGGAGGCGGGCGCGCCAGCTGCCCCAGAGGGACATGACGGAGGCGATCAGGACGCCTTCGGGCTTCAGGATGCGTAGGAGGCCGGTGAGGGCCTGGCGCTCCTGGTCGAAGGCGTAGGAGAGGGGACCGCCGTAGGCAAGGACGAGGTCGAAGGTGGCGTCGGGGAAGCGGGTGGTGTCGCGGATGTCGAGGGTGTGGCGGGCCTCGACAGCGTGTTCGGCGCCGGCGGCGGCGACGTTGGTCTGGTTCAGGCGGAGCTGGACAGGCGAGAGGTCGGTGGCCACGATGCGGGCGCCGTGTTCGGCTAGCAGGGTGGTGAAGCGGCCGGGGCCGGCGCCGATCTCCAGTACGTACTGATTGTCCATCAGGTGCGGTGCGAGGAAGCGTCGGTGGATCTCGTAGGAGACCCGACCGGCTACGTCCTTGGTGAGCCTTTCGTGCTCTCCTTGGGCGAGGTCGTCGTAGTAGCGGCGGATGTCCTCGACCGAGCGGTCGCTGCTAGGCAGGTCAGCCGGGGTGTCGGTCATCCGTTTCCTCCGTGGCGTCGAGCGCGAGGAAGCTGGTGCTGACGGCCCCTCACCTGGGGTTCTCAAAACGGAGCGATTCGGGCGGTGCTCCACCACTAGACTGCGTTCTCCGTCGTGGTGTCGGCGCGAGCGCCGCCGCGACACTCCGCAGTTTCACCGAGAGGACGGTCTCCGGTCCCATGCGTTGGTCCCAGCTGTACGTGCCCACTCTCCGGGAGGACCCGGCGGACGCGGATGCGGTGAGTCACCGCCTGCTGGTGAGGGGAGGGTTCGTCCGGCAGCTGATGGCCGGTCACTACTCCCTGCTGCCACTGGCGGTGCGCGTCCGCGCGAAGATCGTGGACATCATCCGCGAGGAGATGAGCGCGATCGGCGCCCAGGAGTTCGTCCTGCCGGCGATGCACCCGGCGGAGATCTGGCAACGGACCGGCCGCTGGGAGGTCATGGGCGAGGAGATGTTCCGGCTCAAGGACCGCAAGGGCGCGGACATGGCCCTCGGCATGACGCACGAGGAGATCTTCACCGTCCTGTCCCAGGAGCTGCGCTCCTACCGGGACCTGCCGCAGCTCTGGTACCAGTTCCAGACCAAGTTCCGCGACGAGGCCAGGCCCAAGAGCGGCCTGCTGCGGGTGCGCGAGTTCACCATGAAGGACTCGTACAGCTTCGACGCGGCCGACGAGGGCTTGGACCGCTCGTTCGACCTGCACCGGGGCGCGTACGAGCGGATCTTCGAGCGGCTCGGCCTGCCGGCCATCGCCGTGCAGGCCTCCAGCGGGAGCATGGGCGGCAGCGCCTCGGTGGAGTTCATGAGCCCCTCCGACGCCGGTGAGGACCTGGTGGTCCGCTGCCTGGGCTGCGGCTACGCCGCGAACACCGAGAAGGCCACCTCCGCCCTGGCCATCGTGGTGGACGGCCCCGGGCTGGACGTGCCCGAGCGGTTCGACACCCCCGAGGCTCGCACCATCGAGGAGCTGGCGCGCCTGCACGGCGTCCCGGCCGAGCGTCAGGTCAAGACGCTGGTGTACGTGGTCGACGACAAACTGACCCTGGTGCTGCTGCGCGGAGACCACAGCCTGGTCGAGCAGAAGCTCATCGACACCCTGGCCGCCACCGCCGTTCGCCCGGCGACCGTGGAGGAGATCCAGGCAGCGCTCGGCGCCTCGCCCGGCAGCCTCGGCGCCGTCGGCGTCACCGGCCTGCCGATCCTGGCGGACGAGGCCCTGCGCGGGCGCACCGACATGACCACCGGCGCCAACGCCGACGGCGTCCACCTGCGCGGCCTGGCGGTGGAGCGGGACATCGCGGTGGAGCGGTGGGCGGACCTGCGCGAGGTCGTCTCCGGCGAGCCTTGCCCCACCTGCGGCGAGCCCCTGGACGTGGTGGTCACCATCGAGGTCGGCCACATCTTCAAGCTCGGCCGCAAGTACACCGAGAAGCTCGGCGTCACCGTGCTCGGCCCCGACGGCGACCGGGTCGTGCCGACCATGGGCAGCTACGGCATCGGCGTGGAGCGGGCGATGGCGTCGATCGTGGAGTCGCACCACGACGACAAGGGCATCGTCTGGCCGGTCTCCGTGGCCCCGTTCGAGGTCGCGCTCGTCGTCCTGGGCGTCACCGACGCCGCGGTGGCCGAGGCCGCCGAGGACCTGTACCGGAAGTTGCGGGCCGAGCGGGTGGACGTGCTGCTGGACGACCGCAACGAGCGGGTCGGGGTGAAGTTCAGCGACGTCGAGCTGATCGGCATCCCGTACCGGATCACGGTCGGCGCCCGCGGCCTGGCCGAGGGGACCGTCGAGGTCACCACCCGGGCCACCGGCGAGACGCAGCTGGTGCCGGTGGCCGAGGTGGTGGAGCACGTGCGGAAGCTGCTGCCGACCGCCGTGTGAGTCCGTGTTCAGGCGAGTTGGTGGAACTCCTCGGTGACGAGGGTTCCGGGGTAGCAGCGGAGGGTCTTCGCGATGCTGCGCGCCTGGGTCTCGTAGTGGCCCATGGCGCGCAGCTTCGCCTCCAGGCTGGCTCCGACCGGCACCTTCCAGGTCGGAGCCAGGCGGGCCGCCTCGACCAACTCCGGCGCGAGGAAGCCGGGCCTGGCGGGTTCGGTGTACGGCGTGCTGCTGGTGGCTAGAAGGACTTCCGGGGCACCGGAGTGCCGCTGCAGGGCGGCCAGCGCGATGCGGTGGGTGGCCCGGTGGTCCGGGTGGCCGTTCATCCCGTTGGGCGGGAAGGTCACCACCTGGCGGGGTCGCCAGCGGTGGAGCGCGCTGAGGACCAGGTCGACCCCCGCTGCCTCGTGGAGTTCGAGGTCTCCGTCGGGGAGGCCGTGCACCTCGGCGCAGCTGGTCCCGAGCGCTTCCGCGGCCCGGTGCAATTCCAGCTCCCGGACGGCGGGCAGGTCCTCTCGGGAGCAGATGCCCAGGGTCCGCCCTGTCTCACCACGGGTCAGGGTGACGGTGACGGTCGTTCCGCCGGCCTGTGCACTCTGGTGGAGGAGGGCGCCGAAGTGGAGCACCTCGTCGTCGGGGTGGGTGCTCACGGCGAGCAGGTCGGCCCTCACACCGGCTCCCGGGTCTGCTGGTCGGCCAGACGGTCCAGGATGTCGCGGTCGGTGATGTTCCCGATCAGGTGGCGCCGGTCGTTGGAGTCCTCGGTCTGCCAAGGGGGTGCTGGTGACTGGTCGGGTGTCCAGACGAGGCCGGCGGAGTCGATCAGCAGGTACCGGTGCTTGCGCTCCGCCGCGCTCTTGGCCACCACGCGGATCCGTCCCAGCATCTCCTGATGGATCGTCATGATTGCGCGATGGAAGTCGGTTTCGGTGACGAGAAACCGTTCGCGGTTCCGGTGACCGAGCGGTCCGATGGGCATGAACTGGAAGAGCTGCCATTCGCGGATGCTGGGGTGACCGGCCAACAGGCTGGCGATCTGTGCCAGGTCGTCGAGGTTGCCGGAGTGCACCACCGTGTTGATGCAGACGCTCGCGCCGACGGTGTCCAGCAGGGTCAGGATCTCCTGCTGCGCCGAGACACTGGCATGTCGGCGGAACTGCTGCTGGATGCGGTCGGTGCTGCCGTCGAGCGGGATGCCGATCAGGTCGGCGACCTCCGCTACCCGGTCCGCGGACACATGCTCGGCGACGCCCTTGCCCATGAAGCGGATCCGGGCCGGGCCGAGGAACGCGGTACCGACCGTGTCCAGGTGGATCCGCAGCCCCAGGGTGTGCAGTCCGGTGAGCAGCACGAGGATGTCGGGGCGGGTGAGCGGGTCGCCGCCGCCCACGGTGATCCGTTCCAGGCCGAAGCGGTTCCGTAGGCCGGCGGCGAAGGCGAGCACGTCGGCGGTGGCGCTGACTGTGGCACCGAAGTGGTTGTAGCAGCCTGGGCAGGCGACGAAGCAGCTCTTGCCCGCGCTGAGGATGACACTGTGCATGGAGTCCCCAGTGGTCGAGGAGGAGGTTGCTGGTGGGCAGTGCTGTGCTGGTGGCTCAGTGCTGTGCCGTGGCCCGGAGGTAGACGGACTGGTAGCCGTCGACCATCCGGCGGATCGAGAAGGTCGCGGCCACGTGGCGACGGCAGGCGGCGCGGTCGAGTTCGTGAACCCGCCGGAGGGAGTCGGCCAGGCCGTGTGCGCTGTCGGCGAGGTAGCCGGTAATGCCGTGCTGGATCAGCTCGGTGGCGGCCCCGGTGCGCAGGGACACCACGGGTGTGCCGCACGCCATCGATTCGATGGGGACGAGGCCGAAGGGCTCGGGGATGAGCGAGGTCATCAGCGTGGCGCGGGCGCCGGCCAGCAGGTACGTCTTCGCGTCGAAGCCGAGTTCGCCGAGGTAGCTCACCCGGGCGCCGTCCAGGTGCGGCTCTACCTGGCGCTGGAAGTACTCCTGGTCGCCGGGCTTGACCCGGCCGGCGATCCGCAGTGGCAGGCCCGCCACGCGGGCTGCCTCGATCGCCACGTGCACCCCCTTCTCGGGCCGGATCCGGCCGAGGAAGACCAGGTAGTCCCCGCTGGGCCCGGTGCTGAATGGGAAGGCCTCCACGTCTAGGCCGTGGTGGACGGTGCCGAGGTAGTTGAGTTCGGGCAGCCGGGCGCGCTGGTCGGCGCTGATCGCCACGTAGCGCTCGGCCGCGTAGCGGCGGAAGAGCTGGGAGTTGTCCTCGTTGAAGAAGCAGTGGACCGTGTGCACGACCGGGGTCCGCAGGTTCTGCAGGGCCGGCACGGCCAGGCAGCCGCTGTTGGAGTGGACGTGGGAGTGGATGACGTCGAACTCGTTGGCGTGGTCGTGGACGTCCTGCAGTTGGAGCATCCGGTAGATCTCGGGCTCGCGGACCCGCTCGTCCGTGTTGAGGGCGAGTTCCGCGGTGGTGCGCAGGTTGCCGGCGACCTTGGAGTCGCCGGAGGCGAAGACGGTGACCTCGTGTCCGTCGGTCACCTGGGCCGCCGCGAGTTCGGCGACCAGCGACTCGACGGCACCGTAGCCGCGCGGCGGGACGCTCTCCCACAGCGGGGCGACATGGGCGATGCGCATGCTGTTCGGTTCCCCTCGCCGTGCGCTCTGCCGGACCGGCCGACCGGCCGCAGAGGCGATCGGTGGATGTCAGAGGACGGTGCCGGCCTGCAGCTCCGGGATGGCGGCGAGGTAGTCGCGCACCTGCTCGGCGCAGTGGCGGATGGCCGGTTCGTGCGAGTCGAGGCTGAAGAGGCGCAGGTAGCGGGCGATGTTCGACTCGTAGATCCGGGGGTTGATGTTGTGGGCGGCCATGACGTCCGGCCACAGCGGCAGCATCCAGAGGTGGAAGTGGGGGCGGTCGAGCTTCTCCTCCTGGTACATCTGGACCGCCGACAGGCCGAGGCAGGAGCGCATGGCGCGCCGGACGAAGTGCGTCACCCGGCCGATCCGCTCCACCAGGGGCAGCCCCATCTCGTCCAGGGCACCGATGTGGGGTCGGACCCCGACGACCATGAACCCGGGCACGGTCCACTCCGCGTCCTGGCGGACGGTGATCATGCCGTCGTCGAAGACCGGGGTGAGGATGTCGGGCAGGCGCTGCTCGCTGGAGTTCATGTAGCAGCCGCGGCAGGTGGTTTCCTCGACCAGGTGGCTCGCACCGCCGAGGAAGTCGAGCATGCGGTAGCCGGGCGGCGGCGGGCCGGCCGGACCGGCCTTGGACATGGGTTCGGACATGGCTATCCCCAATCAGTGATAGATGCAAGTGAGTTGGGTCTCCGCTTGGAAGAGGCGGCGCCAGCCGTTCGCTAGGCTGCCTCAGAGTTCCCGAAGGCCTACGAGGGTCCGGGCGATCAGGAGCGGGGGCGCTGAGACGGTTTCGTCGGCCGGGCTGGTATCGCCGGGTCTGGGAGATTCGCTGGGCCCGCTGGCGAGACTCAGCCGGGCCCAGACCACCTTCCCTGTGAGGCCTGCCGGGTGGTAATAGCCCCAGCCAGCACTCAGTGCGTCCACCAGGAAGACACCCCGGCCGCTCTCCGCATCGGCCCCGACGGACTTGAGCGTCGGCGGCCGGGCGTCACCGTCCTGGACCAGCAGGAAGAGGTTGTCATCCTCCGACACCAGCCGCAGGACGACCGAGCGGACGGGCGAACTGGGCGAGTACGGCGAGAGGTCGTCGCCGGCCTGCGGGTGACGCACCGCATTCGTGGTGAGCTCGGACACGAGCAGTCTGGCCACCTCGACGACGTCGGGGGGGACCAGCCAGCGGCGCAGGACGTCGACGGCGTGGCGCCTGGCCCACTGAACCGCGTTGGGGGTGTCCGCCAGCATCAGCTGGCTATAACAGAGTTGCGCTTGTGACACGGGATCCTCCCGGGTCGGGAGCAGAATGGTCTTTGCTGGCTCGGGAGTTCGTGCCTCTTGCCTGCCGTATCGCGCAGGGTGGGCGATCGGCTGCCGCCAACGTTGGGTGACAAGCCTGACGCGGAAGGTGACTTCGGCGTCACGTCCTCCCCCCGACCCGGCACCGAACCGTCACCGAACTTGCTGCCCCGAGTTCGAGAAGTGCGTCACCGCGTCGTGACGTAGTGCCATGCTTGGGCCCATGGCGGAACTGAACGGTAGTCCGATCGGCCTGGCCGACCTCCAGGCCCTTGCCCTGACCAACTTCGGGCACTTCACCTCGATGCGCGTCGAGGACGGCCGGGTACGCGGCCTCGACCTCCACTTCGCGCGTCTGCAGCGCGACTGCCAGGCCGTGTTCGGCGTCGACCTCGACACCGACCGCGTCCGGGAGTTCGCCCGGCGAGCTGTGCCGGCGAGCGGGACCTGCGTGGTCCGGATCACCGTCTTCGACCCGGGGATGGACCTCGGCCACGTCGGCGATGACGCGCACCCGCAGGTCCTGGTGACGACCCGGCCAGCAGGCTCGCTCCCCCTGCCGCCGCTGCGGGTCCAGTCGGTCGTCTTCACCCGCGACATGCCGCTGGTGAAGAGCATCGGCCTCTTCGGCTCGCTCCGGCACCGCCGCAATGCGCAGCGGGCCGGCTTCGACGACGCGCTCTTCACCGACGCCCAGTCGGTCATCTCCGAGGGCGGCACGTGGAACATCGGGTTCGTCAAGGACGACCGCGTGGTCTGGCCTGACGCCGAATGCCTGGTCGGCACCACCATGGAACTGCTGCGCCAAGCCCACCCGTCCACCGCTGCACAGGTGACCCTGGCCGACATTGCCGGCTACGACGCCGCCTTCGCCACGAACGTCGGCATCGGCGTGCGCGCCATCAGCGGAGTGGACGGCCTCGCCCTGCCCGCCACCCACCCGGTCATCGAACAGCTTCGCAAGGAGTACAACGAAGTACCGGGCGACTTGATCTAGTTGCCCGGCGCACGGGAGGGCTCTGCAGAGGACGACACACCATGGGGGTGAGCGAGCACGGTGGCAACTGTCGAACTGTGGACCGGGTTCGAGGTCAGGGCCCTCCGACAGGCCAAGCGGATGAGCATCGAAGCGTTCGCCAGCCACCTCGGCGTCAGCGACCGGATGGTCTCGAAGTGGGAGGCGCGCGGTGCGGGGATCCAGCCCAGACCGGTGAACCAGGCCGCGTTGGACACCTCGTTGGCTTCCTCCGGCCCCGAGGTCCACGAGCGCTTCGCACGGCTCACCACCGTCCCGTCCGACCCCGCGGAGCAGGGCAGCGCCACGCCTGTGCTCCCCCGGCAGGACCACAGACGGCACCACACCGACGGCAGGCAGATGGCCCTGATCGAGGCCGGGGTGTTCCTCTCCGGCCCCGACAACGAGCCGGTGTGGCTGGCCGCGTACTACATCGACGTCTTCCCGGTCACCAACGCCGACTACGCCCGGTTCGTCGCGGCCACCAAGCACCCGGCGCCGCAGCACTGGCCCAACGGCCGATGCCCAGCAGGCCTACGTGACCACCCCGTCGTCTTCGTCACCTGGCACGACGCCACCGCCTACGCCCGCTGGGCCGGCAAGGCACTGCCCACCAGCCTGCAGTGGGAGAAGGCGGCCCGCGGCCCACGCGGGCACCTGTACCCGTGGGGCGACCGGCCGACCCCAGCCAAGTGCAACAGCCGCGAAGGCGGCATCGGCTCCACCACCCCGGTCGACCGCTACCACAGCGGCGTCAGCCCGTACGGCGTCTACGACCTTTGCGGCAACACCTGGGAGTGGTGCTCGGACGAGCCCGAGCCGGGACGGCGAGAACTCAAGGCCGGCGCCTTCACCAGCCCGTTCGCCAGAGCCGCCCCTTCGGCGTACAACGACGCGGCGGAGACCATGCTCGACGACGACACTGGGTTTCGGTGCTGCTCAACCGATCTTGAAGCGTCGAGCTGACAGGATGGGTGCTCGGCTGGGTTCCCGCATCCGCCCCCAATGCCCGGAAGCGCGAGCAGGGCACTAACGCGCTCGCCAGGCCCACTCTCCCCGCTGAGCGCTCGCCCGACCCCACCATGCACCATGCGGTCGGACGCCTGATCACCCGACAGAGACGAGGTCAGAAAGGCTCCGAGCGGGCGCTCGGACCGCAAGCAGCGCCGCACGCGCCAGAGCTGCACCCCTCGGGGTTGCGGCTTCGCCGCCGCCGACCCTGATCGGGCGGGGTACGAGGCCCGCGCAGGAGCGGCAGATGCCCGGTTGGGGCACGGGGTCATGGCACTTGGCACACTCGAAGTACCGGGCCGGTGCGGGCTGCACGGGGGCCTTGGCGGGTGGCAGCTTGCGTTCGAGTCGGTTGCGGAGAACGGCTATTGGGGAGTGGAGCTGGGCTGGCAGCCCTGGGATTGGGGCGGCGGCGAGGGCGGTGGGGGTGGCGCCTCGGGCCAGCCAGTGGGCGACGAGCGGGGCGAGGGTGCGGGCTTCGGCTTCGCCGAGGTGCAGGCGCGGCTCGGGCCGGGTCACCCGGAACAGCGTGGCGACGGCCTCGCGGGTCTGCTCGTCCGGTATCGGCGGAACCTGCTCGGTCTGCCGATGATCATCCTCCCGCCCTCCCGACTCCTCCGCCGCCTCGTCGGCGGCCTGCTGGCCATCGACAGGCTCGGTGGGGTGGGTGGGTTCTTTGACCAGGTTCTTTACTACAGGGGCGTCAGCACCGCCGGTGGTCGCTGAACCGGAGGCCGGACGGGTGGCACCCGGCAGAGCGAACTGCGGGGTGTCGTAGACGTGGGCCTCGCTGCGGCTCGTGCCGTCGGGCATGCGGACCTTCTCGACCCGGTAGAAGCCGGCCTCCGTCAGCTCCTTCAGGGCCTTGCGGACCGCGCTGCGACCCTGGGGGCTGGTGTCGGCCATGTGCTGCGCATTCTCGCGCCAGCCGTCGGGACGGGAGAGGAGATCGGCGAGCAGGCCCCGGGCGGCGAAGGACAGCCGCCGGCACTGCAGCACGGAGTTAGGCAGCACGGTGAAGTGCCGTACGTGTTCGGTACGATGGACGCGCATCGGGAGTTCCAGCTCCTGTTGCCGGACCCCGGGGTGTTCCAGCACCGCCGGGGTCGCCTATTTTCGATTGGACCACAGAACATAGCACACAGACGGTCTCAAGATCGACGCGATCAGCGAGAGACCACCATCACATCCGCACCGGCATACTTTTTCTCCGCTTAGGGACGGCATTCCGGTGGCCGTTGTCGTTCTTCTCATCTGGCGACCTATTTCAAAGGCTATCGAGGGTCCCGTTCGCTCAGCGGCTGGGCTTATTTCTCACCGAGCGAAAGACCTGAACTGTTCGCCCGGTGGACATCACCTTTACTGCTCTTCCGGACGGTTTCCCCGCCGAGTGGCTGAATCGCCTGGTTGTTCAGCCGCTGGGCGGGCGGCGGAGGCGGGGGACGTTAGTCGAGGTTCCAGGTGGCGCCGGCGAGGAGGCCGTCGAAGCCAAGGGCTCTCATAGAGTCCTCGGAGTCATCCCAGCGCTCGCACTCGTCCTCGGGGGCGACGAAGTGCAGGTCGAAGTAGGCGCGGGTAAGGTCGGGCTCGCGCCATTCGTGGGCGCAGCGGCAGCGGACGAAGACGAGGTCGCGGACGGCGAGGAGGAGCCAGTCTCGGCAGGCGCCACATTTGGCGCAGGTGATGGTGATCCCGCGGGGGTTGAGTTCAGCGGGATGCGGAGTAGCGAAAATCGGCGTGGGGGAGAATTCGGCGGCGGGGCCGTAGAAGTCATGATCGTAGTCGGCCATGCGGTCCTTTCGCTTTGACGGCGGGGCAGCAAGGGACCATACGACACGCGGCGCCGGAAGAGTTCCCGTCCGGCGAGAAGGACATCGAATCGACACCAACCTCTGCGGCAGACGACCGGATTAGGCAGCTTTACGGAGTAGAGTGCGCAGGGCCTTACCCCGGACAACTGCCCGTGCCTTGGCCACGGTGGCTCGCTGTTCCTCGCCCGTCCGGCCCGGCACCGGATTTCCCCGTCCGAATCGAAGGCACCCAGCCGTCGCTTGGCGCCTTCGACATGCGTGCTACTTGAACCAGACCCGCACTCCCCCGTGGTGGGAGCAGGTACCGGAGCCGGCGTCGGCGGAGTTCGAGATGGAGCCGTCCTTGCAGGTGGCTGTCTCGCCCTGCTGCGCGGGCGTCTCGCCCCGGTCCCATCCGCAGTAGGCCACCGTGTGCGACTTGCACGATCCGGCCGCCTGCGGGGCCGGCTGCGTCGGTGCGGCCGCAGGGGCCGGCGGCGGGGTGGAGGTGTCGGTCGACTGGGTCGGGAGCGCCGCCGGGGCCTGGGTCGAGGGGGCCGCGTCCGGTGCGGGCGTCGCCGCGGCGGACGGCACGGCCGACGGGACGGCGGACGGCGACGAGCCGGGGCAGTCCTCCTCGTTCTTCACCACGGACAGCTTCACCGTGATGTCCTTCACCGACGGCGAGCCCGCGGCGGGCGTCTGCGAGCAGACCTTCCAGTTGCCCGTGACGATGACGGAGCGCGTGTGTGACTCGCCGGCCTTCACATCTTGGAAGGTGACATCCTTGGCTATGGGCGCGCCCGGCTTCTGCAGAGCGTCCCTCGCCTTGTCACCGTGCATCCCAACCACATCGGGCACAGGCGTCCCGACCGCATTGGACGCGGACGTCCCGGCGGCGCCGGGCGCAGCCGTCCCGCTCGCGGCCGGCTCGCACCCCGCCACCCAGAACGCGGCCGCCACCGCGACGAGGCCCACCCCGAGCCTTCTTCCGACCGAGCCGGACGACTGACCACCACCGAAGGTCCACTCATTCTTCATAAGGAATGAAATTACCTTTTCTTTACCTGCATGACCAGGCGCAGAGTCACACCCGCTGCATGCCCCCTCGATCCCCCCTTTCGCCATCCAGCCAACCCGACTGCCACCTGGCGATCGTTCAATTCCCCTAACAGAAAGGCGAGTTAACGGGAAACGATGAGCCGAATCGGGCGCCGCCATGGCCAATGAGCGAACTTCCCCAGTGCGGCTGCCAGCAACCGATCCGGCACGCTAAGTGACGAAAGCCACAGCAATCGCGTCCACCATGCGGGACGGCTGGGTCTGTCCAGTGAACGGTGTAACTCGGTTGGGTTGAGTCAGCGGCGGCCGGCGGAGAGTCGGCCGTCGAAGGCGATCTCAAAGGCGTTGAGTG
>NZ_JBIAGU010000034.1:0-113001 GCF_042869935.1 Kitasatospora sp. NPDC006697
GCCCCGCGGCCCCCGCCCCCCCCCCCCCCCCCCCCCCCGCCCCCCCCCCCCCCCCCCCCCCCCCCCCCCCCCCCCCCCCCCCCCCCTCCCCCACGAACCGTGGGCTCAGCCGCGCTGGATGCCGTTGACGTCGTGCAGCACGCCCTGGGTGCCGTCCTGCAGCTGGGCGACCAGCGCGGCGCCGCGCTGCTCCACCGCCAGGTACCAGGTGCCTGGCACCAGCTGGCCGACCGGCGGGCCGGCCGGGCCGTCCTTGGGCGCCAGCGGGCGCGGGGCCGGCACGGCGAACCAGAACGGGGCGAAGTCGGCGGCCGGCGCCGGGGCCGGGATCGGCGCGGCGGCGGCCGCCGGGGACGGGTCGGTGCCCAGGGTGGGCGGCAGCACCGCGGTCTGCTCGGCGGCCGACTCCGGCGCCGCCGCGGCGGGCGTCACCGGGGCGAAGGCGTCCTGCGGGGCGGCCGGGGCGGCCGGGGCGAAGGGGTCCTGCGGCGCGACCGGGGCGGCGTTGCCGAAGGTGCCGCCGCCCGGCTGCGACGGGGCGGGCTGGCCGAACGGGCCGGGCTCACCGGCCGCCGGCTGGCCGCCGAACTGCGGCTGGCCCGGCTGGCCGCCGAAGGTGGGCTGGCCCACACCCGGCTGACCCGGACCGGGCTGGCCGAGGCCGACCTGGCCCGCGTCCGGCGCCGGGTACCCGTAGCCGCCCTGCTGCGGCTGGCCGGGCTGGCCGAAGGCGTTGGGCTGGCCCGGGTAGCCGTAGCCGCCACCGGGCTGCTGGAAGTTCGGGCCGGGGTAGCCGCCCTGGGCCGGCAGCGGGTGGGCCGGCTTGTCGACCACCAGCGGCGCCTGCAGCGCGGGCACCAGCGGACCGGCCGCGGCCGCGCCCGCCAGCACCAGGGCGGAGAGCAGGCCGAGGTAGGCGCCCCAGGAGTGGTCCGTGCCGGCGCCCAGCGACCAGACGGCGGTCCAGAGCGAGACCACCGCGAAGGCGATGCCCCACTGGTCCAGCCGCAGGCCGAGGATCTGGCGGGTCTTGGCCGCCTCGCCCTGGAACCGCTGCAGCAGGATCAGCGCCGCGGCGGCGATGCCCAGCAGGAAGATCGAGGGCAGCACCGGGAACAGGTCGGTGTTCCAGGCACTCGTCGAGTCCGTGTGCGACATGGCGTACCGGCCGCAGTCGGACGGCGGGCAGTCGACCGTGATCGAGTACCACGGCAGGAAGGATGAGATGAAGAGGAGGACGGCCGCACCGGCGATGGCGGCATCTCCCCTGGTGAGAGCGCGCAGATTCACTGTTCGGTCCCCTCGCTGGTGTGTCGTGTCGGCGTAACGGGCAGTGAGTCTACTGATCCCGCGTCGGACAGGTCAGCCCGTGGTGCCCTCAGGACGGGACGGAGGCCGGACCGGGCTTGGTTCCGGAGCCGTTCGAGCCGCCGGTGAGGAAGGCGGTGAAGGCGTCCGCGATCCCCTGGGCGGCGCGCTGGCGCCACTGCGGATCGGTCATCCGCTGGGCGTCCCCGCTGTTGCGCATGTTCCCCGTCTCGATGAAGACCTTGGGCACGGTGGAGAGGTTGAGGCCGCCCAGGTCGTCCCGGGTGTCCAGGCCCTGATCGGCGACGTAGTCCGCGAACGGCTCCCCGGTGGCCTGGTGGAAGGCGTCGCGCAGCAGCAGCCCGAAGGTGTGCGACGGGGCGACGACGGCGCTGTTGTCCGCCTTCCCGGCCACCACCTTGGCCGGCATGATCACGTGGAAGCCGCTGCCGGAGGCCGGCCCGCCGTCGCCGTGGATCGAGATCGCCGCGTCCGCGTGCGCCTTGTTGCCGATCGCCGCCCGCTCGTCCACGCAGGGTCCGAAGCCGCGGTCGCCGTCCTGGGTCAGGACCACCGTGGCGCCCAGGCCCTGCAGCAGGTCGCGCAGCCGGTGCGAGACGTCCAGGGAGTAGGCGGCCTCGGTATAGCCGGCGTTGGTCTCGGTGCCGGTGGTGTCGCACTCCTTGTGGCCGTTGCCCACGTCCACCTGGCGGTTGATCTCGGTGGGGTGCGCGGTGTTGTTCGGGTTGTGGCCGGGATCGACCACGATGGTGCGCCCGCTCAGCGGCTTGGGGTCGCCCGGCGAGGCGCTGCCCGGCCCGGCCGGCGGCACGGCGGCGGCCGTCGTGCCGCCGGCGCCGGAGGGCTGGGCGGCGGCGGTCGGCCAGGAGGACGGGGCGCCGGCCGTCGCGTAGTCCTGCTGCTGGGCGGGCAGCGGCAGGGCGGCCGCCGGGCTGGAGGCGGCGCTGGTGCCGCCGCAGCCGGCCAGCGCGCAGCCCAGCAGCACGCTGCCGAGCACCGCCGCACCCGCCCGGCGGAAGCCCGCGGCGCGCCGGGGCGCACCGCTCCGGGAGGTGTCGGCGGTCGGTGCGGTGGTGCTTCGGTTCACGGATTCAGATCCTGTCCCAGGTCCGGCTGGCCAGGCCGTAGCTCCCGGCCAGCGCGTTCCACTTGGCGACGAAGTCCTGCTTCGCCTGGGTGGCTTGCGGGTTGAGCTGGTCGGCCTTCTGCTTGTCGGGCGTGCTGGGCGCGGTCTTGCCGCCGCCGCAGCCGCTGGCGCTCACCGAGCGGGCCCAGGCCGCGTAGGCGCGGTCGATGTCGGCGGAGGTCTGCCAGGCCGACTTCAGGCTCTGGACGGCGTCGGCGCCGCCGGGCACATCGGCCAGGTTGAGCTGGCCGAGGTCGGCCAGCAGCTGGTCGCGCTGCTGGGCGCCGCTGTCGAAGACCTGGGCGGCGCTGTCGATGTCCGCCTTGGCCGGGCAGCTGGCCACCTTGGCCACCGCGCTGCCGATCGGCGCCTTCGCCGACTCGCCGCGGTTCAGCAGGTCGTCCAGCGACTTGGCCTCGTTCTGCGCGTTCGGACCGGCGCCGGCACTGGCGCTCGCACTGGCCGGGGCGGACGGGCTGCCCGACGCCGGGCCGCCCGAGGGGGCGGCGGCGCTCGCGCTCGGCTGGGCGGCGGGGGAGGTGGCGGCGGGCGGGGCCGGCTTGCCGGCTGCCTTGTCCGAGCCGGAGTTCTGCATCGCCACCACGGCGCCGCCGCCGACCGCGAGCAGCAGCACCAGGCCGGCGCCGATCAGCAGCGGGGCGCGGCGGGCCGGGCGGTCCTCGTCCTCGTCGTACTCGTCCTCCTCGTACCGGCCGGGGAGGTCGAGGCCGCCGCCCGGCTGCGGGTAGCCGGCCGGGGGCTGCTGGAACGGGCCGGGCTGCTGCGGCCGCTGGGGCGGGTAGCCGGGGGCGGGCTGGTAGCCGGGGGGCCCGGAGTAGCCGGGGGCGGGCTGCGGGGGGTAGCCCGGGGCGGGCTGCTGGAACGGGCCGGGCTGCTTGGCGAGGGGGGCCCGCACCGGCGGCAGCGACTGGGTCGGCGCGGCGGCGCCCGGGCCCTGCGGCGGCGGGAAGCCGTAGCCGGCGGGCGCGGGCGGGCCGGGCGGCTGGCCCGGCGGCAGGTAGGGGCGGGCGCCCAGCGGCGGGCCCTGGTCGCCCACGGCACCGGGCGCGCCGGCGGTCGGCGGTCCGGCCGGGCGGGCCGGGGGCATGCCGGGCGGCGGGCCGGGGGGCCGGCCGGGTGCCGAGCCGGGCGGGCCGGGGGGAGCCGGCGGGACGGGCGGCGCGGCGGCGGGCCGCGGCGCGCCCGGGACCGGACGGCGCACCCAGCCGCCCGCGCCGCCGTTGGCGGTCGGGTCCCAGACCGCAGGTGTCATGTCGCCCTGGTCCGTCATGCTCGGTGGCCCCCGCCTTCAGGTCCGTCGGTTGCGCCGGGTCCGCTTCTGCCCGTCGTCACCGTACCGGCCGTGGCCGGGCGGGAGGGCGTCGGCTCCGTAAAATCGCGCCGATGTACCGCGGCGGACCACCCGGGGTCACCGCACCGCGCGGCGCAGCACGCGCAGGGATCCGGTGACCGCCACCTCCTCGAAGCCCTCCGCGAGCGCCCGCAGGTAGACCCGGTACGGGGCCTGGCCGCCGTCCGCCGGGTCCGGGAAGACGTCGTGCACCACCAGCAGGCCGCCGTCCGCCAGGTGCGGCGCCCACCCTTCGTAGTCGCCGGTGGCGTGCTCGTCGGTGTGCCCGCCGTCGATGAAGACCAGCGCCAGCCGGCCGCCCCAGACCGCCGCCACCTGCGGGGACCGGCCGACCAGGGCGATCACGTGCTGCTCCAGCCCGGCCCGGTGCAGGGTGCGGCGGAACCGGGGGAGGGTGTCCATCAGGCCGACCTCCGGGTCGACCAGGGTGGTGTCGTGGTACTCCCAGCCCGGCTGCTGCTCCTCCGAGCCGCGGTGGTGGTCCACGGTGAGCGCCACCGTGCCGGTGCGCCGGGCGGCGTCGGCGAGCAGGATCGCCGACCGGCCGCAGTAGGTGCCGATCTCCAGCACCGGCAGCCCGGTCCGCTCCGCCGCCTCCACCGCCGCCGCGTACAGTGCCAGTCCCTCGTCCACCGGCATGAAGCCGTCCGCCGCCTCGAAGGCCGCCAGCACCTCGGGGGCGGGGGCGGGCTGGGTCTGGGTCATCGGCGGTGCTCCCTGGCGTGGGTTTCCGGTAGGGCTTCCATCCTCGCACCGGCGACGGCCGGCGATTACCCGCGGGTAGCAAGAGGCCCGGCTCCGCTGCCGCGGAACCGGGCCCCTCGGGATGCCGCTCGAGTCGGCCGACGGGTCAGTAGGCCGCCGCGTCCAGCCGGTGGCGGCCGTGCGGGCTGGCCTCGCTGGTGTCGTCGGTGGCGAGCACTCCGCGGTGCCGGCCTCGCGTGGCGTCATCGGTGCCGGAGTCCTCGGCGCCGCGGTCGCTGGTCTCGTTGAGGTTTTCGGACATCGTCTCGTCTTCTCCGTGCGTGGGTCGGGTCTGTGGTGCCGCGTGGCAGCTCCGGCCGGGACCGGTCTCACCCGGGGAAACGCCATTCGGCGCGGCGCGGTCACCCGCCACCCCGCCCGAACGATCTCTCCCCGTTGGTCCGTCACTTTAGTGGCGGACTCGGACACCCTAACGACCCGTCCGCTCGAGGGATGGTCAGGCCCCGCGGCCTGTCGGCAACGGTTTGGCCAAGGCTCGGCTTCGTTCCGGAGAACGGCGCGGGGGAGCCGCGGGGAGTCAGCGGGCGGCGGCCGGATCCCTGATGATGATCTTGCCGGTGTTCTCGCCGCGCAGCATGCCCAGGAAGGCGGGCACCAGGTTGTCGAAGCCGTCCACCACCGTCTCGTCGGCGGTGAGGGCGCCGGACTGCAGGTGCGGGACGGCGAACTCGTACAACTCCTCCTGGACCTCCCGGTAGTTGCTCACCAGGAAGCCCTCCATGCGCAGGCTCTTCTCGACGATGTCCGGGTAGTGGATGCGGGGGGCCGGGGCCTCGGGGGTGTTGTACTGGCTGATCGTGCCGATCCGGACGATCCGGCCGAACTCGCGCAACGAGGCTATCGCTGCGGCGAGTTGTTCGCCGCCGACGTTGTCGATGACGAGGTCGACGCCGTCGGGGGCGGCTGCGGCGAGCAGTTCGGCGGCGGGGCCGTCGTGGTAGTCGAAGGCGGCGTCGTAGCCCACCGAGCCGAGCAGGTGGGCGACCTTGGCGGGCGAGCCCGCGCTGCCCACCAGACGGCCGGCGCCCAGCAGGCGGGCGAAGCGGGCCGTCGCCGTGCCGACGCCGCCGGCAGCGCCGGTGACGAAGAGGTCGTCGGAGGGCTGGAGCCGGGCGATCCGGGTCAGGCCGACGTAGGCCGTCAGGCCGGTGCCGCCGAGCAGGCTCAGATGGGTGCTCAGCGGGACGCCGTCGAAGTGCGGCAGCTTGCGGGACTCGGCGGGCGTCACCGTGGCGTGGGTGCGCCAGCCGTGGCGGTGGAGGACCAGGTCGCCCTCGCGGTAGGCGGGGGTGCGGGAGTCGATGACGCGGCCGATGGAGCGGCCTTCGAGGGGGGCGTTCAGGTCGAAGCCGCCGGGTACGTCGTCCATCATCTCGCGGTGGTACGGGTCGACGGACCAGTAGAGGTTCTCGAGCAGTGCGGTGCCCGGGGCGGGGGTGGGGAGGTCGTGTTCGGTGACGGCGAAGTGGGCGGGGGTGGGGAAGCCGTGCGGGCGGGCGGTCTGCTGGACGGTGCGGGCGGTCTCGGTCATGGGGTGGACGGTAGGTCGGGAATGGGGAGGGTCGGCAGCTGGTTCCGTTCATCTGTCGTGCGGTTCCATGAATGCTGCTCATAGAACGAGGTGGGGGAGCTGTGGCTGATCTCCTTCCGCAGGAACTGCGGGTGCTGGTGGCCGTTGCCGAGCGGGGTGGGTTCTCGGCGGCGGGGGTGGAGCTGGGGCTGACGCAGAGTGCGGTGTCGCACTCGGTGCGGGGGAGTGAGGGGAAGGTCGGGGCGGTGCTGTTCGAGCGGGGGCGGGCGGGGGCCAAGCCGACGGCGGCCGGCGAGCGGGTGGTGGGGCACGCGCGGCGGGTGCTGCGGCTGCTGGAGGTGATGGTGGCGGAGGCGCGGGTCCCCGGGGCGGTGGCCGGAGTCGTGCGGATCGCGGCGTTCCGGAGCGCGGCGCTGTACCTGCTGCCGCCGGTGCTGGAACGGTTGCGGGCGCGGTACCCGGAGCTGGAGGTCCGGGTGCGGATCGTGCGGGAGTTGGGGCGGGGGACGGCGGGCGAGGTGGTGGACGGGCGGGCGGAGCTGGGGATCGCGACCTTGGGGGGATCGACGCCGCTGCCGGGCGGGCTGGTGTCGGGGGTGCTGGCGGAGGAGCCGTATGCGCTGGTGCACCCGGTCGGGCATGCGGAGCCGCGTGCGCTGCCGTTGATCGATTGGGATGAGAACTGCGGCTCTTATACGAGGAGTTGGTGGAAGGCGCAGGACTGGATCCCGGCGGCGACCGTGCAGGCGGAGGACGACGGGGCGGTGCTGGCGCTGGTGGCGGGCGGGCACGGGATGGCGATCATGCCGGAGCTGTCGTTGACGGGGGCGCCGGGGGGCGTGGAGGTCGCGGACCTGGGGGAGGGGCGTCCGGTGCGGCAGGTGGGGTACGTGACGACGCCGGAGCTGGCGGGGACGGCGGCGGTGCGGGCGGTGGTGCGGGAGTTGAGGGCGGGGCGGAAAGCGTGATGGCCCGTCCGGGGTGGACGGGCCATCGTGGTGCGGGTGGTTCAGAAGGCGCCGTTCTTCACGCCGTCGATGAAGGCACCGAACGCGCTGGCGCCGAACACCAGGGCGCCTCCCTCGGGGTCCTTGGAGTCACGGACGGGGACGATGCCAGGGAAGCCCCAGGCGACCTCGACGCACTGCCCGCCATTGGCGCTGTGGGAGGACTTGGTCCAGGACGCGGCGGTCAGGTCAGGGAGTTGTCCGTCCATTGAAGTTCCTTCCGTACTGCGCGGATGGGGCTCAGGGAGGCGCTCTGGGAGAGCGATTCGATCTGAAGTTGATCGTAGCCCCTCAGCCAGGCCGCGACGGTGGTGCTGTCCCGCTCCAGGAAGCCCCGCTTCACGGTCTCGGTGTACCCGACCAGCGACCGGTCGGGCATGGTGAGGATCGTGACCGGCAGGACGAACGGCCGTGCCGCGCCCAGGGAGGACGGCGCGATCTGGAGCGTGATACCGGGCCGGGAGGCGATGGCCTCCAGGTGGTCGAACTGCCGGGCCATGACGGCCGGGCCGCCGACCCCGCAGCGGAGGCAGCTCTCGTCCAGGACGGCATGGAAGACCAGCGCGGGTGTGCGGTCGAGGAGTTGCTTCTGGCGTGCCATCAGGAAGCTGACCCGCTCACTCGCCTGCTCCTCGCTGATGTTCCCGCGCTTGACCTCCGCCGCCGCGAGCACCGCCGCGTACTCCTCGGTCTGCAACAGGCCGGGGATCACGCTCAGTTCGAAGAGGCGGATGGCGATGGCCTTGGCCGCCAGCACCGCGTACTCCGCGAATCCCTCGATGAAGCTGCTGTGCTTGAGCCCCCACCACATCAGCTCGAGCGTCCCGCCGGTGGCCAGGGCGGTGTCACACCGCACGGCGAAGTCGTAGGTAGGAATGCGTGTCGCTCTTTCGATGCAACTCACCCACGCGTTGCTGAACCCGATCAGGACGCCGAGCTCCCGCTGTGTCAGGCCCAACGCCTCTCGTAGCCTGCGGAGCTGCACGCCGAAGGCGGCTCCGGGAGATAGCGATGGATCAAGTGTTGTCTTGCGCACGACTGTTCGATCCTCCGTCGCTGAGTCCTACCAGGCTCAATTGTCGAGTGCGACCCCCTTCCGACGGTAGCTCCGAATGACGAATCCTGTAGTGGAACGACTACGGAAAGGAGCGGCCGTGAGCGCGCGCACGTACCCCTCGCACCCCCAGCGGACGCTGTACGCCCCCACCCCCGGCGAACTCGTCCGGGACCTCACCACCGGCCTCACCGGCATCTACATGGCCCCCGGCTTCGGCAAGGAGCCCACCGTCTACCTCCGCCCCCGGTGCGGTGGTTGCGAGTGGGAGGCCTGCGCCTACTCCATCGAACCCGCCACCCCCGCCCCGTGACGGCCATCCCCGTCCCGCCCCCGGCCGCCTTCGTCCTCGGGCGCTGCCACTGCTGCCAGCGACCCGCCCTGGTCGCCCCCGGTCCCGTCATCACCACCGCGACCGGCCTGCGGATCACCATCCCCTGGTGCCTGGCCGGCTTCGAACGCGCCAACCGCATGCTCCACCGCGCCGCCATCCGCGCCGCCCACGCCGCCGAGAGGAACCTCCACGCATGACCACCCCCGACCCCCTCACCACCCTCCCCTTCGACCGCCAGGCCGCCCTCGCCGAGCTCTACGCCCTCGGCCGCAAGCTCAACGCCATGACCTCCGCCCACCACCAGGAGATCGAAACCACCCTCGCCCGCATGAAAGCCCTCCACAAAGCCGTCAACGACCACCTCGCCACCACCTGACGCTGCATCTACCGCACCGACGGCGTCCAGTCGACAGGACCGCCCGATTCCCAGGCAGTTGACAGGCATGAGCGCCAATTCCATTGAGCCGAAGCCGATTTCTTGCTCATCCTGAACGGGTAACCACGAAACCGACAGCTATGGAGTTCTCATGCGAATTCGCTCGCTCGGCGTCGTCACCGCTGCCCTCGCAGCTGCCGCCATCGCCTTCGCCCCGGCGGCTTCCGCTGACACCGTCACCACCGCCCCGTGGGCGAACAGCTTCCAGACGGCTTCCGCCTCGGGGACGGTCACGGCTACCACCGTCAACGGAACCACGACCCTCGTCGTCAAGGGGACCCTGACCAACACGGGTTCCGGCTGTTACGAGCTGGAGGTCACGAACTCGCTCGGCGGGTTCTTCTACGGCTACGTCGATGCCGCGGGCATCTGCGGCCCCGGCAGCGTGCCCGTCAACCAGACCGTGCCCACCGCGGTCGTGAGCACCGTCTACCTCTGCGCCACCAAGTCCCTCACGACCACGCCGATCTCGTGCACCGCCTACGGCAACGACACGAACATCCACTGACCCGCCGTCGTGGGCCCGGCTCCGCTTCGGATCTGCCGGAGCGGAGCCGGGCCGGCGACCGTTCTGCTCGGTGTCCATCCCAGGTACGGCATCGCCCGATGTTCGAAGTAGTGCTGGAGTCGCAGTCGTTGGGCGTGGTGCAGCGGAAGCCCTTCGATCTCCCACCTCGGGGTTATTCGGTTGATCCTGAGGGCGCGCGACGGCACACTGCCACGGCGCCATGCCCGTAGTCGACACCGCGACCCTGGGAGTGTCCTCCGTTGTCACAACTACTTCCGGCGCTTCCGCCGGGGTATCGAGCCCGGCCTGCCGATCAGGAGGACACCGGTGACATCCATCGCCTGGTCGAGGCCTGCGAGCGCGACCTCCTCGGGCAGGTGCACACCGATATCGGCGCCATTGCCGCCGAGTTCGCCAGACCTCAGCTGAACCCCGAGCTGGACACCTGCCTGATCCATGACCAGGCGGGCGGGTTGGCCGCCCGCGCCTGGGTGGACCGGCGCAGTGCGGTGGACGTCCACCCCCGCGACCGGGGCCGTGGCCTGGGCAGCGCACTGCTGGCCTGGGCCGAGGCCAGGGCCCGGGAGGCGGGCAGCGCGCGCATCGTCCAGACCGTCGCGGACGGGGACACCGACGCCGTCGCCCTGCTCCGCTCGCGCGGGTTCGAGCCGATGGTGACCGAATGGCTGCTGGAGTTCCGCATGCCGGAGGAGCCGGCCGTGCCCGAACCGCCGACCGGCATCACGGTGCGAGCGTTCCGGCCCGGCGACGAACACGAGGCGCACCAGCTGATCGAGGACGCCTTCGACGAATGGCAGCAGCGGCGCAAGAGCTACCGGGAGTGGGCCCGGCACACCGTCGAACGCCCCGCCTTCGCCCCCGCGATGTCGGCGCTGGCCTTCGCCGACGGCCAACTGGTGGGCGCCGCCATCTCGCTGGACCACCCGGACACCGACGAGGGCTACATCGAGCAGGTCGCGGTGCGCCCCGACCACCGCAACCGGGGCATCGCCCGGCTCCTGCTCCACACCGTCTTCCACGCCTTCCACCAGCGCGGCCGGCGCGCCTGCACCCTCGGTACGCACTCGGAGACGGGCGCGCTGGATCTGTACCTGCGCGTCGGGATGACGGTCCGGCACAGCTCGACCGTCTTCCGCAAGGACCTGTGAGTCGGCCCAGTCCGCCACCCGCTACGGCCGCGGCAGGGACCTCGCCTGCTCGCGAAGGGCCTCGACGAGCGTCGCGGCGAGAGCCCCCTCGCCCCGGCCCCTCGTGGCGATGCCGATGTGCCGGACCGGGCCGGGCGGCCTGACCGGGACGGTGCGCAGCCCGGGGATCTCCGGGGTGAGGGCGATGGACGGGACCAGCGAGATCCCCGTGCCCGCCGCGACCAGCGAACGGGCGAAGAAGTAGTCGGTGGTGGTGCCGCGCACGTCCGGTTCGAAGCCGGCGCGCTCGGCGTAGCGGCGCAGGTAGGCCTCGGTCTTCAGGCAGCCGAGTACCCAGGGGTCGGCGGCCAGTTCGGCGAGGTCGAGCTGGTCCCGGCCGGCGAGGCGGTGGCTCTGCGGCAGGACGACGTGCAAGGGGTCCTCCAGCAGCGGTGTCCACTCCAGGCCGGTGCCGGGGCCCGGTCCGACGGGGAGCGGGCCGTCGAAGTGGTAGGCGAGGGCGAGGTCCACGGCACCCTGGCGCACCAGCGGGAGGGTGTCCTCGGCCTCGCCCTCCCTGATGTGGACCACGGTGCCGGGGTGCGCCGCCATCAGCCGGGCGAGGGCGCCGGGCAGCAGGAGCCGGCCGCCGCTGGTGAAGGTGGCGACGGTGAGCAGGGCGCGCCCGGTGCTGAGCTGCGCCACCTGCCGTTGCGCGTGCGCGAGTTCGGCGGTGACGGAGTCGGCGGCGCCGACCATGATCCGGCCGGCCTCGGTGAGGGTGGCGCCGCGGGTGCTGCGGGCTACCACCTGCGTGCCCAGGCTGCGCTCCAGGGCGGCCACGTGCTGGGAGACCGCGGACGGGGTGAGGCGCAGTGCTGTGGCCGCCCGGTTGAAGCTGCCGTGCTCCGCCACCGCCCGCAGGACGCGGAGCCGCTGCACGTCGATCAACAGTTCTCCTTCACACCCGTCAAGCAAGTGGTGACTTCTGCTGATGACCCTAGGCTCCCAGGATGGGCGCATGCAAAGGATCTGCGTCATCGGCGGAAGCCGGTACTTCGGAAAGCTCCTGGTGGAGCGCCTGCAGGCGGCCGGCCACCGGGTCACGGTGGTCAACCGGGGTTCCGCCCCGCCCCCGGCCGGCGTCGAGCACCTGGTCGCCGACCGGAACGACGAGGCCGCCCTGACGGCCGCGCTCGGCTCCCGCGGCTTCGACACCGTCGTGGACCAGGTCTGCTACACCCCGGCGCAGGCCGCGATCGCCGCCCGGGCCTTCGCCGGCCGCACCCGGCGCTACGTCATGACCTCCACGATCGAGGTCTACGACCCCGCCACCGCCACGCTGCCGACCGTGCCGATGGGCACGCCGGTGCCGGAGGGGACCGTGGACCCGGCCGGCTGGCAGGTGTCCCTGGACCTGCCCTGGCACGACGACGGGTACCGGGCGGCGCACTACGCCGAGGGCAAGCGGCAGGCCGAGGCCGTCCTCACCCGAGCCGGCGGCGTGGCCTTCACCGCCGTCCGCAGCGCGCACGTACTGGGCGGCGGCGCAAGGGAGTTCACCGGCCGGCTGGCGCACTACACCGAGCGCATCGCCGAGGGCCGGCCGATCAGCGTGCATCCGGGCGCGCTGCCCACCGTCTTCATCCACCACGAGGAACTGGCGGAGCTGCTGCTGTGGGCGGCCGCCGCCGACTTCACCGGCCCGGTCAACGCCTGCTCCGACGGCCTGCTCGATGCGCACGGGCTCGTCGCGGCCGTCGCCGCGCGGGTCGGCCGGGAACCCGTGCTGCGGACCGTCCAGCCCGGCGAGGAGGCCTCACCGTTCTCCTACGACCGCCACTACGCCATGAGCAACGCCCGTGCGAAGGAGCTGGGCTTCCGCTTCTCCCGCACCGCCGACTGGCTGCCCGGCGCCGTCGCCGAAGCCCTCGCCGCCGCACCGTCACCCACCCCCTGAGGAGCGAGTCGCCATGCGGTACCGCACCGTCGCCAACACGGCCGTGAGCGTCATCGGACTGGGCGCCATGCCGCTCTCCATCGAGCACCGCCCGGACGAGGCCCGGGCCGTCGCCACCGTCCACGCCGCCCTCGACGCCGGCATCACGCTCATCGACACCGCCGACAGCTACCACTGGCACGCCGACGAGGCGGGCCACAACGAGCTGCTGATCGCCCGGGCCCTGGCGACCTACGGCGGCGACACCTCCGGGGTCCTGGTCGCCACCAAGGGCGGCCGCGGCCGCCCCGGCGACGGCAGTTGGACCGTCAACGGCAGCCCCGCCCACCTCAAGCGCGCCGCGGGGGCCTCCGCCAGGCGCCTGGGCGTCGAGGCCATCGGCCTGTACCAGCTGCACAAGCCGGACCCGGGGGTGCCCTGGGCCGAATCCGTCGGCGCCCTGCGCGAGCTGCTCGACGCCGGCACGATCCGCGCGGCCGGGATCTCCAACGTCACCGCCGCGCAGATCCACCAGGCGCGGGAGATCCTCGGCGACGGGCTCGTCTCCGTGCAGAACCGGTACTCGCCCGCCCTGCGTGCCGCCGAGCCCGAACTGCGGCTGTGCGCGCGGATGGGACTGGCCTTCCTGCCGTGGAGCCCGTTGGGCGGCATCTCCCGCAGTGCCCTGGACGGTCCGCCGGGTGGTCCGTCCTCAACGGGAACGGCCTTCCACCGCATCGCGGCCGGACGCGGCGTCAGCCCGCAGCAGATCGCGCTGGCGTGGTTGCTCGCCCGTTCCCCGGCGGTGCTCCCGGTGCCGGGGGCCAGCCGCCCGGCTTCCATCACGGATTCGGCGGCCGCGGCGGAGCTCAGGCTGAGCCCGGAGGAGCTGGCGCAGCTGGAGGAGGCCCGGCCGGCGTGAGGCGGTCCGGTGCCGGCGGGAGGATCACGGCCCCCGTGCGGGCGGCGCGCTGCACGCCCCAGGCGTACAGCGCGTCGAGGATCGGGATCAGGCTCTCGCCCTCCGGCGTCAGCCGGTACTCCACCGCCGGAGGGCTGCCGCCGTCCGAGTGGCGGGAGACCAGCCCGCTCGCCTCCAGGCCGCGCAGGCGCTGGACCAGCACCTTCTCGCTGACCGCCGGCATCCTCCTCCGCAGCGCGCCGTAGCGGTGCACGCCCTCCTTCAGGAGCGCGAGGACGACCACCGCCCACTTGCCGCCGATCACGCTCAGCGTCAACTCGACCGCGCAGTTGTACGACTGATCGTCCGTCATGGCTCCCCCGTCCAGGTGCTTACCGCGAAGTCAGTTCTTGTCCCGGGCCCCGACCTGCGGTTGGCTCGGGACCATGATTGTCGAATACATCCGCTACCGGATCGACGAGCCCCGGCGCACCGCCTTCGAGGAGGCCTACGCCCGGGCGGCCGAGGCGCTGACCGCCGCCGAGCAGTGCCTGGACTTCGAACTGAGCCGGTGCACGGAGGAGCCGGAGGCCTACGTGCTGCGCATCCGGTGGACCTCCACCGAGGACCACCTCCAGGGCTTCCGCAAGGGCGAGCAGTTCGGCGCGTTCTTCGCCGCGATCAAGCCCTATGTGACGGACATCCAGGAGATGCGGCACTACGAGGTCACGGCCGTCGCGGGCCGCGGCGGCGCCCACCCCACCCTCTACGAGTGGGCCGGTGGGCGCGAGGCGCTGGAACGGCTCTTCACCCGCTTCTACGAGCACGTCGACCAGGACCCGCTGCTCGCCCCGCTCTTCGCCGCCAAGCACCCCGAGCACGCCAAGCACGTGGCCGCCTGGCTCGGCGAGGTCTTCGGCGGCCCGCACACCTACAGCGCCGACCACGGCGGCCACCGCCACATGGCCTCCCAGCACCTCGGCCGCGGCATCGACGAGCAGCAGCGCCGCCGCTGGGTCGCCCTGCTGCTGGAGACCGCCGACGAGGTCGGCCTGCCCGCCGACCCCGAGTTCCGCGCCGTGCTCGCCTACTACCTGGAGTGGGGCACCCGGATGGCCGTGCTGTACGCGGGCCCCAACCCGCCCCCGCTGCCGGAGGCCCCGATGCCGCGCTGGGACTGGGGGATCACCCCGCCGTACCGGGGGTGAGCCGCGGTGCGGTCGGCTGGGGTCGTGCCGACGCTCATCGACCGCCTCCACCGCATCAACGCCGCCTACCCGTGGGACCACAACGCCCACTGGCCCTCAACCCCGTGGTCGGCTTGCTGCGGAACGGCGGCCGCCCGGCGCCCCGGCCCGTCGCGATGACGGCGCGGACCCGGCCGCCCGAGACCGCCTACGTCGAGCTGGTCCGCGAGGCGCACCGCCTGCTCCCCGGTGTATGGCTGCGGAGGCGGTTGTTCTGGCGGTACACGCTGGTGTGGCGCAAGCCCTGGAACCAGGGGTGCTACCCGGTGGCCGCCGCGAACTCCGCGATCACCCGGCGCAGCGGCTCGGCCGCCTGGCGGGGCGGCAGGGCCGGGTCCAGGCCCAGTACCTCGATCCGGCCGAGCGGTCCCCGGGGGCTGTCGACCGTCAGGGTGTACCGGCTCGGGCCCTCAGGGTGGACGATCACGGCCAGGGGCGACGCGGGGGTGGTGTAGCCCGCGATGTAGGTGAGCAGTTGGTGGCGGTCGGCGGCGCTGACGCGCTTGCCCTGGTAGCCCTTGTACTTGGCGTCCAGGGCCAGCAGCCGGGAGGGCCCGGCGGCGGAGTCGAAGGCGAGCAGGACGTCCGGCCGGAAGGAGCTGCGGCTCAGGCCGGGTTCGCCGTCGGTCACGATCCGGCCCTCGGTGGCGCCGGCGAGCCGGCCGCCCGTCTCGGCCGCCGCCTCCGCGGCCATCTGGCGGACCACGCGTTCCCAGAGGTTGTCGAGGTGCAGCACCACGCTCCCGGCCCGGGTGCCCCGGTCGAGCAGCAGGTCGTCGACCCCGCCGCCGCCCAGGACCAGGCGGGACCAGGTGTGGGCGGGCCGGTAGTGCGCGTTCAGGCGGGTGTACCGGGCGCGGTCCAGGTGGCGTTCGGCCGTGTAGGGCAGGCGCGGGCGGGGGAAGGCCGCCGCGGTGTCCTGGAGCGCGCGGGCCAGGGCCGGCTGGTCGGCCATGGTGGTGGCGGCGGCCAGCGCGGCGCCGCAGACCAGGTTCTCCCAGGTCTCCACCTCGCGCTCGAAGGTCCGTACGTGCAGCCGGTCGACCGTGCCGAAGCGGCGGACGGCCTGGGCCCGCACGTCCAGCCGGCCGCGCAGCGCCGTCTCGACCCGTTCGCGCGGCCGGTAGTCGCGGTGCAGGCCCCGGTTGAGCAGCTGCCGGCACTCCAGCAGCAGGGCCGGCAGCACCACGCCCGCGTAGCCGAGGCTGCCGGTCTGCCACTGGCGGAGCGTCTGTTCGTGCGGTACCGGCACGCCCTGGGCGTAGCAGAGCCATTCGATCAACCGGCTGCCGTGGATGGGCAGTTTGGGGCGGAGCAGCAGCCGGACCCGGTCGAGCACCAGGACCCCGGCGGCGGACTTCACCTCCACCCGCCAGCTCGAGCCGACCTGCCGCAGCCTGAGCCGGCCGCGGTCCTGCAGGATGCGCAGCCGGCGCAGGTCGGCTTCGGTCAGCTGATCGCGGGTCAGCACGGTGTGCTGGTGCTCCGCGACGCTGATCTCGGGCGTCGGCCGCTCAGGCATCGAGGCCGTCGGCTTCGTCGGACTCGCCGGCGCCGCCGAAGACGGCGGCCAGCTTCGCGGGGAGGTCCTGCGGGCTGATCTGGGCGATCCGGCCGGTGCCGGGGTCGACCAGCGCGCCGAGCACCTCCCGCAGCAGCTCGGGCCGGCCCAGGCAGTGGTCGTTGATCAGCGGGACGATGTCGTGGTGGAAGGCGGCGGACAGCTCCTCGGCGGTGCCGAGCGGCTCGTCCTCGTGCAGCAGGCAGGACTGGCCGATCTGGTGGTCCGGGCCGAAGGCCTTGTCCAGGCGGGAGTTGAGGCTCTGCAGGAAGAGCGAGAGGTCGAGCCCGCCGACGTCCCCGGTGATGGCGTCGAGGTCCGGCGGCACGTCGATGAAGGCGAACCGGCGGCGGATCGCCACGTCGAGGTGGCCGACGCTGCGGTCGGCGGTGTTCATGGTGCCGATGATCAGCACGTTCGGCGGGACGGCCACCTGCCGCCCGCTGGTCGGCAGGCTGATCGGGATGCCGCGCTTGTCCACCTCCAGCTGGGTGACCAGCTCGCCCAGGATGCGGGGCAGGTCGCCGCGGTTGATCTCGTCGACGATCAGCAGGAAGGTCTGCTCCGGGTCCTCCTCGGCGGCCTCGCAGAGCCGCAGGAAGAGCCCCGGCCGCAGCTCCAGCTTGAGCCCGGCCTGGCCGCCGGCGGTGTCCGGGCGGTAGCCCTCCACGAAGTCCTCGTAGCCGTAGGAGGGGTGGAAGGTCACCATGGTCACGGGGGCGGCCTTCGCGCCCGGCGGTACGGTCAGCAGCTCGCGGACGGCGGTGCGGCGCTCCTTGGCGGCCGCCTCGATCAGCTCCGCCCGCCCGGTCAGGGCCAGCGCCGCGCTCAGCGCGAGGCGGGTCTTCCCGGTGCCGGGCGGGCCCTGGAGGATCACCTGCCCCTTGCGCTCCAGGGCCTCCAGCACGCGGCTGACGGCGGCCGGCAGCTCGGGTTCGACCGGCTGCTGCGCCGCGGCGGGTACCGGCGGAGCGGCCCGGCCCGCCCGGATCTGCCGCAGCAGCCGCTCGGGCACCTTGGCGAAGGTGCGCTGCCAGGCGTGCACCGGGGCGTCGAAGGTCTGCGCGTAGGACTCGTCCCAGCTGACCCCGACCAGGTGCCGGAACTCCGGGCGGTCCGCGTCGAAGCGGTAGCCGGTGGTCACCGTGCCGAGCCCGAGCACCTCGGACTTGCCCCGGTTGGCGATCACCTGGTCGCCCGGCTGCAGGTCGCGGAAGGCCAGCAGTTGCCGGGCCATCACCAGGTTCCCGCCGCGTGACTGCGGCCAGTAGTCGTCCAGGGCGTCCTTCAGCTCCAGGTCGCTCTCGAACGCGGACAGGTCGCCCACCGCGTCCCACTCGACGCAGATGTACGAGCCGGCCCGGCAGTCCTCCCAGAGCCTGGCGCGGTCGCCGGGGGCGATCTTCCAGGCCTGCCGGTTCCGCGGGCGCGGGTCGTAGGCCTGATAGAGGAAGGCGGCCACCTCGTGGGGCGACCAGTCGGCGAACTCCCGCCGCTCGCGCACCAGTTGGAGGAGCTTGCGGTTGGCCCGCCAGGTCCGCACCTCGCCGTAGGCGCGATCCGGTTCGCCGCCCAGCTTCTCGATGAAGTGCCGCACGTGCTGCGCGGCGTAGATCGGTATGAACTCGTCCGGGAAGTAGGCGGCCAGCGCCTTGGTGGTCAGGGCCTGGCCGAAGGAGAGCGTCTCGCAGTCGTCGATCCGGTCGAACTGGCGCCCGGCCGCCGCCTGGAAGGCCGCGAGGAAGTCGGCCCGGATGCGTTCCCAGGCCTGCTGCGGCTCGCCCAGCTTGGCGGGGTAGCGCCATTCGCCGCTGCGGTGCTGGTAGATGATGTGCTTGGCCGCGCTGCCGCCGCGGATGCTGCCGAGCGAGTCGGTGCCGAACTCGATGAGCCGGCAGAACGACGGCGCGACGAAGTGGTTCGAGTCCGGGCCGAGGGCGTAGCGGAGCAGCGGCATGCTGTCCCAGCGGTCGGGCGGGAACTCGGACCGTACCCGCCGCCGATCCGCTTCCGCGTTCGCCAGCCGCTCGGCCAGGGCCGAGCGGTCGAACTCTTCGGCTCGCAGCGCGAGGCTCTTGCCGCCGTCATCCTCACCGGTTCGCATGGCGGCCATCATGACTGACCACGCTGCGTGACCACGGGCCGGGGCGGCCGCTCCATGACGGCACGGCGACTTCCCTGTGACGTGGCTGCGACACCAGATCACGAACCGCCGGACACCCGGGTCGCGTGATCAGAGGTGTAGAGCGAGCACCTGTACCGGAGGGGGAGCAGTCATGAGGATCGGCAAGGCGGTTGCGGTAGCGGCGACCACGGTGGCACTGGCGATGGGGGCGGTGGCCTGCAACGACGACGACGGTTCCACGGGCGCGGCCAACCCGCCGGCCGCCTCGCACTCCGCCGCGGCGAGCGCCCTCGCGAAGCCCACCGCGCAGCCGGGCCAGGGCGGCAGCGGCACGGCCAAGCCGGCCGCCAACGGGAACCGCTGCCGCACCGACGAGCTGAAAGCGGAGATCCAGATCGAGCCGCCGATCGGCAACAACAGCTCGGCGCTGCTGAAGCTCGCCAACGTCGGCAACCGCACCTGCGACCTGACCGGTTACGCGGGCCTCGGCGGGCTGCTGGCCGACAACAGCCAGCTGTCGCTCGACACCAACCGGGTGCCGTTCCCGTTCCCGCCGACCACCCAGAACCTGATCAAGCCCGGCGACAACGCCTTCGCCGGCCTGAAGTGGGCGCCCTGCGACAAGGGCGACGAGACCTGCCACGTGCTGGCCGGCCTGGTCGTCACGCCGCCGGACCAGACCACCCAGCTGACCGCCGATCTCAAGGGCCTGGACAACAGGCAGGTGATCCAGCTGACGGTTTCCAAGGCGGGCATCACCATCGGCACCCTGCAGCCCACCGTCGGGGTGCTGTTCAACTCCTGAGCCGCCGGTCCGTGTGGGGCGGATCACCAGGCCCCTCGTGGCGAACGGACGTTCGGCTGCCTACGATCTTGACGGCAGCGGTCCGCCCCGTCCGAGGAGATCCCCTTGACCGGCAGTTACTTCCAGCGCGTCGGCGAGGACCGCTACAAGCCCACCGCCCAGGCGAGCGGCGCCTGGCACGCGGAGGAGCAGCACTTCAGCCCGCTGGCCGGGCTGATCGTGCACGCGATCGACCGGTACCGGGCCGGGCGGCCCGCCGACGGGCTGGCGCTGGCCCGGATCAGCTTCGACATCCTCGGGCTGATCGCGCTGGAGGAGTGCGAGATCACCGTGCGGACGATCCGGCCAGGGCGGACCGTCGAGCTGGTCGAGGCCGTGGTGGTGATCGGCGAGCGCGCCGTGGTGCGGGCCCGGGCCTGGCTGCTGGAGGTGCTGGACACCGCGGCCGTCGCCGCCGTGCCGGGTGAGCGGCAGGCCGGGCCGGAGGCCTTCGAGCCGTGGGCGATGAGCGAGCTGTGGGGCGGCGGCTTCATCGCCTCGGTGGAGGTCCGGCGCCGGTCCGCCGGGCCCGGCCGGTCCGCGGCCTGGCTGCGCACGCCGCTCGAGCTGGTCGCGGGCGAGCCGAGCAGCCCGGCGGCCCGCTTCGTCGCGCTGGTCGACACCGCCAACGGCATCGCCGTCCAACAGCCGCCCACCGAGTGGATGTTCCCCAACACCGATCTGACCATCCACTTCCACCGCCAACCCGAGGGCGACTGGACCGGGTTGGACACCACCGTGACCTTCGGCCCCGCCGGGCTCGGCGTCACCAGCAGCACGCTGCACGACGTCGACGGGCCGGTGGGCCGGGCCGAGCAGATCCTGACGGTCCGCCCGCTGCCGCCGAAGTAGCGTCAGCCGGCCAGCAGTTCGCGGACCAGGGCGCCGACCTGCGGCAGGGCGGCGTCCGGCAGGTCGTCCGGCGTCCAGTTGGGCAGGCGGCCAGGGCCGGCGTGGCCAAGAGCACCATCTACCGGTGGTGGAAGTCCAAGGCGGCGCTGGTGATGGACGCCTACGGCCCCGGCGTCGCCCAGCGGATGCCCGAGCCGGACACCGGGGAGTGCGCCGAGGACCTGCGGCTCTTCCTCGGCCGGCTGTACACCGTGGTCGACCACCCGACCCGGGTCGAGGCGCTGCGCGGGCTGATCGCCGAGGCGCAGCTGGACCCGGAGTTCGCGCCCCGGTTCACCGAGTGGGTGCAGGGCCGGCGCCGGGTGGTGGCCGAGCTGCTGGCGCGCGGGGTGGCCCGCGGCGAACTGGCCGCCGGGCTGGACCTGGAGTACGCCGTGGACCTGGTCTTCGGCCCGTTCTGGTACCGCCTGCTGGTCCGGCACCTCCCGCTCGACCCGGCCGAGGTGCCCGCCCAGGTGGACCGCCTGCTGGCCGGGTTCGGCGGAAACCGCTGACCGGGAGCCCTGGTTACGATGGCGAGGTGTCCCTTGCCGATCTGATCATCAGACAGGCCGTCCTGGAGGACGAGGAGCGGCTGGCCGCGCTGCGGAGCATGGTCTGGTCGCGGCTGAGCGATGTCACGCCGTGGCCGGCCGCCGATGCCGCCGTCTTCGACGGACGGCAGGCTCCCGAGCAGTTCCTGATCGCCGAACTCGGCGGCCGACTGGCCGGGTTCGTCCGCCAGGTGCCGCCCACCCCGCTGGCCAGCAACCGGCACGTCCGGCAGATCCAGGGCCTGGCCGTCAAGCCGTCGGCCCGCGGCTACGGCCTCGGGCAGGCCCTGGTGGAGGCGGCCTGCGCGGCGGCCCGCGCGGAGGGCGCACGGCGGATGACCCTGCGGGTGCTCGGCCACAACCACCCGGCCCGGCGGCTCTACGAGCGGTGCGGGTTCGCGGTGGAGGGCATCTGCCCGGAGGAGTTCCTGATCGACGGGCGGTACGTGGACGATGTGCTGATGGGGCGCCGGCTCCACTGACACCTCCCCCGCGCGGGGGAGCGGGGTCCGCTCCGGGGCCGATGCCCGGCCGGTCCGCCGGGGCCGCCGCGGCCGGGCAGCCCCCCGTCCCGCGTCGCGATCGCGCAGCGGGGAAGTCTCGGAGATGACGGTTCGTCAGACCGGGCGCCCGGTCCGCAGGAAGCCGGCCAGCAGCTCGTGCAGCACGGCCGCGCCCTCCTGCGCCAGCACCTCGTGGCCCGCGCCGGCCGCCTCCACGTAGCGGAAGTCGCTGCCCTCGGCCCGCCCCAGCCGCAGCAACTCGCGCCGCAGTGCCCGGGACTGGCTGACCGGCACGGCCTCGTCGCGGTCCCCGTGCACGATCAGCAGCGGCACGGTCAGCCGGTCGGCGAGGGCGAGCACATCGCGCGGACCGAGCGCGTCGTGCAGCGGCTCCCCGCCGCCCAGCCGGCTGGTGAGCGCCCGCACCGGCGGTGCCGCCTCGGCCAGCAGCCGCGCGCCGGAGAGGAACGGGGCCACCACCGCGCACCGCGACACCCGGTCCGCGGGCGCGTGGGCGGCCGTCAGCAGGGCCAGGAACGCGCCGTAGCTGACGCCGAAGAGCGCGGGCGGCTCCAGGCCGATCGCGGCCCGCTGCCCGGCCAGCCCCTCCAGCAGGCCGAGCACGTCGGCCAGGTCGGGACCGCCCCAGGCGCCCTTGATCGCCATCGCGTGGCTGTCGCCGTAGCCCGTGGAGCCGCGCTGGTTGGGCGCGACCACCGCCAGGCCCTCGGCCGCCATCCGCTGCAGCGCCGGGTCGAACTCCAGCCGCCAGGCGTCGGCCGGCCCGCCGTGCAGCGCCAGCACCAGGTGCGGGCTGCTCAGCCAGGCCTCGCCGCCGTAGACGATCGCCTCGATCGGTCCGACCGGACCGGCCAGCTCCAGGTTCTGCGCACCGTGCCAGCGGCCGCCGTCGGTGGGCGGCGCGCTGCCGTCCAGCCGCCAGCCGGGCACCGGCGGGCGCGGTGCCCCGGTCAGCTGCGCGGGCTCCAGCCCGGTGGCTCCCGAACCCGCACCCGGCGCGGCCGGGTTGGGCACCAGGCGCGGCCCGGAGAGCGGCGCCAGGGTGAGCGGCAGCGCACCGCCGCCCGCCGTGGTCGCCCCGGCCCGCGGCCCGCGCAGCCGGTCCACCCGCAGGGTGGCCAGCGCGGTCGGGTGGTCCGGCGCGGAGTACGGCATCCGCAGCCCCGCCGCCGACCAGTGGCCGATCGCGCCCAGCCGCCCGGGCGGCACGGCGAGCGGTTCCAGCCGTCCGACGGCCGGCTCCCAGACGGCGAGCGCGGAGGAGGCACCGTGGTCCACCTGGACCGCCACTCTGGTCCGCTCGGCGGTGGCCGCCCCCGGCTCCAGCGTCACCGGGCGCAGGAAGAGCCCGGGCACGTGCAGGCACTCCGGGAACCGCACCGGCGCCACGCCGCCCAGCACGCCCCAGCCGAGCCGGTCCTCGCCGGGCGCGTCGCTGCGCAGCAGCAGGAAGCGGGTGTCGGGGTCGAAGAGCACCAGCCGGTCGTTGCTCCGCTCGGCGATCTCCAACAGCGGGGTCACCGTGCCGAGGCGCAGGTCGAGCACGACGGTCTTCACCACGCCCGCCTTCACCCGGTCCAGCGCCAGCAGCCGGCCGGTGCGGTCCAGCCAGACGCCGCCGCCGTGCAGGCCGGGGAACTCGGCGACCTGGCGCGGCGGGCGCCCGTCGGTGAACACCAGCCAGGCGTGGGTGGTCGGCGTGGTGTCGGTGCCGAGCGCGACCGCGACCGGTGCCTCCGGGTCGGCCGCGCCGCCCTCGGCGGGCATCGCCAGCAGCCGCAGTCCGGGCATCCGGAGGGTGGCCAGCGCGGTCTCGACGGCGGGTTCGCCGGCGGCCAGCAGCAGCAGGTCGTGCCGCTCGCCGTCGTGCCGGCAGGCCAGCACCCGGCCGTCCGGCAGCGCGAGCAACTGGGTGCGCAGGCTCTCGGAGCGCCCGCCGGACAGCGGCAGCGCGGTCGGCTCCGCTGGCAGCTCCGGGTGCAGGCGCCAACTCTCGGCGTACCAGCCGCTGTTCGGACCGGCCGCCAGGCAGGCGGCGTGCGAGCCGTCGGCGGCGAAGGTGAAGCTGAGCCGCCGCTGGGCGGGGGCCAGGGAGCGGACGGTGGTGTTCACGCGGTGGGCTCCGTCAGGTCGTCGAGCAGGGGCAGGGAGCCTTCGACCGGACCGACCGGGTCCACCCAGAGCCGCGGGCCGCCGTCGCGCAGCCGCAGCAGGAAGGCGAGCGGGCCGGCCGTGCCGGTGCCGTAGCCGGCGGCGCATCCGGTGCCGGTCTCGTCCGGCAGCACCAGCAGGCCGTCGCGCGGCACCGCCCGGGCGCCCAGCAGGTCGGCGAACTCCTCGGCGCCCTCGCGGAACCGGGCCTCGCCGGTGGCCCCGGCCAGGTCGAGCAGGAACTCGCCGTCGCCGGCCAGCCCGTGGCAGGCGCTGGTGCCGGCGTGCCAGCGGTTGTCCAGCACGGCCTGCCCGGCGGCCAGCGCCAGCTCGCCCGCCGCGGCGTCGCCGGTGGCCTGCCAGAGCCGGACCAGGAAGCTGCCGATCCCGGAGGAGCCGTTGCACCAGTGCGCCAGCCGGACGGCGGGCGGGTCGCCCGCGCTCTGCGGCCACCATGCGGCGCCGCTGCCCGGTGCCCGGCGCACCGTCGCCGCCAGGGTCCGGGCGGCCCGGCGGGCGCCGGCCAGCGCGGCCTCGTCCCCGGTCGCCCGGTGCACCGCCAGCAGGAAGGCGCCGACGCCCGCGACCCCGTGCCCGAAGCCGAGGTGGGTGATCCCGGCCAGCGCGGAGTCGAAGGACCTGGGCACCGGCCAGACCGTGCCGTACGGCTCCTCCACGGCCGCCGCCAGCAGCGCCTCGGCACCGGCCAGGGCGGCCGCCCGGTCGCCGAGCCGCAGCCTCAGGAAGCCGGCGCCGGCCGCGCCGTGGCAGACGTCCGGATTGCTCCACCGCACCGGGACCGGTTCGGCGAGCCGGCGGGCCCGGTCGGCCGCGGCCCGGTCGCCCAGCACCTCGGCGGCGTCCAGCAGTGCCCAGGCGGCGCCCGAGCGGCCGAAGTGCAGCCCGGGCAGCACCACCGGTTCGGCGGCGCAGCGCCGCTCGATCCAGTGCGCGGCCTGACGCAGCGTCGGCTCCGCCTCCGGATGCACGGCCAGGCCGCGGGCCAGCACGGCGACCACGCCGGCGGCGCCGTGCTGCACGTTGCACGGGTCGGTGAGCAGTCCGTTGGGCACGGTCGGCCAGAGCCGGTCCGGCCGGTGCGGGGTGGCGGTCTCGGTGAGCCGGCGCAGGCCGTCCCGCAGCACCCGGTCGCGCGGGTGCGCGGCCGGGGCGGGGCGCGGTCCGGCGGGCGCGCCGAGCAGCTCGCGGGCGCGCTCCAGCGAGCAGCGCGCGGCGGGGTCCGGGGCGCGCAGTGCGCGGATCAGCGGCGCCAGGTGGCGGGCGGTGCGGCCGGTCCGGGCGGCCAGCGCGAGCCAGCGGTCCAGGCGGTCGGCGACCGGGTCGGCGCCGGGCAGCTCTTCGGGGAGCACCGGGTCGTGGCCGGTGGCGAGCAGGAAGAGCAGGCCGCCCAGGGCGTAGCGGTCGGCGGCCGGGTCGGCGGTGGCGGCGGGGCCGCGCTGCTCGGGGGCCCGGTAGCCGGGGGTGCCGGCGGTGCCGGCCCGGGTGCCGGTGCGGCAGGCCAGCTCCAGGTCGACCAGGCAGAGCGCCTCCGTGCCCGGCTCGCCGGCGCGGACCAGCACGTTGCCGGGGGAGAGGTCGCGGAGCACCACCCCGGCCGCGTGCACCCGCTCCAGCAGGTCGACCAGCGCCAGCGCCATCGGCTGGGCCCGCTCCCAGGGCACGTCCGGCGCGCCGTCCCTGGTCAGCTGGGCGGCGACCCAACTGCCCAGCGGCTGGCCGTCGATGTGCTGCTGCACCAGCAGCATCGAGTCCGGCAGCTCCAGCAGGTCGAGCGGGCGGGCGGTCAGCCCGAGGCCGGCCAGCTCGGCGAGCATCCGGGCCTCGTGGCGCAGCGCGCCGCGGGCCTCGGTGCCGGTCCGGTCCACCTCGATGTGGGCCCGGGCCTGCTTGACCACCACGGTGCTGCCGTCGGTGGTGTCGGTGCCCAGGAAGACACCGCCCTTGGTGGAGTGCCGCAGCGCCGCGGTCAGCGCGTACCGGCCGCCGACCAGCACGCCGCCGCTCCCCTGCGCGCGGGGCGCCGGGGCCCGTCCATCACCGCCGCCCACCGCGCCCCCCTCCGCCGCGGATGCCTTCGGTGCCGGTCCCCGGAGCGGGTCCACCGCCCAGGGCGGGCAGCGGTAGCTCGCCGCCCGGACATCTTCGAAACGCTCTCCGCCAGGTCCGGTCAGAATCGATCGATAAGCTCCGTCATTGCCGAGTTCGGCCCGCCGGGAAAAAGCCCCGTAGCGATAATGCACCCGGCTGTCGGGCGCGAACTGACGGTCCGACAGCACGACCGGACCGGGCATTCCCTCGGTGGCCAGGTGCAATTCCTCGGCGAGCCGCCGGAACTGCTCGTCATCGGCCGGGTAGACGGTGATGAACTTCCCCGCCGAGCCGCGGTCGCTGTTCCGCGAATTCACCTGGTGCAGGGCTTCCCGGTCCATCGCGAACTTGAATGCGCAGGGGTCGTCGGCAATCACCGTGGCCACCGCGGAAAGCACCTCCGCGGCCACCGTGCCGGCCGCGCTCACATGGAGCTTCCACCCCTGCTCCGGCGGCGCCGGCACCCCCTCGGGCGGCCGGACCGTGCACCAGAACCCGTCGTAGGCGGCCCCCCAGCCACCCGCGGCGCCCTCCCTGTCTGCTGCTCCGGCGCCGGTCACGGCCGCCCGTGCCACCTCCACCAGCGTGTCGTCCGAGGGTGCCCCGGACCGCCACGCGGCCGCCATCGAATCCGGCCCCCCGGCCGCGCGCAGCGGTGTGCCCGTCCCCATGCTGCTTTCACACCCCTCTGCTCGACCAGTGGTTCGGATTCGATCTCCGGAAGTCCGGCGAGCGGACTTTCGGAGCGGTGGGAGCAATCCGGTTCCGCGGTCCCCCGGGCATTCGCCCGAAGGTTTCTCCGCGATTCTTTCCGGCTCCCCGACCGGGCTGACTCCCCGGTGCACCAGAGAAGTTACTTTCGGTGCCCGGGTGGCTCAACGTGGAGCGGTTCACTTCACTCTTACGGGTGATCTGAATTGGTTTTGGCCGTCGCGGGGGCGGTTCCTTCTGCCAAGCGCGGCCGGAGCGCCGGCGCCGTGATGCGGCCGGGCGGACCCCGCGCACGGCGTTGACGCCCCCGCCGGACCCTCGCCGGACCCCCGCCGGCCCCCGCCCCGAACCCCGTCCGCCCCGGTCCCGCCCGGCTAGGCGGTAGTCTCAACGGGTGCCGAAACTGTCCGAGGTCATCACCGCGCTGGAAGAGCTGTACCCGCCCCAGTGGGCCGAGTCCTGGGACGCCGTCGGCCTGGTCTGCGGCGACCCCGGGGCCGAGGTGCGCCGGGTGCTCTTCGCCGTCGACCCGGTGGGAGCGGTGGCCGAGGAGGCCATCGCCTGGGGCGCCGACCTGCTGGTCACTCACCATCCCCTCTACCTGCGCGGCACCACCACCGTCGCGGCGACCTCCGCCAAGGGCCGCGTGGTGCACTCGCTGATCCGGGCCGGAGTGGCGCTGCACGTCGCACACACCAACGCCGACCACGCCGACCCGGGCGTCTCCGACGCGCTGGCCGAGGCGATCGGCCTGACCGTGCTCGGCCCGCTGGTGCCCGACCCGACCGACCCGGCCGGCCGCCGCGGCACCGGCCGGATCTGCGAACTGCCCGAGCCGGAGCCGCTGAGCGCCTTCGCGGCCCGGGTGGCCGGCGCGCTGCCCGCCACCGCGGCCGGCGTCCGGGTGGCCGGTGCGCCGGAGGCGGTGATCCGCCGGGTCGCCGTCAGCGGCGGCTCCGGCGACAGCTTCTTCGCCCAGGTGCGGGCCGCCGGCGTGGACGCCTACGTCACCGCCGACCTGCGCCACCACCCGGCCTCGGAGGCGGCCGAGGCCGCCCCGGTCGCCCTGCTCGACGCCGCGCACTGGGCCACCGAGTGGCCCTGGCTCGGCCTGGCCGCCCGCGACCTCGGCGCGGCCGCCGCCAAGCACGGCTGGGAGCTGGAGACCCGGGTCTCCACCCTGGTCACCGACCCGTGGACGGCGCACGCGCCGATGCCCGCCCCCGCCCAGCAGCCCTAGGTGCCGGGCGCACCGATCCGTCCGACCCCTCTCCACGTCTCAACGTCCCAACAGGAGCCCCCCGCTTGAACGCCGCGCCCGCCGACCAGATCCGCCTCCTCGACCTGCAGGCCATCGACTCCAAGCTGGACCAGCTGGCCCACCGGCGCCGCACCCTGCCCGAGCACGCCGAGATCGAGAAGGCCACCGCCGACCACACCGCGCTCAAGGACCTCGTGGTGGCCGCCGAGGCCCAGCAGGGCGACACCGCCCGCGAGCTGACCAAGGCCGAGCAGGACGTCGAGCAGGTCCGTGCCCGGGCCGCCCGCAACCAGCAGCGGATGGACTCCGGCGCGGTCGGCTCCGCCCGCGACCTGGAGAACCTGCAGCACGAGAACGAGTCGCTGGCCAAGCGCCAGAGCGACCTGGAGGACGTGGTCCTCGAGGTGATGGAGCGGGTCGAGTCCGCCCAGACCCGGGTCACCGAGCTGTCCGGCCGCCTGGAGCACGCCGAGGTGGTGCTGAAGGAGGCCACCGAGCGCCGCGACACCGCCTTCGCCGGCCTGGACGAGGAGTCCGCCAAGGTCGCCCGGGACCGCGAGACGGTCGCCGCGGTGATCCCGGCCGACCTGCTCAAGCTCTACACCCGGCTGCGCGAGCAGCAGGGCGGCGTCGGCGCGGCCCGGCTCTACCAGCGCCGCTGCGAGGGCTGCCGGGTGGAGTTCGCGATCACCGACCTGAACGAGATCAAGGCCCAGCCGGCCGAGACCGTGGTGCGCTGCGAGAACTGCGGGCGGATCCTGGTCCGCACCGCCGACTCCGGCATCTGAGGGACCGTCGGATGACCCAGCGCAGGTTCGTCGTCGAGGCCGACGGGGGCTCCCGGGGCAACCCGGGGCCGGCCGGCTACGGCGCCGTGGTCCGGGAGGCCGACAGCGGCCGGATCCTGGTCGAGACGGCCGAGTACCTGGGCCGGGTCACCAACAACGTGGCCGAGTACCGCGGCCTGATCGCCGGGCTGCGGGCCGCCCGCGAGCTGGACCCGGAGGCGCTGGTCGAGGTCCGGATGGACTCCAAGCTGGTGGTCGAGCAGATGTCCGGGCGCTGGAAGATCAAGCACCCGGACATGCAGCCGCTGGCCGCCGAGGCCCGCGAGCTCTTCCCGCGCGGCCGGGTCGAGTACGCCTGGATCCCGCGCGAGCGGAACAAGGACGCCGACCGGCTGGCCAACGAGGCGATGGACGCGGGCCAGGCCGGCCGGGCCTGGGCGCCGAAGGCCGCGGGGGAGCCGGCCGCCGAGCAGCCGGAGGAGCCCGCCGCACCCAAGGCCGGCTGGGGCGCCGACCCGCTCACCGCCACCACCCTGGTGCTGCTGCGCCACGGTGAGACGGCGCTCACCCCGCAGAAGCGGTTCTCCGGCTCCACCGGCAGCGACCCCGAGCTCTCCGACAAGGGCCGCTGGCAGGCCGAGCGGGCCGCCGAGGCGCTGGCCGCGCGCGGCACCGTGCAGGCCGTGGTCTGCTCGCCGATGCTGCGCACCCGGCAGACCGCCGAGGCGGCCGCGGTGCGGCTCGGCCTGGAGGTCCACGTCGAGGAGGGGCTGCGCGAGCTCGACTTCGGCGCCTGGGAGGGGCTGACCTTCGCCGAGGTGCAGCAGCGGTACCCGGCCGACCTGGACGCCTGGCTCGGCTCCAGCCGGGCGCGGCCGACCGGCGGCAGCGAGAGCTTCGCCTCGCTCGCCCAGCGGGTCGCGGCGGCCCGGGACAAGGTGCTGGCCCGGTACGCCGGGCAGACGGTGCTGGTGGTCTCGCACGTCAGCCCGATCAAGACGCTGGTCCGGCTGGCGCTCGGCGCGCCGCCGGAGTCGCTGTACCGGATGGAGCTGTCCGCCGCCTCGTTCTGCGCCGTGCAGTACTACGGCGACGGCAACGCCTCGCTGCGGCTGCTCAACGACACCGGGCACCTGCGCTGACGGTGCGCCGGCCGCGGCTCAGTGCAGCTCGGTGACCACCACGTCGAGCTTCCAGGCCTTGCGCGCCGTGCCCTCGGCCGCCACCTCCACGGTGTAGCCCAGGCCCAGCAGCACCTCGTACAGCTCGCCGGGGGTGGCCGGCTCGGCGCCCGAGTTCAGCAGGTCGCGGACCAGCCGGCCCTTGGTCGCCTTGTTGAAGTGGCTGACCACCGACCGCTTGCCGTCCCGCTCCTGCAGCACCCGCACGGTCGCGGTGCGGGCGGCCACCTCGCCGGCCGGCGCCCAGGAGGCCGCGTAGGCCGAACTGCGCAGGTCCAGCACCAGCGAGTCGGCCCCCGCCTCGGCCGGCAGCACCTCGGCCATCTCGCGCCGCCAGTACCCGCCGAGCGCACCCAGCGGCGGCAGCTTCACACCCCCCGAGCAGCGGTAGGCGGGGATCCGGTCACCGATCCGCACCGCGCCCCACAGGCCCGAGAAGACCAGCAGCGAGCGCTCGGCCCGCCGGTAGGCCTCCTCGTCCAGCTTGCCGAGCCCCAGCGCGTCGTAGAGCACCCCGGTGTAGAGCTCGCCGGCCGGCAGGGTGCCCGCCGTGCGCAGGCCCGCGTTGCGGGCCACCTCGCCGCGCAGGCCCTTGCTCAGGCCCAGCACCTCGGCGGCCTGCTCCTCGTCGCCCCGGCAGAGCCCGACCAGGGCGTCGAGCACCCGCTCACGGGCCGGGGTCAGCCCCGGCAGTGAGAGCCCGGACAGCTCGACCGGCGCCCCCTCGGGCGCCTCGGCCTTGCCCTCGGACGGCGGCAGCAGGACCAGGAACGGCATGCGGGCGACTTCCCCTCGCGGTGCTTCGGAACGGTTGAACAGTTCGTGGCAATCTACCGGTCCGGCGGGCCGCTCCCTACCATGGCGGCGAGGGGGTGAGGCCGTGCACCACCGCGTCGAGGTGGAGATCGCCGCCGCGCCGGCGGCCGTCTGGGCGGTGCTGGCCGACATCGAGCACTGGCACTACTGGACGCCCAGCGTCCGGCTGATCGTGCGTCAGGATCCGCAGTGGCCGTTCGGCACCGGCACCCGCGCCTGGATCAGCCAGCCCCGGCTGCGCCGGGCGCTCTGGGAGGTGACGGCCTGCGAGCCGGAGCGCTCGTTCCGCTGGCACACCGCCGCGCCGGGCCTGCGCACCGAGGCCGGCCACCTGCTGCGCGCCGTGCCCGGCGGCACCCTGGTCACCCTGGACCTCCGGCTGACCGGACCGCTGGCCCCGCTCGGCGCACTGCTCTACGGCCCGCTGGCCCGCCGCTACCTGGCCCTGGAGGCCGGCGGCCTGAAGACGCACTGCGAGAGCCCGGCGCCGGCCCGCTAGCCCGCCTACGCTGGTGCCCATGCCCCGCCGCCTGCTGCGCCTGCGCGCCGCCGACCCGACCCGGATCAACGCCGAGCTGGACGGCCTGCGCGCCCGGATGGAGATCGCCGCAGAGTTCCCGCCCGCCGTGCTGGCCGAGGCCGAACGGGCCGCCGCCGAACCCCGGCTGCCCGCCGAGGACGCCACCGACCTGCCGTTCTTCACCCTGGACCCGCCCGGCTCGCTCGACCTGGACCAGGCCATGCACCTGGCCCGCCGCCCCGGCGGCGGCTACCGGGTGCACTACGCGATCGCCGACGTCTCCGCCTTCGTCCGGCCCGGCGGCGCGATCGACACCGAGGCCCGGCGCCGGGTGCAGACCCTCTACTTCCCCGACCAGCGGATCCCGCTGCACCCGGCGGTGCTCTCCGAGGGCGCCGCCAGCCTGCTGCCCGGCCGGCCGCGCCCGGCGCTGCTCTGGCGGATCGACCTGGACGCGGACGGCTCGCCGGTGATCGCCGACGTCCGCCGGGCCGTGGTCCGCTCCCGCCGCCGGCTGGACTACGCGGGCGTGCAGCGCGAGGTGGAGGGCGGCCACCCGGACGGGCAGCTGACCCTGCTGGCCGAGATCGGTCTGGCCCGCCAACTGCAGGAGCAGGCCCGCGGCGGGGTCAGCCTGCCGCTGCCCGAGCTGGAGATCGAGGCCACCAGCCACGGCTACCGCCCCAGCTACCGTGCACCCCGCCCGGCCGACGGCTGGAACGCGCAGATCTCGCTGCTCACCGGCATGGCCGCCGCCGAGCTGATGCTCGACGCCGGGGTCGGCCTGCTGCGCACCCTGCCCACCGCCCCCGACTCCGCCTACGACCGGCTGCGCCGCTGCGCCCACGCGCTCTACGTGCCCTGGCCGCCGCAGCTCGGCTACCCGGCGCTGATCCGCTCGCTGGACCCGCTGCTGCCGCACCACGCCGCCTTCCTCAACGAGTGCACCGGGCTGCTGCGCGGCGCCGGGTACCACGCCTTCGACACCGGCCGCGGCCTGCTACCGCCCGCCGACCCGGGCCACGCCGCGCTCGCCGCGCCGTACGCGCACTGCACCGCGCCGCTGCGCCGGCTGGCCGACCGGTTCGTGCAGGAGATCTGCGTGGCGGTGGCCGCGGGGGAGGAGGTGCCGGGCTGGGTGCGCGAGGCGCTGGACACCGTGCCCGGCCTGATGGCCGGCGGCGAACGGCGGGCGCACGAGGTGGAGCGGGCCTGCGTGGCGCTGGTCGAGGCGGAGCTGCTGCGCGGCCGGGAGGGCGAGGACTTCGACGCGGTGGTGGTCGACCTGGACGAGCGCCGCCCCGCGCACGGCACCGTGCAGCTCACCGAGCCCGCCGTCCGGGCCCGTTGCGAGGGCGGCGACGGGGCGCGGCTGCCGCTGGGCGAGCGGATCCGGGTCCGGCTCACCCGGGCCGACCCGGTCACCCGCACCATCCGGTTCGCCCCGGCCTGACGGCCCGGTGATCGGCGGGCCCCGCCCGACCGGCTACGATGACCACTACGGCGGACGAGCCGGCCGGGCGGTCGCGACGGGTCCTCAGGGGCCCGCCGAGGAACGTCCGGGCTCCACAGAGCAGGGTGGTGGGTAACGCCCACCCGGGGTGACCCGCGGGACAGTGCCACAGAAAACAGACCGCCTACCTCGGTAGGTAAGGGTGAAACGGTGGTGTAAGAGACCACCAGCGACCGAGGTGACTCGGCCGGCTAGGTAAACCCCACCTGGAGCAAGGTCAAGATCGGGACCCCCGGGTCCCGTGCGCGGATGCCTGAGGGCTGCTCGCCCGAGTCCGCGGGTAGACCGCACGAGGCTGTCGGCAACGGCAGCCCTAGATGGATGGCCGCCTCCCCGGGCCGCGCAAGCAACCCGGGAGACAGAACCCGGCGTACATGGCCGACTCGTCCGTCGCTCACCACCCCTGCGGGGTGGTGAGCTTCCGGAAACGCCCCCGCAACACGAAACACGCGGGAAACACCGCTGTCCGCCGGCAGTAACAGCGGCGGGCAACACTGCCGCATGCTCCTCGCCTCCTCCACCCCCGCCGGGCTCGACACCGGCGACACCGCCTGGCTGCTGGCCAGCACGGCCCTGGTGCTGCTGATGACGCCCGGGCTGGCGCTCTTCTACGGCGGCATGGTCCGCAGCAAGAGCGTGCTCAACATGATCATGATGAGCTTCGTCTCGATCGCCGTGGTCACCGTGGTCTGGCTGACGGTCGGTTACACCCTCGCCTTCGGGGACGACGCGGGCTGGGGGCTGATCGGCGACCTGGAGCACCTGGGGATGGCCGGGGTGACGCCGGGTTCGCTGACCGGGCACGTGCCGACCCTGCTCTTCGCCGCCTTCCAGCTGACCTTCGCCATCATCACCGCCGCGCTGATCAGCGGCGCCATCGCGGACCGGGCCAAGTTCGGCGCCTGGGTGCTGTTCACCGCGGTCTGGACGGTGCTGGTCTACGTGCCGGTGGCGCACTGGGTGTTCGCGCCCGGCGGCTGGATCACCGCCCACCTGGGCGCGCTGGACTACGCGGGCGGCACCGTGGTCGAGGTCAACTGCGGGGCCGGCGGACTGGCCCTGGCGCTGGTGCTCGGGCCCCGACTGGGCTTCGGCAAGGAGGCGATGCGGCCGCACAACCTGCCGCTGGTGCTGCTCGGCGCGGGCCTGCTCTGGTTCGGCTGGTTCGGCTTCAACGCCGGCTCGGCGCTGGGCGCCAACGGGGTGGCGGCCGCGGTGCTGCTGAACACCCAGGCGGCGGGCTGCACGGGACTGCTGGGCTGGCTGCTGGTGGAGAAGAAGCGCGACGGGCACGCCACCACGCTCGGCGCGGCCTCCGGCGCGGTGGCCGGACTGGTCGCGATCACCCCGTCCTGCGGCTCCGTCGACCTGCCCGGCGCGCTGGTGATCGGCCTGCTGGCCGGCGTGGTCTGCTCCTACGCGGTGAGCTGGAAGCTGAAGGTCGGCCTGGACGACTCCCTGGACGTGGTCGGCGTGCACTTCGTCGCCGGCGTGATCGGCACGGTGCTGATCGGCGTCTTCGCCACCGCCACCATGACCGGCGGGGCGACCGGCCTGCTGCACGGCGGCGGCCTGGCCCAGACGGGCCGTCAACTGGTCGCCGTGCTGGCGGTGGCGGCCTACGCCTTCGCCGTCACCTACGGCATCGGCAAGGCGATCGACCGCCTGATGGGCTTCCGCGCCCCGGCCGACCACGAGCGGACCGGCCTGGACCTCGCCGCCCACGCCGAGACCGCGTACGATCACGGCGTCCTGAGCCACGGGTCGGCCCTGCACGCCCCCGGGCTGCCGCACCCGTCCGGTAAGGCCACCACCGCATGAAGCTGATCACCGCCATCGTGAAGCCCTACAAGCTGGACGAGGTGCGCACCGCCCTCCAGGAGCTCGGCGTCCACGGCATGACCGTCACCGACGCCAGCGGCTACGGCCGCCAGCACGGCCACACCGAGGTCTACCGCGGCGCCGAGTACCGCGTCGACCTGGTCCCCAAGGCCCGGATAGAGGTGGTCGTCGAGGACGCCGACGCGGAGCGGGTGATCGACGCCCTGGCCACCGCGGCCCGCACCGGCAAGATCGGCGACGGCAAGATCTGGTCGGTGCCGGTGGAGACCCTGGTCCGCGTCCGCACGGGGGAGCGGGGGCCCGACGCGGTCTGAGCCCCATCGGACTCCGGCGCCGAGTCGGCGTCAGAGTGACGGGTGACGGTGCGTCACCCGGCCGCCCGCCACCGTCAACAGCACCGGCAGATCGGCCAGTTGCAGGTCCGGGACCTCCAGCGGGTTCGCCGCCAGCGCCACCAGGTCGGCCCGGTAGCCCTCGGCGATCCGGCCGGATTCGGCCTCCTCGCCCGCGGTCCAGGCCGGGTTGACGGTGACTCCGCGCAGGGCCTGGAGCGGGGTGAGGGCCTGGTCGGGGCCGTGGGGCGGGCCGGAGAGGTCGCTGGGGCGGCGGTGGCGGGCGCCGGCCATCACGGCCAGGGGCGGGAAGGGGGCGATCGGCCAGTCGGAGCCGAGGACCACGGTGGCGCCGGAGTTCCAGAGGTCGCCGCAGCGGAAGGCGCGGGAGGCGCGTGGTTCGCCGAGGCGGCGGGACCAGTTGTCGGTGTGGTCGGCCCGGGTGTACTCGGTGCAGTGGGTGGGCTGCATCGAGGCGGTGACGCCGAGGCGGGCGAACCGGGCCAGGGTGTCGTCCGGCAGGGTCTCGATGTGCTCGATCCGGTGCCGGACCTGCGCCCCGCCCGTGGCCCGGGCCCGTTCGACGGCGTCCAGCGCGTGCCGCACGGCCGCGTCGCCGATCGCGTGGGTGGCGGTCGGTACGCCGGCCCGGTGCAGTTCGGCGACCACCTCGGTGTAGCGGGCCGGGTCGGGCCAGAAGGCGTGGGTGGACTCGCCGTGGCAGTCGGGCTTCTCCAGCCAGGCGGTGCCGTTGTCGATGGTGCCGTCCATGAACATCTTCACGCCCGTGATCCGCCAGCGGCGCCCGCCCGTGCCCTGCTGCCGGATCAGCTCGGCGAGCGCCTGCGGGCCGGCGTCCGGCTGGTACCAGGGGGCGACGCGCAGCCGCAGCGGCAGCTCGCCGCGCTCCTCCAGGGCGGCGTAGACGGCCGGGCTGTCGCCGTTGGCGTCCATCGCGTGGCCGGCGGTCAGGCCGGCGGCGGCCATCTGGTCCAGCACCTCCGCGGCCCGGACCAGCACCTCGGCCCGGGTGGGCTTGGGCGCGGCGGACTCGACCAGCTCGCAGGCCGCGTCCTCGAGCAGCAGACCGGTGGGCCGGCCGTCCGGGCCGCAGACGATCTCGGAGCGCTGGGCGAACTCGCGCGGCCCGTCGACCCCCGCGAGCTCCAGGGCACGGGCACTGGCCAGCGCGGAGTGCGCGTCGAAGAGGTCGATCAGGGCCGGCAGGCCGTCCAGCACCGGGCCGAGCGAGGCGGCGGCCACCGGCTGGTCGCCGAACGCGTTGGGGTCCAGGCCCCAGCCGCGCAGCCAGCCGCCGGGAGCGAGCCGGCCGGCCGCCGCGGCCAGCGCCGCGCGGACGGCGGCCAGGTCGCGGCAGCCGGACAGGTCGACGCCCATGGTGCGTTCGGCGCCGGAGACCGGGTGCAGGTGACCGTCGGTGAAGCCGGCCGTGACCACGGCGCCCTTCAGGTCGATCACCGTGGTACCCGGGCCGGCCAGCGCCCGCAGCTCGTGGTCGTCGCCGAGCCGGGTGATCCGGCCGCCGGCTGCGGCCAGCGCGGTCTGCGGCAGCAGCTCGCCGCTGCCGGGGTCGAGCAACCGGGCGGCGAGCAGGACGAGATCGGGGGACACGGGCGGCTCCTTCGGTACGGGCGGTGCTCCGCGTGGGGTCAGCTCCGCGCGGGGTCGGTCAGGGTGCCGGCGGTCAGGCCGAGCACCCGTTCGGCGGTGGCGGCCGCCAGCGTGGCGACCACCGGCGGGCGGTCGCCGCGCTCGGTGTTGGCGTGCGCGCCGAGGCCGTCCAGCACCACCAGCAGCTGCACGGCCGCGCCGGGCGGGTCGGTGCTGCGGAACGCGCCGGTGGCGACGCCATGTTCGACCAGCTCGGTGAGCCGGTCGCGCCAGCGCCTCTCCTGGTGGCCGACCCGGTCGCGCAGGGCCGGCCGGTAGCGGCTGAGGTGGCGGGCGTTGAGCCAGAGCCGGCTCATCGCGTCGTACCGCTCGCCGGTGGTGAGCGAGAGGAACCGGGCCAGCCGGTCCAGCGGCGGCTCGGCCGGGCGGTCGGGCAGCAGCTCGTCGAGCTCGCCGCCGGCCGCGACGCCGAACGCCTCGGCCACCAGGTCCTCGGCGACCGGGAAGTAGTGGCTGATCAGCCCGGGGCGCACCGCCAGCTCGTCGGCGACCCGCCGCACGGTGAGGCACTCCAGCCCCTCGGCCAGCGCGATCGCCGAGGCGGCGGAGACGATCTCGGCCCGCCGCTCCTGCGGTGACTTCCGGGTCCGCTTCGGCCGGACGCTTGACGACATGCCCGGCACGCTATTGGATGTGCGACCAATAGGCAAGCCGCCCCCACCGCTCGTCGATACCTCGTCCGTTGATGAGCCGCTTGTCGACAAGCCGCCCCCAGTGCTCGTTGATTCGGAGGACTCCATGGCATCCACGATCCCAGGCCCGCAGACGGCCGGCCCCGAGACACCCGGCCGGGCGGACCGAGCCGGCGCGGTGGAGGCCCACGGCATCGACGTGATCCCCGACGCCGAACGCCACGGCCGGGCCCGGGACCTGTTCGCCGTCTGGGCCGCGCCCAACGTCAGCTACCTCAGCCTGGTGGTCGGCGGCGGGCTGATCCTGCTCGGCCTCGACCTCTGGCAGGCGCTGGCCGTGATCGTGGCCGGCAACCTGTTCTGGGCGCTGGTCGGCCTGGTCGCGGTCAGCGGCCCGGCCTCGGGCACGCCGAGCGAGGTGATCATGCGGGCGGCGTTCGGCATCCGCGGCAACCGGGGCAACATCCTGCTCACCGGCTGGTTCGCCTCGGTCTGCTACCTGGCGCTCAACTGGGCGGCGGGCTCGCTGGCCGCCTTCACCCTGGTCGACGAGGCCGGACTGCGCCCCTCCACCCCGGTCAAGGTCGCGGTGATCGTCGCCGTCGCCGCGGCCACCCTGGCGATCAGCGTCTACGGGCACGCCACCATCGTCCGCCTGTACCTGCCCTTCACCCTGCTGCTCACCGCCGTCTTCGCGGTGCTGACGGGCTGCGTGCTCACCCGGGCCGACTGGCACTACCGGCCGCAGCAGCCGTTGCACGGCACCGCGCTGGCCGCCGCGCTGGCCGCCGCGCTCACCCTGGTCGCCTCCGCGCCGCTCTCCTACAACAACAGCGCCGACTTCGCCCGCTACCTGCCCCGCGACACCCGCCCCGCCGCCGTCGCCGGCTGGACCGCGCTCGGCGCCTACCTGCCCAGCGTGCTCTTCACCTTCCTCGGCGCGGTGGCGGGCACCGCGCTGGACATGACCGACCCGCAGGACGCCCTGGAGGCGATCCTGCCCGGCTGGTTCCGGCCCGCCTTCCTGCTCGCCGTGGTGCTCTCCGCGATGGCCAACAACGCGATGACCGCCTACAGTTCCGGCCTCGCCCTGCAGGCCGTCGGGCTGCGGCTGCGGCGCTCGCGCAGCGTCGCGCTGGACGGCGCGGTGGGCGTCGCGCTCACGCTGTACGCGCTGCTGGTCTCCAACTTCCTCGCCACCGTCACCAGCGTGCTGGAGCTGATGGTGGTGCTGATGGGACCGACCCTCGCGATCTACGCGACCGACGTCCTGCTGCGCCGCAACCGCTACGACGGGCAGCAGCTCAGCGACCAGGCGCCGGGCGGTCCGTTCTGGTACCGCGCGGGCGTCAACCCGGCCGGGATCGCGGCGCTGGTGGCGGCCGCGGGCGCGGCGGCGCTCTGCGCCGACAACCCGCTGTACACCGGGCCGGTGGCGCGGGCGCTGGGCGGCGTGGACCTGTCGCTGCCGGTGGGGGTGCTGGGGGGAGCAGGGGTGTACGCGGTGGTGATGCGGGGGCGGAAGGGCTGGTTGATCCGCTGAAGCCCGTTTCCCCGGCGGTCACCCGTGCGACGGGTGATGAGATGGGGGCATGAGAGCGATAGCGATATGGCGGGGCGTCGACCGCGCGCTGGCGCGGGACGTGGGGCTGGTCTGCCTCGCGGTCGGGGTGATCGGGGTCTCGTACGGGACCATCGCGGTGGCCTCCCACCTGCCGGCCTGGCTGCCGGCGGTGATGGGGTGCCTGGTGCTGGCGGGCGCCTCGGAGTTCCTCTTCGTGGGCATCGTCGCGGCGGGCGGCAACCCGTTCGCGGCGGTGGCGGCCGGGCTGCTGGTCAACGCCCGGCACCTGCCGTTCGGGCTCTCGCTGCCCGACGTGCTGGGACAGGGCTGGCGCCGGCTGCTCGGCAGCCATGTGATGAACGACGAGAGCGTGGTCTTCGCCCTCTCCGAACGGGACCCGGTGCGCAGGCGGACCGCCTACTGGCTCTGCGGGCTGGGCATCCTGGTCTGCTGGCCGTCGGGCGCGCTGCTGGGCGCGGTGCTCGGCTCGGCGGTGCACGACACCGATGCGTTCGGGCTCGACGCGATGTTCCCCGCGGTGCTGCTCGCGCTGGTGCTGCCGGCGCTGCGGGACGGGGCGAAGCGGCGGGCGGCGCTGACGGGTGCCGCGGTGGCGCTGGCGACGGCGCCGTTCCTGCCGGCGGGGCTGCCGGTGCTGCTGGGGTTGGTGGGGTTGGCGGTGCCCGGGGGCGGCGGGGCGGGGAAGGCGGGCACGGACGGCGGGGAAGAGGAAGAGGAACGGGAGGGGACGGAATGAGCCACCACATGGTGCTGCTGGTCGCGGCGCTCACCCTGGCCGCCGGGACCTTCGGGTTCCGGCTCGCCGGACCGTTGCTGCGGGCCCGGGTCGACTTCCCGCCGCGGGTGGAGCGGCTGCTGGAGACCGCTTCCGTGGTGCTGCTCACCGCGCTGGTGGCCACGACCGCGCTGTACGAGGGTCACGGCGCGGCGGGCTGGGCGCGGCCCGCCGGGGTGGTGGTCGGCGGGGTGCTGGCCTGGCGGAAGGTGCCGTTCGTGCTGGTGGTGCTGGCTGCCGCGGCCACGGCGGCGGGGCTGCGGCTGCTGGGGGTGCACTGAGCGCCGCCCCGCTCGGACGGCCGCCCTCCGCGCGCGGGCCGGAGCCTGACGATGTGTCATGGATTCCATGGCACATCGACAGCACTGGTTGGTCCGCTTCACCGATGAACTGATGACGCTCACCAGCGACCTGACCCAGGAGCAGGCCGCCGAGTTCGTCCGCCGCGTCTACCAGGCCGGCCACGAGGCGGGCGTGGCCGAGGCCGCCGAGGAGCGCCGCCGCGAGGGGGAGTGATGTGCGGGTGAGAGCAGTGCTCACACAGCAGGGCGCCGCTCTCACCCAAGAGCAGTGCTCTCGATCGCGAGCACTGCTCTGGTCGGCAAGCACCGCTCTGGTCGGCGACCACCGCTCCGGCTCGTGAGCACCGCTCCCCCCGCGCCCCTCAGTGCGGAATGCTGTCGATCACATCCCGCGCCCCCTGCCGCAGCAGCGCCACCGCCACCGACGTCCCCAGCGTCGCCGGGTCCAGCGGCCCGGCCCACTCGTGGGCGTCCAGGACCACCTTCCCGTCGGGGGAGAAGACCCGGCCGCGCAGCGAGAGCCGGCCGTCGCGCTCGGCGCGGGCCAGGCCGGCGATGGGGCTGTTGCAGTGGCCCTGGAGCACGTGCAGCAGCATGCGTTCGGCGGTGGTCTCGCGCCAGGCGTTCTCGTCGCCCAGGCCGCTGACGGCCGCGATGGTGGCGGCGTCGTCCTCGCGGCACTGCAGGGCCAGCACGCCGGCGCCGACCGGTGGGCACATGACCTCGGTGGAGAGCACCTCGGTGATCCGGTCGGTCGCCCCGATCCGCTCCAGGCCGGCGGCGGCGAGCAGCAGGGCGTCGGCCTCGCCGGCCGCGAGCTTCTCCAGGCGGCGGTTGGCGTTGCCCCGCATCGGTACGCAGACCAGCTCGGGGTGGCTGAGCGAGAGCTGGGCGATCCGCCGGACCGAGGAGGTGCCGATCCGGGTCCCGCCCGGCAGCTGATCGAGGGTCAGCCCGCCCGGGTGCACCAGCGCGTCCCGCACGTCGTCCCGGCGCAGGAAGGCGGCGAACACGGTGCCCGCCGGCAGCGGTCGGTCGGCCGGTACGTCCTTGACGCAGTGCACCGCCAGGTCGGCCTCGCCGGCCAGCAGGGCCGCGTCCACCTCCTTGGTGAACGCGCCCTTGCCGCCGAGCGCCGAGAGCGCGCCGGTCCAGCGGTCGCCCGAGGTGGTGACCGGCACCACCTCGGTCCGCAAGCCCGGGTGCAGCGCGGTCAGTTCGGCCCGTACCCGGTCGACCTGGGCGAGCGCCATCGGGGAGGAGCGGGAGACGATCCGCAGCACGGCGGGCAGGGCGGGCGACACGGCACCAGTGGACATGGCACCACGATAGGGGGTCCGCGGCGGCCCGATCGGCGCAACGGCCGCGGGCGTTCCCGGCGGCGTCAACGGCACGCACGGTAATCTGCACCATTCGTACGACGCATTCGATTTTCTCCAGGCATGCGAACGAACCAGCAGGAACCGACGAGAGGGCTGCCCCGCGGATGGCCGAGACCCGCGAAACCGCGATCCCGACCCAGCGCCGCGAACAGTCCCGGCGGCTCGCCGCCCGCGCCGCCGAGGCCGTCCGGGCCGTCGACGTCGACCGGCTGCGCGAGCTCGCCCCGCACCTGGCCCTCGCCGCCGTCTTCCTGATCGGCTTCTCGCTCGACGCCCTGCTGCGCTACCAGCGCTTCGGCGCCCCCTCCTGGGACCTCGGCATCTTCACCGAGGAGGTCAAGGGCTACGCGCACTTCGGCGCGCCGATCCTCTCGATCAAGGGCCCGGGCTTCAACGCGCTGGGTGACCACTGGTCGCCGATCGTCGCGCTGCTGGCGCCCCTCTGGTGGCTCTGGCCCTCCTCGGCGATGCTGCTGGTGGTCCAGGCGGGCCTGTTCGCCTGGTCGGTCGGGGTGGTCTCGGACACCGCCGAGCGGCTGCTCGGCGGCCGCAGCAAGGGCCTGCTGATCGGCGTGGCCTACGGCCTCTCCTGGGGCCTGCAGCGCGCCCTGGACTTCGAGTTCCACGAGATCGCCTTCGCCGTGCCGCTGCTCGCCGTCATCGGCCGCCAGCTGCTGCTGGGCCGCTGGGACCGGGCGGCCTGGTGGGCGATGCCGCTGGTGCTGGTCAAGGAGGACCTGGGGCTGACCGTCACGGCGGTCGGCGTGGTGCTGATGGTGATGGCCCGGCGCTGGGCCGCCGGCGCGGTGCTGGTGCTGTTCGGCTTCGGCTGCATGGCGCTGACCATGGGCGCGCTGATCCCGCACTTCAACCCGCAGCACCAGTACGACTACTGGAGCAAGCTGCCGGACGGCGGCCACCCCCGGCTGTGGCACCTGCTGCTGGCCCCGTTCACCCGCTGGACGGTCTGGAAGACCTGCGGCTGGCTCTTCGGCATCGTCGGCTTCCTCGCCCTGCGCTCACCGCTGGTGCTGCTCGCGCTGCCCACCCTGGCCTGGCGGTTCGGCTCGGCCAACCCGATGTTCTGGGGCACCGACTGGCACTACAGCGCCACCCTGATGCCGATCCTCTTCCTCGCCCTGGTGGACGTGGTGGCCCGGGCCCGCCGCTCCCGCCGCCCGCTGCTCAAGGGCTTCGCCGAGGGCATGGTGCCGGCCTCGGCGGCGATCGCGGTGGCCTGCACGGTCAGCCTGCCGGTGGGCCTGGGCGGCCTGGCCGACCCGGGCGTCTGGAGCGGCGGCCCGCACGCCGCCGCGCTGCGGGCCGCCGTCGCCGCGGTGCCGCAGGGGGTGCGGGTGGAGTCCACCACCGGCCCGCTCTCCCGGCTGGCGGCCCGCGACGACGCCTACTGGCTCGGCGGCAGCAAGCCGGTGCCGCCGGACTACCTGGTGATCGACACGGCGGGCTGGAACGGCGGCCCCTCCGACCTCCCGGCCTACGGCGCCGCCCTGCACCCGGGGGCCCGGTACGCGGTGGTCTTCGACCGCGACCAGGTCAGCGTGCTGCGGCGCCAGTAGCCCGCGCCTCAGCCCGACTCCGCCGCCAGCTCCCCGAGCGCCTTCACCGCCTGCTCGGCGTGCTCGGCGGCCACGAACAGGTGGTCGTGGTGGAATCCGGCCACCACGTTGCAGCTGATGCCGTGCTCGGTGAGCCGCCCGGCCACCGCCGCCGTCAGGCCGACGGCGTCCAGGGCCGAGTGGATCCGCAGCGTGATCCAGGCGGACGGGAAGGTGTAGGCGAGTCCGAGCGCATCCGCCTCGGACTGCTCCACCACGGCCGTCACGCCCTCCGCCTCGGCCACCGTCACCACCGGCCGCAGCCCGGTCGGCACCCGCCCGGGGAAGGTGCAGTAGACATACCGCCCGGGGTTGAGCACCGGGTCCATCCCCGCCAGCAGCGTCCGAAGATCTCTCTCAGCCATGGCGACACGCTAGCGCCCCGGAGCCGGTTCGCGACCCCTCTGACGCGCACTCATCCGACGCGCACTCGGCAGATCGGCCGAAAGCTCACCCCACCGGCAGCCGCGGCACGAACCCGCCGTGCGAGGTGCCGGAGCCGAGCAGGTACGGCCAGTCCAGCACCTCGGGCAGCCGGGCGAGCGAGAGCACCACGGCACCGCCGGCCCGTTCGGCGTCCGCGCGCCAGTCGGCCATCGTGCCCAGCCCGGTGCCGTCCACCACCGGCGCCAGCGCGGCCTGCACCAGAACCCCGGACTCGCCCGGCCCGTCCACCACGCACATGGTGGCCAGCGGCATCAGGCTCCACCCCTTGCACCAGGGCACCGCGCCGTCCGGCGCGACCACGGGCGGCAGCACTCCGTGCACCGGCGCCTCGGACAGCAGCAGCGCAGGGACGGTGCCCCGGACGAACAGGCTCTTCTCCGGACTCAGCAGCATCGGGCCACTCTCGCAGCACATGACAAACGCGGCCGAGGCGGGGTCCGGCAGCCGCGGCGGGCAGTGTCGGCCGTCCCGTCACAGTGAGGAGGGATCACTGCCGGTCAGGGGCCGGTGCGGTCAGCCGGTGAAGGGAAAGGTCGGCATGTTCCAGCACCCGGCCTCCGGTGCGTCCCCGGGGTGCAGCGGGGCCGGCTGCCCCATCCCCGCTACGTAGAGCCAGGTCAGGGCGGCAGTGGCGGCGACCAGGACCGGCAGCAGATACCAGCTGCTCCTCGGCAGCGGCCGGAGCAGCACGATGAGCACCAGCAGCACGATGAGCATGATCACCCACGCGGCCCGGTTCCCCCTGACCAGGTCCGGATTCGTCTCGTGATCCTGGGTGAGACACCAGTGCCACCTCGCAGCGACGCGGTCGATGCCGACGAGCAAGCCGACCGTGGCCAGGACGAACGCCACGACCCCCCACGCCGAGCCACCGAGCACCCCGCGCCAACGCACCTGCCGCATGCCATCCCCCCGAAGCCCGTGATCCACTGCTTCCGGACGCTCCCGCCCCCGGCACCGGTTGCGGCCACGGGCCTCACACCCGGCCTTCCGCGCTACCGGCGGATCGCCGACACCAGTCCGCCGGGCCCCTCCTCGCGCTGCGGCGGAGTGCTGCTCGGGCGGCCGTAGGCGGCAGCGCGCTCACGCAGGGTGTGGCACTCGGCCTCCCAGCCGTGCCCGGCCAGCCAGCCAACCGGGTCGTCGGGCATCTCCGAGACCCACATGGAGGCCGCCGATCCCGGCACGGCGTCCGCGCCGAAGCGCTCGATCACGCCCCGGGAGCCCAACGTGAGCCCCATCCGACTGCCCGGCGCCGACTGCGCGCTGATCCGGGCCAGCAGCAGCTCCACCGCATCCTCGGGCAGATAGATCAGCAGCCCTTCGGCGATCCACACGGTCGGCGCCGCCGGGTCGTGCCCCGCGGCGGCCAGCGCGCCCGGCCAGTCCTCGCGCAGATCCACCGCGACGGTGATCCGCTCGCAGCGCGCGGCGGCCCGCTCCTGGCGCAGCACCGATGCCTTGAAGTCCAGTGGCTCGGCGGTGTCGACCTCGAAGAGCCGGGTGCCCTCGGGCCAGTCCATCCGGAAGGCCCGGCTGTCCATGCCGGCGCCGAGCAGCACGACCTGCCGGACCCCGGCGGCGGAGGCCTCCCGCAACAGGTCGTCGAGGAACTTCGTCCTGATGACGATGGAGAACGCCACCGCCGTCCGGCGGCGCTGCGCGCCCTCGTCACCGGGCGGCGGCGAGGAGGGCCACAGGCCGCCGGCCGTCGCGAAGGCCTGTGCCAGCGGGTCGCGGAACAGCGCGTTCTCCCGCTCGGTCTCAAGAGCCCGTACCCGTGCCACCCCCACCGCCGTGGCCCACACTCCCGACGGCTTCACCTGCTCCTGCTCATCAGTCACCGCGCCAGCCTAGGCGCAGGAGCAGCTGCCCCCATGGGATTCGCCGACAGAGGCCATCGGCGACAGATCCCGATATATCGTTGACGCTCGACAGTCAGCGATATATCGTCGAGACATCGAGAGCGTTCGCGGAAGGCGCGGGCGATATCGATGAGACACCTGATCGACAGAACACTCGATCGGCAGAACGCTCGATCGACAAGACACCCAGGAGGCACGCCATGCGTACGGAACGACGACACCGCCGCGGGCCCTGGTCCCGCTTCGAAGACAGTGCGAACGGCGAGTTCGACGGCCGGCGGGGGGCGTTCGGCCCGCCCCGCCCGCCGTTCCCGCCGATGGGCGGCGGCCCCTTCGGCTTCGGCGGGCCGCACCGCGGTCGCGGCCGGCACGGCGGCCGGGCCCGGCGCGGAGATGTCCGCGCCTCGCTGCTGGCACTGCTCAAGGACCGGCCGATGCACGGCTACGAGATGATCACCGAGATCGGTGAGCGCACCGCGGGCACCTGGCGGCCCAGCCCGGGCTCGGTCTACCCGACCCTCCAGCTGCTGGAGGAGGAGGGCCTGATCCAGGCTCAGGAGTCGGGCGGCAAGCGGCTCTTCACGCTCACCGAGGCCGGCCGTGCGGAGGCCGAGCAGGGCTCCGACGAGCCCTGGCTGGAGGCCGGCCGCGGGGTCGACTGGGCCGCGGTGCAGGAGGTCGGCCAGGCGCTGGCCTCGCTGGACCACGCGGTCCGCCAGGTGATGGCCACCGGCACCGAGGAGCAGCGCGCCAAGGGCCTGGCCGTGCTCACCGACGCCCGCAAGAGGCTCTACCTGATCCTGGCCGACGCCGACGGCGACGCGGGCAGCGTCACCGACGCCGGGCAGGAGTGAACCCCGAGGACGGGGGACCGATCACGCGCCCTGGGGCGGCCGGTACTCGTACCGCCACCGCGGCCGCCCCTTGGCGTCGTGCACCTTGGCCCGGTCGTAGACCAGGGTCTCGGCCGCGCGGTTGCCGTAGGCCGGCACCGGCACCCGGTACACCTTGGGCACCGCGTTGAACGGACTCAGCAGGATCGGCAGCACCCGCCCGTCCAGTGGTCCGCCGACGAACTCGGTGTCCGCACTGCGCATCGCTCCCGCCCTTCCTCGTGCCCGGTCCGTCCAGCTTCGCACCAGCTGGGCCCGGCTCCCAAACCCCCCTGGGACGGAGCAGCCCCGCCGCTCCCTTATCCTGCTCAGTACGCCTCCGGGCCTGGCGATCCCCTGCGAGTGGAACCGAGTGGACCGGAGGGCGTGGGCCGACCGGTGACCCCGGTGCCGGCTGCCCGGTGGACGGCTGGGGCGGGACCTGGGAAGCAGCGGGCCGCACCCGGCGTTGCGTCGGTTGTTGCGTCGAACGCTGTGGCACACCAGTCACAGCCGTGCGGAAGGGGCCCGATGGTAGCCAGCGGCAGGTGGACGGCGTGGTTGCGGCGCGATCGGGAGCGCACCGGACCGGCATCCGGCGCCGGAACTCCGCAGGCCAGACTGGACCTGCTGCTCGCCTCGGTCAAGGCCGGCTTCCCGCTGGCGCCCGCCGCGCACCCGGCCGGCCACCGCTGCTCCTGCGACCGGGTCGGCTGTCCGGCACCCGCCCGGCACCCGGTCTCCTTCGCCTGGCAGTCCCAGGCCACCACCGACGCCGAGCAGCTGAGCCGCTGGCTCTCCCGCGACCCGCAGGCCAACTTCATCACCGCCACCGGCCGCGCCCACGACGTGCTGGACGTGCCGGCCGAGGCGGGCCGGCTGGCGCTGGCCCGGCTCACCGAACTCGGCATCGAGGGCCCGGTGGCCTCGGTCGGCGAGGACCGCTACCTCTTCTTCACCGCCACCCGCGGCACCCCGGAGGACGAGGACGAGTTCTGGTCCTCCGAGCTGGACAGCCACCCGGACTCGGCCTCCGAGCACCCCGGCATGCGCTGGCACTGCCGCGGCTCCTACACCCTGCTGCCGCCGGCCGCGCTGCCGGACGGCAGCGAGGTCTGCTGGCTGCGCGGCCCCGAGCACCCGCTGCCCGATCCGCTGCGGGTGCTCGACGTGCTCACGGACGCCTGCACCGAGGTCGGCGCGGTCGCCGAGGAGCAGTGGCTGATCGGCTGAGCCGCCACCGCCGCCGCGGCTGCTACGGCAGGGTCAGGATCTCCGCGCCGTCGGCCGTGACCACCAGGGTGTGCTCGAACTGCGCGGTCCGCTTGCGGTCCTTGGTCACCACGGTCCAGCCGTCCGGCCAGACCTCGTAGTCGTAGGTGCCCAGGGTCAGCATCGGCTCGATGGTGAAGGTCATCCCGGGCTTGATCACCTGGGTGGCCCGGTCGCTGTCGTAGTGCGGGATGATCAGGCCGGAGTGGAACGAGGTGTTGATCCCGTGCCCGGTGAAGTCCCGCACCACGCCGTAGTCGAACCGCTTGGCGTAGGACTCGATCACCCGGCCGATCACGTTGATCTGCCGCCCGGGCTTGACCGCCTTGATCGCCCGGTTGAGCGACTCCCGGGTCCGCTCGACCAGCAGCCGGGACTCCTCGTCCACCTCGCCGACCAGGTACGTGGCGTTGAGGTCGCCGTGCACGCCGTGGATGAAGGCGGTCGCGTCGATGTTGACGATGTCGCCGTCCTGCAGCACCGTCGAGTCCGGGATGCCGTGGCAGATCACCTCGTTGACGGAGGTGCAGATCGACTTCGGGAAGCCCCGGTAGCCCAGGTCCGACGGGTAGGCGCCGTGGTCGCACATGTACTCGTGCGCCACCTCGTCCAGCCGGTCGGTGGTCACCCCCGGCGCGATCAGCGCCGCCGCCGCCTCCATCGCCTGCGCGGCGATCCGGCCGGCGATCCGCATCTTCTCGACCGTCTCGGCGTCCTGCACCTCGGGGCCGGTGTACGGGGTCGGCATCGGCTTGCCGACGTACTCCGGACGAGCGATGTGCGCCGGTACCTTGCGGACGGGGGACTGCGTGCCGGGAACGAGGTGAGCCATGCGCGGAGTCTATCCCGCGGGGTCGGCCCGGCCCGGCTGTGTGTGCGAAGGCGCGGCCCGGGCAGGATCCGGTCAGAGCACGTCCGAGGAGGTCCCATGCCGCTCTTCCACCACCAGCCCACCGGCAAGCCCGGTGAGTGGTTCTTCTGCCTCAAGCACCAGACCGTCGAAGAGGGTCCGCAGTGCGCCGCCAAGGACCGGCTGGGGCCCTACCAGACCCGCGAGGAGGCGGCGCACGCCCTGGAGACCGCCGCCGAGCGCAATCGCGAATGGCGCAACGACCCGGCCTGGAACGACGAGCGCCCGGAGGACGACCGGAGCTGACCGGCCGTCACCAGCGCTTCGCCGGCTCCACCGAGAGCTGCCGCACCAGCCGCGCCAGCCGGGTCCGGGCCCTGGCCCGCTCCCCGGCCGCCGCGCTGACCAGGTGCTGCACCAGTTCGAAGCCCGGCCCGTCCTGGTCCTCCACGGTCAGCCGGTCGTGCGCCAGCGCGGCCAGCTCCGGGTCGCCCGCCTCCAGCGCCAGCACCACGGCCCCGCCCCGCCGGGCGTCCGCGACCCGCTCCAGCAGCGCCCCGCCGCTCGCCTCCGGGGTGACCACCAGCACCGTCTCGCCCCGCCGGGCGGCCGACAGCCGGTCCAGGCCGCCCGGCCGGTCCGGCTGGTGGCGGATCAGCGAGGGCGCCAGCTGCGGCACTTCGGACCAGGCGGCCTCGTCCGCCAGGTGCGCGGCCAGGTGCCACGGCTCGTGCGCGGCCGGGCCGACCAGCAGCAGTCCGCGCGCGGTGCGCCGGGTGACCGCGCCGCGCAGCGCGCCGGCGAACGAACGGGTGGCGTCCAGCAGGGGGGAGCCGGCGAGCGCGGCGCGCAGTTCGGATACTCCGGAGACGTCCATGGCCGAAGCATGGAGCCGGGCGGTCGGCTTTGGCAGGATCTCGGTATGACTTCCCTCGATTCAGCGACCAAAGCCGGGAACGAGGTCGCCGGCCTGGTGGTCGGCGTGCTCGGCGGCACCGGCGACCAGGGCCGCGGCCTGGCCTACCGGCTGGCCCTGGCCGGCCAGCAGGTGATCATCGGCTCCCGCAGCGCCGAACGGGCCGAGGCCGCCGCGGCCGAGATCGGCCACGGCGTGCGCGGCGCCGACAACGCGGCCTGCGCCGCCGGGAGCGACATCGTGATCGTCGCGGTGCCCTGGGACGGGCACGGCGAGACCCTGGCCGGCCTGCGGGCCGAGCTGGCCGGCAAGATCGTGGTGGACTGCGTCAACCCGCTCGGCTTCGACAAGCAGGGCGCCTACGCCCTGGTGCCCGAGGAGGGCAGCGCCGCCCAGCAGGCCGCCGCCCTGCTGCCCGACTCCCGGGTGACCGCCGCCTTCCACCACCTCTCCGCGGTGCTGCTGCAGGACCCCGCGGTGGAGCGGATCGACACCGACGTGATGGTGCTCGGCGAGGACCGGGCCGCCACCGAGCTGGTGCAGGCCCTCGCCTCCCGGATCCCCGGGATGCGCGGCGTCTTCGCCGGCCGGCTGCGCAACGCCCACCAGGTGGAGTCGCTGGTGGCCAACCTGATCTCGGTCAACCGCCGCTACAAGGCGCACGCCGGCCTGCGGATCACCGACGTCTGAGCCGCCCACCGCGCCCCGCACGCCGACGGTCCGGGCCACCCTGTGACGGGTGGGCCCGGACCGTCGGCGAGAATGGACGGCGACCACGCGCGCCCCGGTCCTCCGCGGCCGGCCGCGCCGACCCGACCGGAAGCCGGACAGATGCCCCGCAACGCCCTCTACGCCTCGATCGTCTTCGTCCTCGCGGTGGCCGCCGCGGTGGTCTCCTTCGTGCAGGGCAACTGGCTCGGCGTGATCTGGGTGCTGCTGGCCGGCGTCTCCAGCAACATCGCCTGGTTCCACCTGCGCAAGGAGAAGCTGGCCCGGGCCGCCGAGCAGCAGCAGGGCTAGGGGCGGGCTGTCCGACGGTTCGCGCCGGACGGCCCCCAGCGCCTCACTGGTTCCAGAACCGGAACAGGTGCTGCCCGAAGTAGGTGTAGTACTCGTTCACGCCGAACCAGCCCATGATCCGGTAGACCTGGTCGAAGAACCAGCCGTTCACCTGCGACTGCCAGAGCACCACGAAGACCGCCAGCAGGCCGTACGGGGCGAACGGCTGGACGGCCCGCCGGGTCTGCGGCGAGAGCCAGGGCTCGATGATCCCGTAACCGTCCAGGCCCGGCACCGGCAGCAGGTTCAGCAGCGCCGCGCTCACCTGCAGCAGCGCCAGGAAGGCCAGCGCCACCGGGAACAGGTGCACCTGGTACATGCCGCCGACCGTGGTGGTGCCGGGGGTGTCGTCCAGCCAGCCCTGGCCGACCGGCACCATCAGGGCGATCGCGAAGACCACGTTGACCAGCGGCCCGGCCGCCGAGATCAGGCTGTGCTTGAGCCGGCCCTGGATCCGGTGCCGCTCGATGAAGACCGCGCCGCCGGGCAGGCCGATGCCGCCGAGCAGCACGAAGACCACCGGCAGCACGAAGCTGGTCAGCCCGTTCGCGTACTTGAGCGGGTTGAGCGTCAGGTAGCCCTTGGCACCGACGGTGATGTCGCCGCCGTGCAGCGCGGTGCGGGCGTGCGCGAACTCGTGCAGGCAGAGCGAGACCATCCAGCCCGCGACCACCAGCAGGAAGACGCCGAAGCCGGGCGCCCCGTAGCCCTCCCAGACCGCCCAGCCCGAGGTGCCGAGTATCGCGAGCAGCACCCAGAAGACCGGGCTGATCCGGCGCTCCTCGCTGCCGGAGCGGCGGGCGTCGGCAAAACTCATCTCAGCTCCCTGATCAACGTCCCCAGTTTCACGTAGGGAGGGTATAGGGCGTGTAAACCCGGCGGGGCGGGCCACTGGAACGGGGGCGGGCATCGAGGCAGCAGAATGGTGCGGTGCACTACGGCATCCTCGGAACGACCACGGCCCGGCAGGACGACGGCACGCCCATCCCGCTGGGCGGTGCGCGGCTGCGCGCACTGCTGGCCGCCCTGGTGCTGCGCCAGGGCCGGCCGGCGCCCGCCGAGGCGCTGGTGGCCGAGGTCTGGGCCGAGGAACAGCCGCAGGACGCCTCCGCGGCGCTGCAGACCCTGGTCGGCCGGCTGCGCCGCACCATCGGCCGCACCGAGATCGGCTCCGGGCCCGGCGGCTACTGGCTGACCGGGGACCGCAGCGACCTCACCCGGTTCCAGGAGCTGGCCGCCGCCGGCACCGCCGCGCTGGCCGACGGCGCCCCCGCCGAGGCCGCCCCGCTGCTGCGCGAGGCGCTGGCGCTCTGGCGCGGCCCGGCGCTGGCCGACCTGCCGGACCGCTCCGGCGACGCGGTCCGGCTGGAGGAGCAGCGGGCCGAGGTCCGCCGGGCCCGGATCGCCGCCGAGCTGGCGCTGGGCCGGGGCGCCGAGCTGCTGGCCGAGCTGGCCGGGCTCTGCGCCGACCACCCGCTGGACGAGCCGCTGCAGGCGCTGGGCATCCGGGCGCTGCGCCAGGCCGGCCGCACCGCGCAGGCGCTGGAGCGGTACGAGCGGGTCCGCCGCGACCTGGCCGAGCAGTTGGGCGCCGACCCGGGCGCCGAGCTGCGGGCGCTGCACCAGGAGCTGCTGCAGCCGGAGCCGGACGCCCCGGCGGCCCCCGCCGCGCGCCCTGCCCCGCCCGCCCCGCCCGCCGCCGAACCGGCCGCACCCGCCGCGCCGCTCGCCCCCGCGGGCAACCTGCGGGCCCGGCTGACCAGCTTCGTCGGCCGCGAGCAGGACCTGGCCGCCGTCGCCGACCTGCTGCGCGGCACCCGGCTGGTCACCCTGACCGGTCCGGGCGGCTCCGGGAAGACCCGGCTCTCGGTGGAGGCCGGCCGGCAGGCCGAGGCCGCCGGGGCCTGGCCGGACGGGGTCTGGCAGATCGAGCTGGCCCCGATCGAGGACCCGGCGGCGGTGCCCGGCGCGGCGCTCTCCGCGCTGGGCCTGCGCACCGTGGTGCACCACTCGGTCGGCGAGGTCGCCGCCGACCCGGTCCGCCGGGTGGTCGAGCACTGCGGCCGGGCCAAGATGCTGCTGCTGCTCGACAACTGCGAGCACCTGATCCAGTCCGTCGCCGAGTTCGCCGACCTGCTGCTGACCGAGTGCCCGCAGCTGACCGTGCTGGCCACCAGCCGGGAGCCGCTGGGCGTGCCCGGCGAGGTGGTGCTGCCGGTCGAGCCGCTGCCCGACCCGATAGCACTGCGGCTGCTCGCCGAGCGCGGCGCCGCCGCCCGCCCCGGCTTCGCCGTCGAGCAGGACCCGGCGGCCTGCGCCGAGATCTGCCACCGGCTGGACGGCCTGCCGCTGGCGATCGAGCTGGCCGCCGCCCGGCTGCGGCTGCTGACGCCGCGCCAGCTGGCCGACCGGCTGGACCACCGGTTCGCGCTGCTGACCGGCGGCAGCCGGGTGCTGCTGCCCCGTCAGCAGACCCTGCGCGCGGTGGTGGACTGGAGCTGGGAGCTGCTGGACGCCCGGGAGCGGGCGGTGCTGCGCCGGCTCTCGGTCTTCGCCGGCGGCTGGACCCTGGAGCACGCCGAGCAGGTCTGCGCCGACGGCGAGCTGGTGCGCCAGTCCCAGGTGGCCGAGCTGCTGGCCTCGCTGGTCGACAAGTCGCTGGTGGTGGCGGGCCTCAACCAGCCGGGTGAGCCGCGCTACTGGATGCTGGAGACGATCCACGAGTACGCCGCCGACCGGTTCGCCGAGGCCGCCGAACCGGAGACCGCCGACCGCCATCTGGAGGCCTTCCGGGAGCTGGTCCGGCTCACCGACCAGCGGCTGCACGGCCCCGGGCAGGTCGCGCTGCTGGCCCTGCTGGACCGCGAGACCGAGAACATCCGCACCGCGTTGCGGCACGCGCTGGCCACCCGGTCCGAGCAGGACGCGCTGGTGCTGGTGCTGGGCCTGAGCTGGTTCTGGGTGATGCGTGACTACCGGGCCGAGGCCCGCGCCTCGGTGGACCAGCTCTGCGCGCTCCAGGAGGACCCGTTCGCGCCCGGCGCGCCCGCGCCCGTCCCGCTGGCCGGGAACCTGCTGTCCCATCCGCTGCCCTGGCCGGAGCCGGTGCTGCAGGAGGCCCGCCGGCAGGCCTGGATCTACCACATGGTCTCCCGCTTCGAGGGCGCCATGGACGTGATCGGTGACCCCCTGCTGGTCGAGCGGGCGCCGCGGATGCTGGCCGCCTACACCCCCGACCTGCCGCAGTCGCACACCTACCTGGCGATGCTGCGGATCTTCGCCGGCTTCCTGGCCGGCCGGGCCGACGAGATGCAGGACATGATCGACGAGACGGTCGAGGGCTGCCGGCGGTTCGGCCGCGAGGGCGAGCTGGCCTGGGCCCTGCAACTGCGCGCCAAGATGGCCAACGACCAGGTGGACGGCCTGGAGCGGGCCCGCCGGGACGGCGACGAGGCGATGGAGATCTACACCCGGCTCGGCGACTCCTGGGGCATGGTCGAGGCGCTGGCCGCACAGGCCGAGACCTCGGGCTTCTCCGGGGACAGCCTGGTCGCGGTGGCCCGCTACCGGCAGGCGATCGAGCTGTCGCTGGAGCTCGGCGCCCCGCAGGAGGTGCCGATGCTCCAGGTGCGGCTCGGCGAGGCGCTGCTGGAGCACCAGCCGGAGGAGGGCGAGCGGCAGATCCGCGAGGGCATCTCCGGCGCGGCCCGGCGCGGCCTGCAGGCCGACGGCGCCCAGCTCTACGGCCACCTGATGCTGGCCGGCCTCTACACCCACCGCGGCGACCTGGCGGCGGCGCTGGCCGAGCTGGACGTGCTGCGCGACCGGCACCTCCAGCTCTCCCGGTTCCTGCCCACCCTGATCGGCGGCCTGGTGGCCTGCGCGGAGGCCACCGTCCGGGTCCGCTGCGGCCAGCTGGAGCAGGGCGTGGCCCGGCTGCGGGTCGGGCTGCGGACGCTGCGCGAGGTGCCGGAGACGGCCACCGTCTTCGCCCAGCAGGTCACCCTGCAGCTGCTGCCGATGGTGGCCAGCGTGCTGGCCGAGCTGGCCCGCGACTCGGGCGAGGCGGAGCCGGCCCGCCGGGCGGTGCTGCTGCTCGGCGCGCACGGCGGCCGGATGGGCCTGCAGAGCCACTACCTGGAGCGGATCGAGCGGCAGCGCCGGACCGACCTGCTGACCGCGCTGCTCGGCGAGCAGGAGTTCGCCCGGATCGTGGAGCAGGGCCGCGACCTCGGCTGGGACGAGGTCGCGGCCCTGTTGGACGAGCTGCGGGAACTGCTCTGAACGCGGGCTGACGGGCCGTCCCCCGGACGGTCCGTCAGCCGGGCGCGTCATCCTCAGGTCCGGCGGATGAACCGGCGCACCGCGAGCGGCGCGGTGACCGCCGTGATCCCGACCGACCAGATCAGCACCACCAGCACCGAGTGGCCGGCCGGGTGGCCGTTGATCAGGGCGCGGCAGGCGTCGGCCAGGTTGGAGAGCGGGTTGTTGGCCGCGAAGCTCGCCAGCCAGCCCGGCATGGTCTTGGTCGGGGCGAAGATCGAGGAGCCGAACTGCAGCGGCATCAGCGCCAGCATCCCGACACCCTGCACCGCCTGGGGGCTGCGCATGGTCAGGCCGAGCAGCATCGAGACCCAGACCAGCGACATGCTGAACAGCAGCGAGAGGCCGACCGCCGCCAGCACCCCGGGCAGCCCGGTCGGCAGGTGCATCCCGAGCAGCAGCGCGAAGAGGATCAGGATGGTGTAGGAGAGCAGGCCGCGGCAGGCCTCGGCCAGCATCTTGCCGACCAGCACCGAGCCCCGGCCGATCGGCAGGGTGCGGAACCGGTCCATCACGCCGGTCTGCAGGTCGCTGCAGAGGCCGGTTCCGACGGCCATCGCCAGGTTCATCCCGGTGGTGCCGAGCAGCCCGGGGATCAGCCACTGCCGGTAGCCGGACTGCGAGCCGGCGATCGCCCCGCCGAAGACGTAGACGAAGAGCAGGGTGAAGATGATCGGCATCAGCAGGGCGTCGAACATCGACTCCGGGTCGGCCTTGATCCGCATCAGGTTGCGGCGGGTCAGGGCCCCGATGTGGCGCAGGTGGGAGGAGAGCGGGATCCGGCCCTCGGCGACCGGGGCGGCGGCGGGTGCGGTGAGCACGGCGGTGGTCATCGGGCGGTCTCCTCGGAGTCCTGGGTCTGCTGGGGGAGGGTGGCGGACTGGCCGGTGATGGCGAGGAAGACCTCGTCCAGGCTGGGCACCACGGTGTCCACGGAGGCGATGCCGAAGCCGCGGCCGCCGAGCACCGAGATCACCTCGGTGAGCTGGCCCTCGCCCGTCAACGGGACGGCGAGCAGGTCGTCGAGCTCGCCGGTGTGGGCGGCGATGCCGCGCTCGGCCAGGCTGCGGACCATCTCCGGCAGGTCGGCCGGCCGGTGCGGGCGGACCTGCAGGGTCTGGCCGCCGACCTGCCTCTTGAGGCCGTCCACGGTGCCGTTGGCGATCACCCGGCCGCGGTCCACCACGGTGAGGTCGCTGGCCAGCTGCTCGGCCTCCTCCATGTACTGGGTGGTGAGCAGCACGGTGGCGCCCTCGGCGACCATCCGGCGCACCTCGTCCCAGACCTCGTTGCGGGTGCGCGGGTCCAGGCCGGTGGTGGGCTCGTCCAGGTAGAGCACCCGGGGCCGGCCGATCATCGAGGCGGCCAGGTCGAGGCGGCGCCGCATGCCGCCGGAGTAGGTCTTGGCGGGCCGGCCGGCGGCCTCGGTGAGCGAGAAGCGCTCCAGCAGCTCGGCGGCCCGGGCCTTGGCGTCGCGGCGGGAGAGGTCGAGCAGCCGGCCGATCAGGTAGAGGTTCTCGGAGCCGGAGAGCAGCTCGTCCACCGAGGCGTACTGGCCGGTCAGGCCGATGGTGCGGCGCAGCTCGCGGGGCTGGCGCAGCACGTCGTAGCCGCCGACGAAGGCGGTGCCGGCGTCCGGGCGCAGCAGGGTGGAGAGCACCCGGATCAGGGTGGTCTTGCCGGCGCCGTTGGGGCCGAGCACACCGAGCACGGTGCCCTGGCGGACCGTCAGGTCGACGCCGTCCAGCGCCTTGGTGCTGCCGAAGTGCTTGACGATGCCGCGGGCCTCGACGGCGTTGCCCGGTCCCGCGGTCGGCTGCCCCTGGTCGTTCGGGGCGATGGCGGTCTGTGTGGTCATGCGACAAGACTGCCCGGGGCCGCTGTCAGGCCCCGGGCAGGGTGCTGTCACCGCTGTCAGACCGCTGTCACCGGCCGACGGCGGCGCCCGCCGCTACTTGAAGGAGTGCTCCGCGTCCGGGAAGGTCCCGCCGCGCACCTCGTCCGCGTACTCCCGCGCCGCCTGCCCGAGCACGGCGCGCAGGTCGGCGTACTGCTTGACGAACTTCGGCACCCGGCCGGGGTTCATCCCGGCCATGTCGGTCCAGACCAGCACCTGGGCGTCGCAGTCGGCCCCGGCGCCGATGCCGACGGTCGGGATCGCCAGCGCCCCGGTGACCTGCGCGGCCAGCTCGGCGGGCACCGCCTCCAGCACCACGGCGAAGGCGCCGGCCTGCTGCACCGCCTTGGCGTCGCGCTGCAGCTTGTGCGCGGCCTCGTCGCCGCGGCCCTGCACCGGGTAGCCGCCGAGCGCGTGCACCGACTGCGGGGTGAGGCCGATGTGCGCCATCACCGGGATGCCGGCCTCGGTCAGCAGCTCGATGGTGCGGGCGCTGCGCTCGCCGCCCTCCAGCTTGACGGCGCCGACCCCGGCCTCCTTCATCAGCCGGGCGGCGTTGCGCAGGGCCTGCGCGGGGGACTCCTGGTAGGAGCCGAACGGCAGGTCGCCGACCACCATGGCGCGCTTGGTGCCGCGGACCACGGCGGCGCTGAGCATGGTCATCTCGTCCATGGTGACCGGCACGGTGCTCTCGTAGCCGAGCGCGCAGTTGCCGGCCGAGTCGCCGACCAGCAGCACCGGGATGCCGGCCTCGTCGAAGACGCCGGCGGTGAGCGAGTCGTAGGCGGTGAGCATGGCCCAGCGCTCGCCGCGCTGCTTGGCGGCGGCCAGGTCACGCACCGTCACCCGGCGGTTGACCACCCCGCCGTAGAGGGAGCGCGGGTGGGTTTCCGGCTGCCCGGCAGGCGTCCCGGCGGGCGTCTGGGCAGGTGGAAGCTGAGAAGCGTTCATCGAACAGGCTCCTGAAGGGTTGTGGTCTCGTGGCGCCGTGTGGCGTCCCCGGATCTCCTCCATGCTTGCACGCCCGCCCGTCCAGGCAAAGAGGCGGGTGGTCCGCGTCCCGGGTCACCAAGGTTTTTCGATACGAGACGGACTCGTATCGAAAAAGCGGGTACAGTCTCCTCGGGGGGATTTACGAGACGCGTCCGTCTCGCAGTCCAGCCTGTGACCGTGTCACTACGTTCGGACGGGACTCACCGCGCATGACCACCGCGACACCTGCCACGGCGCCACGGGTGCCGGAGCACATCCACCGCCGCCGATGGGCGATCCTCGGCACGATCCTGCTCGCGCTGCTCGTCGTCGTCATCGACAGCACCATCCTCAACGTGGCGCTCAAGACCATCGCCACCCCCGCCCCGGTCGGCATCGGCGCGAGCCAGAGCGACCTCGAGTGGGCCCTCAACTCCTACACGCTGGCCTTCGCCGGCCTGCTCTTCACCTCCGGCCTGCTCGGCGACCGGTTCGGCCGCAAGAAGGCCCTGCTGGTCGGCATGCTGGTGTTCGGCATCGGCTCGCTGCTCTCGGCCTTCGCCGGCAGCCCCGCCGAGCTGATCGCCTACCGCGGCGTGATGGGCGTCGGCGGCGCCTTCGTGATGCCCGCCACGCTGGCCATCATCATGAACGTCTTCGAGCGCTCCGAGCAGCCCAAGGCGATCGGCATCTGGGCCGCCGTGGTCGGCGTGGCCATCGCGGTCGGCCCGATCGCCGGCGGCCTGCTGATCGAGAACTTCTGGTGGGGCTCGGTCTTCCTGGTGAACGTGCCGATCGTGGCCATGGCCCTGGTGCTGATGTTCCTGATCGTGCCGGACTCCCGCGACCCCAAGCCGGGCCGGCTCGACCCGGTCGGCGTGGTGCTGTCGATCATCGGCCTGGTGGCGCTGATCTACGGCATCATCAAGGGCGGCGACCTGGCCTCCGTCACCGCCACCGAGGCCTGGGTGCCGACCCTGATCGGCATCCTCGCGCTGGTCGCCTTCGTGCTGTACGAGCGGCGGATCCGGTACCCGGCGCTGGACATCTCCTGGTTCCGCAACCGGGTCTTCTCCAGCTCGGTCGGCGTGATCGGCCTGACCTTCTTCGCGCTGATGGGCGTCTCCTTCTTCGGCGTCTTCTACACCCAGAGCGTGCGCGGCTACAGCGCGCTGGACGCCGGCCTGCTGATGCTGCCGCTGGCCGTCGCGCAGATGCTGCTCGCGCCGCGGGCCCGGCTGGTGGTGGAGCGGATCGGCGCCCGGGCCACCTGTGCGCTGGGCATGGTGCTGATCGCGCTCGGCTTCCTCGGCTACGTCTTCATCGGCCGGTCCACCCCGATCTGGGTGCTGGAGGTGGTGGCCTTCGTGATGGGCGCCGGCATGGCGCACGTGATGCCGCCGGTGACCGTGGCCATCATGGCCTCGCTGCCCCGGGAGAAGGCCGGCGCCGGCTCGGCCGTCAACAACACCTTCCGCCAGGTCGGCGGCTCGCTCGGGGTGGCCGTGCTGGGCGCGCTGCTCGCCACCGTCTACCGGCACGGCATGAACGGCAAGCTCGACTCGCTGCCGCCCGCGGTGCGGTCCAGGGCCGCCGAGTCGATCGAGTCCACCAACGCGGTGGCGGGCGTCTTCCACCAGCCCCAGCTGATCAAGTTCGCCGACACCGCCTTCCTGAACGCCATGCACGTGGTGGCCGGGACCACCGTCGCGGTGGTGCTGGTGGGCGCGCTGGTCTCCTGGCTCTACCTGCCCGGCCGCACCGCCGGCCCCGGCGCGGTCGCCGGACAGCAGCCCGCGGACGCGGCCGAGCCGGTCGTCGCCGTCATGGAATGACCGGGCGGGGAGAATAGCCGCATGAGGACGGATCACCAGACTCCGCCGCCCGCGCCCGCCGCGGAGCCGACGGACCCGCAGGCCACCGAGACCGCCGAGCCGCAGCAGTGCGCCGCGCTGCCGCGGCGCGGGCGGCCGCGATCGGAGGCGGTGGAGCTGGCGATCCTCCAGGCCGTCGAGAAGCTGATGGCCGACGGCGGCGCCCTGGCCGACCTGACCATCGAGGGCATCGCCCAGGCGGCCGGGGTCGGCAAGGCCACCATCTACCGGCGCTGGCCGAACAAGGACGCGCTGCTGATCGACATGATCGTCCGACTGGACGAGCCGGCCACCCCGCTGCCCGGCACCAGCGTCCGGGACGACCTGATCACGGTGCTCGACCACATGCGCCGGCGCGGCCTGGCCAAGCGCTCCCGCTGGGTGCTCAAGGTGGCGCTGGAGCAGATGCACTCGCTGCCCGCGCTCAAGGACGCCTACTACTCCAACGTCATCGACCCGCGCCGCAGGGCGCTGGTCGAGCTGGTCACCCGCGGCATCGAGAACGGCGAGCTGCGGGCCGACCTGGAGCCGGGCCTGCAGGCCGAACTGCTGGTCGGCGCGATGCTGATGCGCACTGTGATCTACGACGACCGTCCGCTGGACGACCCCGAGCTGCCCGCCACCATCGTGGACAGCCTGCTGGCCGGACTGCGCGGTCCGGGGCGTGACACCTGATCACGGTGGAACCTCCGCCGCACCCCGCGGCGTCTGTCTCCGCATAGGCTGAGCCGAAGATCCCATCATTTCGGGACGAATCCCGGCTCGGCGCGGACGACGACGAAGGGGCCACCGCATGACCCAGGCCGACCAGGCCGACCAGGCGACCGGGCCGGCGGTCGGCGAGCCGCCCGCCCCCGAGGCCGCGGCGGCCGACCGGTCCGGCTGGTCGCGGCGGCGGGACCGGCTGCGGCGCAGCTGGGGGCGGGACGCCCGGGGCGCCGGCTGCTGGCGGCGCGGGCTGGTCACCGCCGCGCTGGCCGGCCTGGTCGCCGCGCTGCTCGCCTGGCACCGCTCGGTGCCGGACCAACTCGGCAACCTCGGCAGCCTGCTGGAGACCTTCCTGCCCTGGCTCGGCCTGGCCGTGCCGGTGCTGCTGGTGCCCGCCCTGCTGCGGCGCTCGGCCACCGCGCTGATCGCGCTGCTGCTGCCCTGCACCGTCTGGCTGCTGCTCTTCGGCGGCCTGCTCACCGACAAGAGCAGCGGCCGGGGCGACTTCACCGTGGTCACCCACAACGTCGCGGCCGACAACACCGACCCGGCCGGCACCGTGCGGCTGCTCAACTCCTCCGGCGCCGAGATCGTCGCGCTGGAGGAGCTGACCCCCGCCGCCCTGCCGGTCTACACCGCGGGCTTGGCCGCCAAGTACCCGTACCACGTGGTGGAGGGCACGGTCGGGCTCTGGTCCGCCTACCCGGTCGGCGACACCCGGGTGGTGGACATCAAGATCGGCTGGACCAGGGCCTTCCGCACCCAGGTCAGCACCCCGAAGGGCCCGCTCGCCGTCTACGTGGCCCACCTGCCCTCGGTCCGGGTGGAGTTCGACGGCGGCTTCACCTCCGGTCGGCGCGACGTCAGCGCACAGGCGCTGGGCGACGCGATCCAGGGCGAGGCGCTCGGCAAGGTGCTGCTGCTCGGCGACCTCAACGGCACCATGAACGACCGGAGCCTGGCCCCGGTCACCTCGCAGCTGCGCTCGGCCCAGGGCTCGGCCGGCTCCGGGTTCGGCTTCAGCTGGCCGGCGCAGTTCCCGATGGCCCGGATCGACCAGATCATGAGCCGGGGCATGAAGCCCACCGACTCCTGGGTGCTGCCGGCCGACGGCAGCGACCACCGGGCGATCGCCGCCGAGTACCGCTACGACCGCTGAGCGGCGCTCAGCCCCGCCGCCAGCCGTTGGTGATCGGCAGGCGGCGGTCCCGGCCGAAGCCCTTGGCGGAGATCTTCGGGCCCGGCGGGTACTGCCGCCGCTTGTACTCGGCGGTGTCCACCAGCCGCACCACCCGGTCCACCACGGCCGCGTCGAAGCCCTTGGCCACGATCGCGTCCCGGCCCAGGTCGTGCTCGATGTAGAGGTCCAGCACGGTGTCCAGCAGGTCGTAGTCGGGCAGCGAGTCGGTGTCCACCTGGCCCGGGCGCAGCTCGGCGCTCGGCGGCTTCACGATGGTGTTCTCCGGGATCGGCGGGGTCTCGCCGCGCAGCTGGGCCTGCTCGTTGCGCCAGCGGGCCAGTCGGAAGATCAGCGTCTTGTAGACGTCCTTGATCGGACCGAAGGCGCCCACCGAGTCGCCGTACAGCGTGGAGTAGCCCACCGCCAGCTCGCTCTTGTTGCCCGGGGCCAGCACGATGTGGCCCTCCTGGTTGGAGATCGCCATCAGCAGCGTGCCGCGCAGCCGGGACTGCAGGTTCTCCTCGGCCAGGCCGCTCAGGCCGAGCGAGCCCATGTAGGCGTCGAACATCGGCGCGATGGAGACGGTGCGGAAGTTCAGGCCGGTGCGGCGGGCCAGCTCGGCGGCGTCGTCCTTGGAGTGGTCGGAGGAGTAGCGGCTCGGCATCGAGACGCAGTGCACGTTCTCCGCGCCGATCGCGTCGCAGGCGATGGCCGCCACCAGGGCCGAGTCGATGCCGCCGGAGAGGCCGATCAGCACCGACCTGAAGCCGTTCTTGCGCACGTACGCCCGGGTGCCGGTGACCAGCGCGGCGTAGATCTCCGCCTCGTCGTCCAGCCGGGGGAACTCCTGGGCCGGGGCCGGCTGCGGCTGGGCGATCGGCGCGCCGCCGAGGTCCACCCGGAGCAGCCGCAGCCCGTCGCTGTAGACCGTGCCGTCCTCGTCGGTGCTGTGCGCGGCCGGCAGCTCCAGGTCCACCGTCAGCAACTGCTCGGCGAACTGCGGGCCGCGGGCCAGCACCTCGCCGCCGGCCGTGACCACCACCGAGTCGCCGTCGAAGACCAGCTCGTCCTGGCCGCCGACCATGTTCAGGTAGGCCAGCGTGCAGCCCGCCTCGGCGGCCCGGCGCTGGACCAGCTCCAGCCGCTGGTCGTCCTTGTTCCGCTCGTACGGCGAGCCGTTGATCACCAGCAGCAGCCCGGCGCCGGCCTGCCCGGCCGCGCGCACCCGGCCGCCGTCCTGCCAGATGTCCTCGCAGATCGCCAGCGCCACGTCCACGCCGTCCACCCGCAGCACCGGCAGCTGGTCGCCCGGCACGAAGTAGCGGTACTCGTCGAAGACCCCGTAGTTGGGCAGGAAGTGCTTGGCGAACCGCAGCACCACCTCGCCCCGGTGCAGCACGGCCGCGCAGTTCTGCGGCGCCCGGGTCTCCGGCTTGCGCCCGAGGTAGCCGACCACCACCGGCACCTCGCCCAGCCCCTCGTCCGCCAGCCGTGCCGCCAGCTCCACCAGCGCCGCCCGCGAGGCCTCCACGAAGGAGCCGCGCAGCGCCAGGTCCTCCACCGGGTAGCCGGTCAGCACCTGCTCCGGGAAGGCCACCAGACGGGCCCCGCCCGCCACCGCCTCCTTCGACCAGCGCACCACCTCGTCGCAGTTGCGCGCGATGTCACCGACACGGGGATCGGTCTGGGCCAGGGCAACACGCAAGTTCGGCATGCGGCCAGTGTAATCGTCGTTCTGACGCTATGGGGGGTGGGGAGGGTGTCGCGCCATCCGCCGGGTGCCCCTGGCTCCCCGGCGGCGCCGGTATCCGCGATGATGGGGGCAGGACGCCCGGAGGGCCGGCGAGCACGCTCGCGACCGGACCCGCTTGCGTAACACGAACGTAAAGAGCAGAGGTGAGACTGTCCCCATGGGCAAGCAGCAGGAGTTCGTGCTTCGTACGCTCGAAGAGCGTGACATCCGGTTCGTCCGGCTGTGGTTCACCGATGTGCTGGGGTTCCTGAAGTCGGTCGCGGTGGCGCCGGCCGAGCTGGAGCAGGCCTTCGAGGAGGGCATCGGCTTCGACGGCTCGGCGATCGAGGGCTTCGCCCGGGTCTACGAGTCCGACATGATCGCCAAGCCGGACCCGACCACCTTCCAGATACTGCCCTGGCGCTCCGAGACCCCCGGCACCGCGCGGATGTTCTGCGACATCCTGATGCCCGACGGCTCGCCCTCCTACGCCGACCCGCGGTTCGTGCTCAAGCGCACCCTGGAGAAGGCCTCGCAGCTGGGCTTCACCTTCTACACCCACCCGGAGATCGAGTTCTTCCTGCTGAAGAACCTCCCGGGCGACGGCAGCGTGCCGGAGCCGGCCGACCAGTCGGGCTACTTCGACCACACCCCGCGCGGCATCGGCCACGACTTCCGCCGACAGGCCATCACCATGCTGGAGTCGATGGGCATCTCGGTCGAGTTCTCGCACCACGAGGGCGCCCCCGGCCAGCAGGAGATCGACCTGCGCTACGCGGACGCGCTCTCCACCGCCGACAACATCATGACCTTCCGCCTGGTCATGAAGGAGGTCGCGCTGGAGCAGGGCGTGCACGCCAGCTTCATGCCGAAGCCGTTCTCCGAGTACCCGGGCTCCGGCATGCACACCCACCTCTCGCTCTTCGAGGGCGACCGCAACGCCTTCCACGAGTCCGGCGCCGAGTTCCAGCTCTCCAAGGTCGGCCGCTCCTTCATCGCCGGCCTGCTGCGGCACGCCGCCGAGACCGCCGCCGTCACCAACCAGTGGGTCAACTCCTACAAGCGCATCTGGGGCGGCTCCCAGCGCACCGCCGGCGCCGGCGGCGAGGCCCCCTCCTACATCTGCTGGGGCCACAACAACCGCTCCGCGCTGATCCGGGTCCCGATGTACAAGCCGGGCAAGCAGGGCTCCACCCGGGTCGAGGTCCGCTCCCTGGACACCGGCTGCAACCCCTACCTCGCCTACGCCGTCACCCTCGCCGCCGGCCTCAAGGGCATCGAGGAGGGCTACGAGCTCCCGCCGGGCGCCGACGACGACGTCTGGGCGCTGTCGGACGCCGAGCGCCGCGCCATGGGCATCCAGCCGATGCCGCAGAACCTGGGCGAGGCGATCGACCTGATGCAGCGGAGCGAGCTGGTCGCCGAGACGCTGGGCGAGCACGTGTACGACTTCTTCCTGCGCAACAAGCACCAGGAGTGGCAGGAGTACCGCTCCGAGGTCACGCCGTTCGAGCTGCGGAAGAACCTGCAGGTGCTGTAGGCGGCACCAGTCGCGCGAGGGTGAGCGGGTCCGGTGAGTCGCCGGGCCCGCTCACCGTTTCGCGGGTCCACAATCGTCCATGGCAACAGCGGACGACGCACGCGGCGAGCACTGGTGGCCGGTGGCCCTGGCGATCGCGGTCGCCGGCACGCTCCACGTGGCACTGCCCGCGCACTACCGGGTCGACCCGGTGTGGGTGGTGCCGGTGGTGCTCGGGGTGCTGCTGGCGGTGCTGGTGATCGGGGACCCGGGGCGGATCGACCGTCAGCGGGCCTGGCTGCGAGTCGTCACCGAGGTGCTGATCGGGTTCATCACGGTGGCGAACGTCTTCGCGGGCGTTCGACTGGTGGTGGACATCCTGACCAACAACAAGGTGTTCGCCAACAACGCCGGCGGGTTGCTGGCGGCGGGCGGCGTGGTCTGGGCGACCAACGTGATCGCCTTCGCCCTCTGGTACTGGGATCTGGACCGCGGTGGCGCGGCGGCCCGTGCGCACCGGCCGTACGCGGATCCGGTGTTCGTCTTCCCCGAGATGCAGCACACGGCGTACGTGCCGCCGGGCTGGGTGCCGACCTTCGCCGACTACCTGTCGCTGGCTTTCTGGACGGCCACCGCGTTCAGCCCGACCGATGTGTCCGCGATCAAGCGGTGGGCGAAGCTGCTGATGATGGTTCAGGCGGCGTCGTGCCTTGTTGTGGCGGCTCTGGTGATCGCCCGGGCGGTCAACATCCTGCAGTGAGCTGACGGCAAGGGATTCCGAGTCCCCCGTCGGGCGGCGGCTACTGGCGAGCTGAGTCGTGGACGAACCGATGGTGGGGGTGTTCTTACTGGTGGGGCCCCGGTTCGTGGGCGGAACGGGTGAATACTGAAGGTTATTTGGCGGACACACGGCGTGCTTATCCGATTAACGCAGGGCTGCTCCTCATGATCTGAGTCACTGTTCGCTCAGTGTCGTGAGGGAGTCTCTGTGAGTATTCGTCAACTGTCGGCTCGCGGGTACGGGTGGGTGAGCCGATGAGAGGGGTACGTCGTTGGATCGTGCCGCTGGTCGCGCTGGGGACGGCCGGGGGCGGGCTGATGTTCGCCGGGCTGCCGGCCAGTGCGGACCCGGGGCACGCGGACCGGCCGGCCGCGGTGAGTCCGCTGGCGGGCGGGATCGACGAGCCGTCGGCGAAGGCGTCGGGGTCCGCGTCCGAGTCGGCCTCCGCCTCCGCCTCGGCCTCCGCCTCCGCCTCCGCGTCCGCCTCCGCGTCGGAGTCGGCGTCGGCATCGGCATCGGAGTCGGCGAAGCCTGAGGTGTCGGGTTCGGAGTCCGCTTCGGCCTCGGCCTCGGCCTCGGCGAAGGCTTCTGAGTCAGCGTCGGCTTCCGCCGCCGCATCCGAGAAGTCGGCGGAGTCGACCTCCGCGTCCGCCTCGGCGAAGGCGTCCGAGTCGGCCCCCGTGGCGGACCCGGGCCAGGACGCCGCCGCGGCGCCCGTGCAGCAGCAGTCGCAGCAACCGCAGCAGGCCCAGCAGCCGCAGCAGTCCCAGCCCGTGCAGCAGTCCCAGCCCGTTCAACAGAACGCCGGCCGGGACGACGAGGACCTCTGCCACCTGAAGATCGTCAAGACCGCCGACCGGGACCACTACCTGCCCGGCGAGAAGGTCACCTACACGATCACCCTCACCAACGACGGCAACCAGCCGATCACCGGCGCCGTCGTCACCGACGACCTGAGCGGCGACCTGCAGGACGGTGTCTACGACAACGACGCCACCGTCGGCACCGGCACCCTGAGCTACGCGCAGCCGATCCTCACCTGGGTCGGCAGCCTGGACCCGGGCAACAGCACCCAGATCGTCTACAGCGTGACCGCCGACAACCCGGACCTCGGCCCCAAGCACCTGCGCGACGCCGTCACCGGCCCGTCGTTCAGCAACTGCCCGACCGGCACCGAGGACGGCTGCCACCTGGACCTCGGCTCCCCGCACTGGGTGGTGAGCAAGAAGGAGGACCGCAGCGACGTCGAGCCGGGTGACACCATCAAGTACACCATCACGGCCACCAACGACGGCACCGTCGACTTCTCCGGCGCCCGCCAGGCGGGCCTGGAGGACGACATGTCGAAGATCGTCGGCGAGTCCGCCTACGACTTCGACGCCACCGCGGACTTCGGCACCCTGAGCTTCAAGGCGCCGTCCTTCGTGGTCTGGCGCGGCGACCTGCTGGCCGGTGCGACGGTGAACATCCACCTGTCGATCACCGCCAAGGGCCTGAAGCCGGGCGACACCGAGCTGGTGAACATCGTCCGGGCGCTCTACCCGCACCACGGCGGCACCGACCTGAGCAACCCGCTGCCGCCGCAGGGCCCGCGCGAGGACCAGTACCTCGCCGAGGCCAACAACCGGCCGCTGGACGTCCCGAAGTCCCGCTCCGGCGGGCGCCGGGACGACGAGGTGGTCGGCGCCAACGGTCAGATCACCGCCTGTGACGTCGACCCGGTGACCGATGCCTGCTTCGTGGACGCCGACGAGCCCAACTTCGTCGTCTCCAAGCAGGTGGACCACCCCACCGCGGAGCCGGGTGACGTGCTCACCTACACGGTGCAGTACGCCAACACCGGCACCGACCAGTTCCCGGCCGGCGAACTCCCCGTGCTGACCGACGACCTGAGCCAGGTGCTGCAGCACGCGACCTTCGTGGCCGGTTCGCTGAACTCCACCATCCCGGACGCCGTCTTCGACGCGGCGGCCAAGACCATCACCTGGACCGGCCAGCTGACCAGCGGTCAGCACGGCCAGTTCACCTACCAGGTGAAGGTCAACAGCCCGTACACCGGCGACCAGTTCCTCGACAACACCATCGTCTCGGCGAAGTCGACGGACTGCCAGGAGGGCTCCACGGACGCGCGCTGCAAGGTCCACGTCCCGGTGCAGCTGCCCAGCGGCAGCCCCACCCCGACGCCGACCCCGACGCCCACGCCCACGCCCACCCCGACCCCGACCCCCACGCCCACGCCCACCCCGACCCCGACCCCCACGCCGACCCCCACCTCCTCGCACCACACCACCCCGCCCCCCGGGCACGAGCACCACGAGCACCACGGTGACCACCCGGGCGGCCACCAGCTGGCCCACACCGGTGCCGACGGCACCGTGCTGATGGCCGGCTCCGCGGCACTGCTGCTCCTCGGCGGCGCCACCGTGCTGCTGCTGAACCGCCGCCGCGCCCGCCGCCACTGAGTGACGGGAGCCTCCAGGGTGTGACCCCACCCTGAGCGCGACAGTCTGGGGCCCGACCACGCCGGTCGGGCCCCACACGCGTGCCCGTTACGGGATGATCGTAGGAAACCGAGGGAGGGCCCATGTCCGCTGCCGGCAACCGGCTCAGCCGTCCGGAGACCCGTCTGGTCCGGCGGGGCTTCACCGATCCCGAGGCGGCCGTCCGCCGGCTCGCCGCCCCCGCCCTCACCGGCCTGGCCGACGACCCGATCCTGCTGGACGCGCTCGGTGCCACCGCCGACCCCGACCTGGCGCTGCTCGGCCTGGCGAGGCTGCTGGAGGCGCTGCCGGAGGCCGACCGGCACGCCCTGCGCGACACCCTGACCACCTCCAAGCCGCTGCGCGACCGCCTGCTCGGCGTGCTCGGCGCCTCCGCCGCGCTCGGCGACCACCTCGCCACCCACCCGCGCGACTGGCACGCCCTGGTCACCTTCGAGCTGCGCGACGTGCACCCCGGCCCCGCCGACTTCCGCGCCGAGCTGGAGCACCGGGTCCGCGAGTCCGCCGCCGAGCCGGCCGATGCGCTGCGCGCCGCCTACCGCCGCTGCCTGCTCACCATCGCCGCCCGCGACCTGAGCGCCACCGCCGACTTCGAGCAGACCGCCGCCGAGCTCGCCGACCTGGCCGGCGCCACCCTGCGCACCGCCCTGGAGATCGCCGCCGAGCAGCTGCCGGAGGCCGCTGACGCCTGCAAGCTGGCCGTGATCGGCATGGGCAAGTGCGGCGGCCGGGAGCTGAACTACGTCTCCGACGTGGACGTGATCTTCGTCGCCGAGGCCCGCGAGGGCGTGGACGAGGGCCGGGCGCTGCAGGCCGCCACCCGGCTGGCCGCCGCGATGATGCGGCTCTGCTCGGACACCACCCGGGAGGGCACCATCTGGCCGGTGGACGCCAACCTGCGCCCGGAGGGCCGCAACGGCCCGCTGGTCCGCACCCTGGCCAGCCACCTCGCCTACTACCAGCGCTGGGCCAAGACCTGGGAGTTCCAGGCACTGCTCAAGGCCCGCCCGGTCGCCGGGGACGCCGAGCTCGGCGAGGCCTACCTGGCGGCGCTCTCGCCGCTGGTCTGGCAGGCGGCGGGCCGGGAGAACTTCGTCGCCGACGTGCAGCAGATGCGCCGCCGGGTGATCGAGGCGATCCCGGCCGGCGAGCTGGACCGGCAGCTCAAGCTCGGGCCGGGCGGCCTGCGCGACGTGGAGTTCTCGGTCCAGCTGCTGCAGCTGGTGCACGGCCGCACCGACCCCGCGCTGCGCAGCGGCAACACCCTGGAGGCGCTGGCCGCGCTCTCGGCCGGCGGCTACGTGGGCCGGGCCGACGCCGCCTCACTGGCCACCGCCTACCGGTTCCTGCGCACCCTGGAGCACCGGATCCAGCTGCACCGGCTGCGCCGCACCCACCTGATGCCGACCGACGGTGCCGACCTGCGCCGGCTGGCCCGCTCGCTCACCCCGATGATCAACGACGACACCCGGGCCGAGCCGGTGGCCGCCCTGCAGCGGGAGTGGAAGCGGCATGCGCTGGAGGTCCGCCGGCTGCACGAGAAGCTCTTCTACCGCCCGCTGCTCAGCGCCGTCGCCGACCTGTCCGGCGGCGAGGCGCTGACCCCCGGCACCTCGGCGATGACCCCGCAGGCCGCCCGGGCCCGGCTGGAGGCGCTGGGCTTCGCCGACCCCTCGGCCGCGCTGCGCCACCTCCAGGCGCTGGCCAGCGGGGTGAGCCGGAAGGCGGCGATCCAGCGCACCCTGCTGCCGGTGCTGCTGGCCCGCTTCAGCGACTCCGCCGACCCGGACTCCGGCCTGCTCGCCTTCCGCCAGGTCTCCGACGCGCTCGGCCGCACCCCCTGGTACCTGCGGCTGCTGCGGGACGAGAGCGAGGCGGCGGAGAACCTGGCCCGGGTGCTCTCGGCCGGGCGGCTCGCCCCGGACCTGCTGCTGCGGGCGCCCGAGGCGGTGGCGATGCTGGGCGACGAGCAGGGACTGGAACCGCGCGGCCGGGCCGCCCTGGAGCAGGAGGTGCGGGCGGCGGTCGGCCGGGCGCCGGGCGCGGCCCAGGCGGTGGCGGCGGCCCGCGCGGTGCGCCGCCGGGAGCTCTTCCGCACCTCGGCCGCCGACCTGCTGGGCCGCTACGGGGACGACCCGGCGCAGGCGCTGGACCGGGCCTCCGGCGCGCTGACCGACCTGAACGCGGCCACCCTGGCCGGGGCGCTGGCCGCCTGCACGGCGGGCTGGGAGCAGCAGCACGGCGAGCCGCTGCCGGCCCGGATCGCGGTGATCGCGATGGGCCGGTTCGGCGGCCGCGAGCTGGGCTACGGCTCGGACGCCGACGTGCTCTTCGTGCACGAGCCGCTGCCGGGCAGCGACCGGGACGCCACCGAGGCGGCCCGCTCGGTCTGCAACGAGCTGCGCACCCTGCTGGCCGCGCCGTCCACCGAGCCGCCGCTGCTGGTCGACGCCGACCTGCGCCCGGAGGGCCGGCAGGGCGCGCTGGTGCGCACCCTGGGCTCCTACCGGGCGTACTACGAGCGCTGGTCGCAGGTCTGGGAGAGCCAGGCGCTGCTGCGGGCCGAGCCGGTGGCGGGCGATCCGGAGCTGGGCGCGCTGTTCACCGAGCTGATCGACCCGCTGCGCTACCCGGCGGCGGGCGTCCCGGAGAAGGACCTGCTGGAGATCCGCCGGATCAAGGCCCGGATCGAGAGCGAGCGGCTGCCGCGCGGCGCCGACCCGACCACCCACACCAAGATCGGCCGCGGCGGCCTGGCGGACGTGGAGTGGACGGTGCAGCTGCTCCAGCTGCGGCACGGCCACGAGCTGCCGGGTCTGCGCACCACCCGGACCAGGCCGGCCCTGCTGGCCGCTGCCGACGCCGGGCTGCTGCCGCCGGCCGACGCCCGGGTGCTGGACGAGGCCTGGGTGCTGGCCTCCCGGGTGCGCTCGGCGGTGATGCTGGTGCGCGGGCGGCCGGGGGACAGCTTCCCGGGCGAACCGCGCGAGCTCGCGGGTGTGGCCCGCTACCTGGGATACGGCGCGGGCCACACGGGGGAGCTGGTGGAGGAGTACCGGCGGACCACCCGGCGGGCCCGGGCGGTGGTGGAGCGGGTCTTCTACGGGTGAGGCCCGCTACGGGCGGGGCCTCAGCGCTCGAGCCGCGCGCCGACCGGGGTCGGCCGCTGCTCGGGCACCGCGGCCTCGCTCCGCCAGGAAGCGGGGATCTGCGGGAACTGGTAGGCCCAGCGGTGGTAGACCAGCCGGGCCACCAGGAACCCGATGCCCAGGCAGAGCGCCCCGCCGACCGCGTCCATCCAGAAGTGGTTGGCGGTGGCGATGATCACCAGCAGGGTGGCGGCCGGGTAGACCAGCCCGAGCGCCCGCACCCAGGCCCGTTCGGCCAGGAAGAAGACGGTCAGGCCGCACCAGAGCGACCAGCCGATGTGCATCGAGGGCATCGCCGCGTACTGGTTGGTCACGCTGGTCGCCGCGCCGGAGGCCAGCGAGCCCCAGGTGTGGTGGGTCAGCACGGTGTCCACGAAGCCGCCGCCCGTCATCAGCCGGGGCGGGGCGAGCGGGAAGAAGTAGAAGCCGACCAGGGCGATCAGCGTGGTGACGGCGAGCACCAGCCGGCCCGCCGCGTACCGGCCGGGGTGGCTGCGATAGAGCCAGACCAGTACCACCACGGTGACGATGAAGTGCAGCGTGGCGTAGTAGTAGTTCATCCCGGTGATCAGCCAGCCCACCTTGTCGAGGGCGTGGTTGATCGAGTGCTCCGCGTTGACGCCGAGGGCCCGCTCGGTGTGCCAGACCCAGGTGGCGTGCTGCTGCGCGAGCGCGTCCTGTTGCGGCACGGCGTTGCGCACGATGTTGTACAGCCAGTAGCTGACACCGATCAGCACGAGCTCGAACCAGAGCCGGGGCCGCTTCGGGCCGCGGCGGGCCTGTGCGATCCGCCGCCGGAGCGAGCCGGGCGAGCTGACCGCGGTGCTGCCGCCTGCGGTTCCGTCCACCGCCCGGGCGGGTGCCGCCTCGGGCGCGGGAACGGAATCGCCACGGGTACGGGCGGCCTCTTCGCCGCCCTGCGCGTGAGTGGTCGATTCCCCCATGGGGGAAGAGTCTGCCAGACGTTCCGTGGCCGTCCGATCATCCTCTGGTCGTGGATTCGTCACCGGCTGTCCTCCCGCGGTACTAGGTGACGTCCCCCTCGGGTGAGGGGAGCGTCGGCGCGGTACGCGCGATCACGACGCGTCGGAGGAGCACACATGCGTTCCATTGTTACGCGGTCGCAATGGGCGGGGCGAGGTGGGGGTCTCCCGGGTCCCTTAGGGGACAAGGCCCTTGGGGCTGGCGGGCCGTTCGCTGAATGTTATTTCAGCATCTTGCTGAAAGGTATTTCAGCCACTAGCGTCCTCGCCACTCGGATCCACCCCACCGACGAGATCCCGGCAAGGGAGCCGCTGTGCCCGCAGTCCCGCCCTGGAGGACCACCACTCGAACGAGACCGAGCCGGACGGGGGTGCTGCTGGCCGTGGCGCTCACGGCGGCCGCCCTGGGCACGGTCTCGCCGCCGCTCTCGATGGCCGCCGCGCCGCCGGCGCCGCCCTCCGACCGCGCCGTCGCGGACCAGGCCGACCGCCACGACCTGACCCGCGAGCAGTACTACTTCGTGCTCCCCGACCGGTTCGCCGACGGCGACACCGGCAACGACACCGGGGGTATCACCGGAACCCGGATGGACAGCGGGTTCGACCCCACGGACAAGGGCTTCTACCACGGCGGCGACCTGGCCGGCGTGATCGACAAGCTCGACTACATCAAGGGCCTCGGCACCACCGCCATCTGGATGGCGCCGATCTTCAAGAACAGGCCGGTGCAGGGCACCGGCGACTCGGCCTCGGCCGGGTACCACGGCTACTGGATCACCGACTTCACCCAGGTCGACCCGCACTTCGGCACCAACGACCAGCTCAAGGAGCTGATCGCCAAGGCGCACCAGCGCGGGATCAAGGTCTTCTTCGACGTCATCACCAACCACACCGCGGACGTCATCTCCTACGCGGAGGGCGGCAGCGCCTACCGCTCCACCGGCGCCTACCCGGTGCTGGACAAGAACGGCGCCCCGGTGGACACCACCGCGGCCGCCGACGCCAACGCGGCGAACCACACGGCGAGCTACCCCGACCTGACGCCGAACTCCTTCCCGTACACCCCCGTGGTGACCCAGCCGGGCGCGAAGAAGCCGGACTGGCTGAACGACCCGACGCTCTACCACAACCGCGGCGACTCCACCTTCGCCGGCGAGTCCGGCACCGAGGGCGACTTCTCCGGCCTGGACGACCTGGACACCCAGGACCCCCGGGTGGTCCGCGGCTTCGAGCAGGTCTACCAGGACTGGGTGCGCACCACCGGCGTGGACGGCTTCCGGATCGACACCGTGAAGAACGTCGACATGGCCTTCTGGCAGCAGTGGGCCCCGGCGCTCAAGCAGTTCGCCGCCAAGCAGGGCAACAAGAACTTCTTCATGTTCGGCGAGGTCTACTCGGCCGACCCGAGCGTCACCTCGCCGTACGTGACCAAGGGCAAGCTGCAGGCCACCCTGGACTTCCCGTTCCAGGACGCGGCCCGCCGCTACGCCTCGCAGGGCGCCTCCGCCCAGGCGCTCTCCGCGCTGTACGCGCAGGACTACCGCTACACCTCGGCCGACAGCAACGCCTACGAGCTGCCGACCTTCACCGGCAACCACGACATGGGCCGGATCGGCTCCTTCCTGGCGGCCGACAACCCCGGCGCCGACCAGGCCACCCTGCTGGCCAAGGACCAACTGGCCGACCAGCTGCAGTTCCTGACCCGTGGTCAGCCCGTGGTCTACTACGGCGACGAGCAGGGCTTCACCGGCCCGGGCGGGGACAAGGACGCCCGGCAGGACATGTTCGCCACCCGGACCGCCTCCTACGCGGCCGACCCGGTGATCGGCGGCAGCTCCGGCGCGGTGGACCACTACGGCACCGACGGGCCGCTCTACACGTCGATCTCCGCCCTCGCCCAGCTGCGTGCCGCCAACCCGGCGCTGGCCGACGGCGCCCAGATCGAGCGCTACGCGGCCAACGGGCCCGGGGTGTACGCGTTCTCCCGGATCGACCGGCAGCAGCAGGTCGAGTACGTGGTCGCGGTGAACAACGCGACCACCGCGCAGACCGTCCAACTGCCCACCTACTCGGCGCAGCTGGGCTTCGACCGGATCTACCCGAGCGGTGGCGGCCACCAGGTCACCGGCGCCGACCGGACGTTGACCGTCACCGTGCCGCCGCTCTCCTCGGTGGTCTACCGGGCGGCCGGCAAGCTTGCCGCCTCGGCCGCCGCCCCCGGGCTGGCCCTGACCCCGCCGGCTGACGGATCGACCGGCCAGGTCACCCTCAACGCCCAGGTGGACGGCGGCGGTTACCACCGGGTCGGGTACGCCGCGCAGATCGGCAACGGCCCCTGGCGGCTGCTCGGCACCTCGGACACCGGCCTGGACAAGGTGACCCAGGACCTGACCGGCACCGCCCCGGGCACCGTGGTCCGCTACAAGGCCGTGGTGCAGGACGACGCGGGCCACCTGCGCTCCGCCACCGCGAGCTTCACCACCGGCACCCCGGCCCCGGCCCCGGTGCCGACCGCGAGTTCGCGCCAGTACGCCGTGGTGCACTACCAGCGCCCGGGCGGCGACTACGACGGCTGGAACCTCTACGCCTGGGGCGACCTGGCCGACGGCGAGGCCACCAACTGGCCGGCCGGCCACCCCTTCATCGGCCGCGACGGCTACGGCGCCTTCGCCTACGTGAAGCTGAACCCGGGCGCTTCCGACGTCGGCTTCGTCGTGGAGAACAACGGCACCAAGGACGGGGCTGCCGACCGCCACATCGACGTCGGCAGCACCGGCGAGGTCTGGGTCAAGCAGGGCGACCCGGCCGTCTACACCAGCGACCCGGGGCCGACCTCCACCCCGCCGGCCGGCACGGCCGTGATCCACTACCACCGCGCCGACGGCAACTACACCGGCTGGGGCCTGCACGACTGGACCGGCGCCGCCACCCCGACCGACTGGTCGCACCCGCTGCCGCCGGCCCGCCAGGACGCCTTCGGCGACGTCTTCGAGGTGCCGCTGGCCGCCGGCGCCACCAGCCTCAGCTACATCCTGCACAACGGCGACAGCAAGGACCTGCCCGACGACCAGTCGCTGAGCCTCAGCAGCTACGGCAACGAGGTCTGGGTGGTCGGCGGCCAGGAGGGCTACCTGCTGCCGCAGATCACGGCCAGCAGCGCCCAGTTGGACCTCTCCACGGCCAAGGCCCAGTGGCTGGACGCGACCACCGTCGCCGTCCCGGCCGGCTACGGCGCGGGCGACGCCGCGCTGCAGGGCGGCACCAGCGCCCAGCTGGTCTACGACCCGGCCGGCGGCATCACCGTGGACAAGGGCGTGCTGAGCAAGCAGGGCTACTGGCTGCGGCTCACCCCGGTGACGGGCGGCCTGACCGCCGCGCAGAAGCAGAAGTACCCCAACCTGGCGGGCTACCGGGCCTTCACCGTGGACCCGCGCGACACCGCCCGGGTGCCGCTGGCCCTGCGCTCCCAGCTCGCCTTCACCGAACACCTGCCCAACGGCGCGGTGCTGGCCGCCACCGGCGTCCAACTGCCGGGCGTGCTGGACGCGCTGTACGGCGCCAAGGCCGCCGCCGCCAAGCTCGGCCCGGTCTACCGGGACGACAAGGTGACCCTCGCGCTCTGGGCGCCGACCGCCGCCGACGTCTCCGTGCAGCTCTACGACGGGCCGACCGGCGGCACGCCGAAGACCGTGCCGATGAAGCGCGAGGACGCCACCGGCGTCTGGTCGCTCAGCGGCGACCAGCACGACCTGAACGGTAAGTACTACACGTACCAGGTCCGGGTCTGGGCGCCGAGCGTCCAGCAGCTGGTGGTCAACCAGGTGACCGACCCGTACTCGGTCGCCCTCTCGCCGGACTCCCAGCGCAGCCTGGTGGCCGACCTGACGGACCGGGCGGCCAAGCCGGCCGGCTGGGACGCGAGCCGCGCTCCGGCGCCGGTGCCGGCCGCCGAGCAGCAGATCCAGGAGCTGCACGTGCGGGACTTCTCGTCCGCCGACAGCACCGTGCCCGCCGCCGAGCGCGGCACCTACCTGGCCTTCACCGAGTCGCAGTCGGCCGGCATGCAGCACCTGAAGCAGCTGGCCCAGGCCGGGGTGACCACCATCCACCTGCTGCCGACCTTCGACATCGCCTCGATCCCGCCGGCCGCCGACCAGAAGCTGCCGCCCTGCGACCTGGCCTCGCTGCCCAAGGACGGCTCCGAGCAGCAGGAGTGCATCGCCACCGTCGCCGGCCAGGACGCCTACAACTGGGGCTACGACCCGCTGCACTACACCGTGCCCGAGGGCGCCTACGCCACCGACCCGACCGGGGTGCAGCGCACCGTGCAGTTCCGGCAGATGGTGCAGGCGATCCACCAGGCCGGCCTGCGGGTGGTGCTGGACGTGGTCTACAACCACACCGCCGCCGGCGGCCAGGACCCGAAGTCGGTGCTGGACCGGATCGTGCCCGGCTACTACCAGCGGCTCAGCGACACCGGCGCCGTCACCACCGACAGCTGCTGCGCCGACACCGCGCCCGAGCACACCATGATGAACAAGCTGGTGGTGGACTCCGTCACCACCTGGGCCACCCAGTACAAGGTGGACGGCTTCCGGTTCGACCTGATGGGACTGGACCCCAAGTCGACCATGCTGGACGTGCAGGCCGCGCTGAAGAAGCTCACCCCGCAGCACGACGGCGTGGACGGCTCGGCCGAGTTCCTGTACGGCGAGGGCTGGAACTTCGGGGTGGTCGCCAATGACGCCCGGTTCGTCCAGGCCACCCAGCAGAACATGGCCGGCACCGGCATCGCCACCTTCAACGACCGGGTGCGCGACGCCGGCCGCGGCGGCAACTTCATGCTCTCCTCGGCCCCGCAGCAGGGCTTCGCCTCGGGGCTCTACACCGACCCCAACGGCAACGCCGCCAACGGCACCGCGGACCAGCAGAAGGCCAACCTGCTGCACCAGATGGACCAGATCAAGGTCGGTCTGACCGGCAACCTGGCCGGCTACTCCTTCACCGACAGCTCCGGCAGGACCGTCACCGGCTCCCAGGTGGACTACGGCGGCTCGCCCACCGGCTACGCCGCCAACCCCGGCGAGGCGATCGAGTACCTGGACGCGCACGACAACACCGACCTGTTCGACGCGCTCGCCTTCAAGCTCCCGACCACCACCAGCCCCGCCGACCGGGCCCGGATGCAGGCCCTCGGGCTCTCGCTCACCGCGCTCACCGAGGGACCGGGCTTCGCGGTGGCCGGCAGCGACCAGCTCCGCTCCAAGTCGCTGGACAGCAACTCCTTCAACTCCGGCGACTGGTTCAACGCCGTCCACTGGCAGTGCGCCGACGGCAACGGCTGGGACCACGGCCTGCCGCCGGCCGCCGACAACCAGTCGATGTGGCCGACCGACCAGACGCTGCTGGACAACCCGTCGCTCACCATGGGCTGCGCGCAGATCCAGGCCACCGCCGAGCAGTACCGGCAGTTCCTGGCCGTCAAGCAGTCCTCGCCGCTGCTCTCGCTGGCCACCGCCGCCGAGGTGCAGCGCCGGCTGAGCTACCCGCTCTCCGGCACGGCCGGCGAGCAGCCGGGCGTGATCACCATGCACCTGGACGGCACCGGCCTGCCCGGCGCCGAGCGCGGCCTGACCGTGGTCTTCAACGCCACCCCGGCCGCCCAGACCCAGCAGGTGGACAGCCTGCGCGGCAGCAGCCAGCAGCTGCACCCCGCCCAGGCCTCGGGCAGCGACCCGGTGGTCAAGCAGTCCGCCTTCGACCCGGCCACCGGCACCTTCACGGTCCCGGCCCGGACCGTGGCGGTCTTCGTCCAGCACTGACCGGCGCACACGGGAAGGGCGTACCCACGCCCTTCCCGTGTTGTGCCGTGCGGACGGCCTACCATCCGCAGCATGAAGCTGATCACCGCCATCCTGAAGCCGTTCAAGCTGGACGACGTCAAGACCGCGCTCCAGGAGCTCGGCGTCCACGGCCTCACCGTCTCCGAGGCCAGCGGCTACGGCCGCCAGCACGGCCACACCGAGATCTACCGCGGCGCCGAGTACCGCGTCGACCTGGTCCCCAAGGTCCGCCTGGAGACGGTGGTCGCCGACGACGACGCCGAACGCGTGATCGAGGCCATCGTCCGGGCCGCCCGCACCGGCAAGATCGGCGACGGCAAGGTCTGGGCCGTGCCGCTCGACACCATGGTCCGCGTCCGCACCGGCGAACGCGGACCCGACGCGATCTGACGGACCGTCAGGAGTGCGTCAGCCTCGGCCGATGTACGGCATCGCCGTCGCCAGCACCGTGGCGAACTGCACGTTGGCCTCCAGCGGGAGCTCGGCCATGTGGCGCACGGTGCGGGCCACGTCGGCGACGTCCATGGTCGGCTCGGGGGCGATCCGGCCGTCGGCCTGCGGGACGCCCGCGGTCATGGCGGCGGTCATGTCGGTGGCCGCGTTGCCGATGTCGATCTGGCCGCAGGCGATCGCGTAGGGGCGCCCGTCCAGCGAGAGCGACTTGGTCAGGCCGGTGACGGCGTGCTTGGTGGCGGTGTAGGCGACGGAGTGCGGGCGGGGGGCGTGGGCGGAGACCGAGCCGTTGTTGATGATCCGTCCGCCCTGCGGGGACTGGCCCTTCATCTGCCGGAACGCGCCCTGGGCGCAGAGGAAGGCGCCGGTCAGGTTGAGGTCGACCACGGTGCGCCAGTCCTGGTAGGAGAGCTCGGCGAGCGGCACGGGCGCGCCGAAGGTGCCGGCGTTGTTGAAGAGCAGGTCGAGCCGGCCGAAGCGCTCGGCGACCTCGGCGAAGAGGGCGTCCACGGCGGCCGGGTCGGTCACGTCGGTGGGGATCACGGCGGCCCGGGTGCCGGAGAGCGCCGCCGTCTCGTGCAGCGGCTCGGCCCGGCGGCCGGCCAGCGCGAGCCGCCAGCCGGAGCGGGCGAGTTCGAGGGCGACCGCGCGGCCCACGCCGGTGCCGGCTCCGGTGACGAGGGCGATCTGCTGTGACATGCGGGGCTCCCTGCGGCTGGTGATGGAAACGATGATCGTCGGGCGGACGTGCCCCTGTCATTGGTAGGAGAGCACGGAACGGGGGCTTGTCAGGGGCGTCCGGCATGGTTAGGTTCACTAATTAAGTTTCTGAAAATTAGTCGGTGTACCCGAGCGATAGAGTGCCGGAGAGGAGGCGACCACCGTGACGATTCGCAGCGAGCAGCAGCCCCAGGGCCTGATCACTCCCGGCCAGCGCGCCGAGTACATGCGGCAGGGCAACGCCTCCGCGGTGCTGCGCGCCGTGCTGGCCTACGGGCCCGTCTCGCGGGCCGAGATCGCCCGGCACACCGGCCTCTCCGCGCCCAGCGTCACCAAGCTCACCAGCAGCCTGATCGAGGCCGGACTGCTCGGCGAACTCGCCCCCGTCGAGCCCACCCAGGGCCGCCCCCGGGTGCCGCTGCGGGTGGACCCGGAGCGCACCGTCGCGCTCGGCGTGCACATCGGCCTGCTGCGCACCACCTTCGGCCTGGTCGGCCTGGACGGGCGGATCCTGGCCGAGCGCGAGGTGGCGCACCCCGCCGACCCGGCGCTGCTCACCCCGAGCCGGATCGCCGACCAGGCCGCCGGGGCGGTCGCCCGGTTCCTCGACGAGCGGCTCGGCGACCGCCGCCTGGTGGGGACCGGCGTCAGCATCGGCGGCTGGGTGGACGGCGCCCGCGGCCTGGTGGTCGAGCACGGTCCGCTCGGCTGGCGCAACGTGCCGCTGCTCGCCGAACTCGCCGACCGGCTGCCCGGCCCGCTGGTGCTGGAGCAGACGGTGCGCGCCATCGCCCGCGCCGAGCTCTGGTTCGGCGCCGGCCGCGAGGTGGACGACTTCGCCCTGGTCTTCATCGGCAACGTGCTCGGCGCCGCCATCGTGGTCGACCGCACCGTGCACCGCGGCCCCGGCGCCGCCGCCGGCGCGATCGAGCACCTGCTCGCCACCGACGACCCCGAGGTCCGATGTCCGGTCTGCGGCGTCGGCTGCCTGGGTGCCTCGGCCGGCGACATCGCGCTGGTCGCCGACGCCCACGCGGCCGGCCTGCTCGACCCGGACGCCCCGCAGGGGCCCGGCGGCTCGCTCGACCTGGAGCGCCTGGTCGCCACCGCCCGCCCGGCCGGCTCCGGCAGCGGCGACGAGCGGGCCCAGGAGCTGCTGCGCCGCCGGGCCCGCCGGGCCGGCCGGGCCATCGCCACCCTGGTCGACCTGCTCAACCCGAGCCGGGTGGTGCTGGCCGGCGGCATCCTGGTGGCCGAGGAGTACCTGGACGACCTGCGCGCCGAGGTCGCCGCCCGCAGCCACCGCGGCGCCGCGGTGGCCGACGACATCGTGCCCGCCGTGTTCGGCGCCCGGACCCTGGTGCGGTCCTCGGCGGTGCCGGTGCTGGAGCGGGTCATCACCGAACCGTTCACCTCCCTGGGGCTGCTGTGACCACTGCCGTCGCACCGAACACCACCCTCACCCAGCACGCCGAGCTGTACCGCAGCGCGGTCGGCGGGCGCACCGAATGGCTGCTGCTCAAGCTCACCGACGCGGACGGGGTGACCGGCTGGGGCGAGTGCTCGGACGCCGGCCCGCTGCCCGCCGTGCTGCGCGCCCTGGACAACGGCGACGCGGACCCCTTCACCTGCCGCACCGTGCGCGGCGCGATCCGCCAGGCGCAGGCCGACCAGGCCGCCCGGCGGGCCGGGCAGCCGCTCTGGCAGTGGCTCGGCGGCCGGGAGCTGCCCGGCCCGGTGCCGCTCACCGCGCTGCTCGACCGCGCCGCCCGCGCCGGCGCCGACCACCGCGCCCCGGCCACCGCTGCCCGGGCCGCGGCGCAGGCCGTCGAGGCGGGCTTCCGCAGCCTGCGCTTCGCCCCGTTCGACAGCGCCGGCGGGGACCGGCTGGCGCACCTCGGGCTGGCCCGGGTGGCCGCGGTGCAGGCCGCCGCCGCGGGGGCGGCCGAGCTGCTGGTGGACTGCCACCGGCGGCTGCCGCTGCGGGAACTGACGGGGCTTCTGGAGCCGTTCGCCCGGCTCGGGGTGGCGCGGCTGGAGGACGGTGTCCGCGCCGACCGCCCCGCCGAGCTGGCCGAGCTGCGCCGCCGCACCGCGATCCCGCTGGCGGTGCGCCGCTTCACCGCCCGCCCGGGCGAACTCGCCGCGGCCGCCGGGCTGCTCGACCTGGTGCTGACCGACGTCAAGCACGCGGGCGGACCGGCCGCGGTGCTGGAGCTGGCGGCGGGTGCCGCCGGTCCCGTGCCGCGGGTGGCGCTGCGCAACCCGGCCGGGCCGGTGGCCACGCTGCACAGCGCGCACCTGGCGGCCGTGCTGCCCGGCGCCGAGCCGCTGGAGTACGCCTTCGGCGAGGTGCCCTGGCGGGCCTCGCTGCTGCGCGCGGGGGAGCGGGTGGCGGACGGGCGGCTGGCGATCCCGGCCGGCCCCGGGCTGGGCGACGAGCCCGACCCGCGCCACCCGTCGCTGGTCCCGGTCTGGCGCGGGCTGCTGGCGGACCCCTGTTGCGCGGGATCCTGAGTACAGGGGCCTGAGCGCAGGGGCCTGAGCACATGGGCCTGACTACTCGTCAGTAGTACCCGTCGCTCGGCGGGGTCGGACGGCCGGCGACCCCCGCCGACCGGCTGGACTTCCGGGCGGCGCTCCGATTTTGCCAAAGCAGTACCAAAGATTTGGTGGCAGGACGCTCGGTTGCAACCATGGCGGGTCGCGGCCACGTCATAGGATCAGCAGCACCGCGCGCCGCCACCACCCGGCCCGGCGCGGCCCGGCCCGATCGGGTCGGGTGCCACCCACCAGTCGGAAGTCCGCCCACCGTGCAGCCGCGCCCCGTCCGTCCCCGCCGCCTCCTGCTCTCCGCCACCGCCGCCGTGGCGGTCGCCGCCACCCTGACGGCCTGCGGCAGTTCGGGCGGCGGCGGCAAGAAGTCCGCGGCCGACGCCGCGCCGGGCGGATCGGCTTCCGCCACCGCCCCGTCCAGCGCCGCCGCCCCGAGCAGTGCCGCGCCCAGCGCCGCGCCGAGCGCCGCGAGCGGGAAGGTGCAGCTGCCGACCGGCCCGGCCGCCCAGCTGACCAAGGCCCGGGACACCGCCGCCGGCCCGATCATGATGACCACCCTGAACGGTCCCAAGTCGGGCGTCTCGGCGAAGGTCTGGATCTGGCTGCCGCCGGAGTACAACGACCCCAAGTACGCCAACTACGGCTTCCCGGTGCTCACCCTCTACGCGGGCGGCCAGAGCAACGGCTACAACACCTGGACCGACGACCAGCTGCCGATCCAGGTCGCCGACGAGGACCTGGTCAAGCAGGGCAAGGCGCACCCGTTCATCATGGTGATGCCGGTGCAGAACCTGGTCTCCAACGAGAGCCAGAGCCTGGACTGCAGCGACATCCCCGGCCAGCCCAAGATGGACACCTGGATGTCCCAGGACGTGCCGGACTTCGTCCGCGCCAACTTCCGCACCCTGAAGAGCCGGGACGGCTGGGGCCTGATGGGCGCCTCCACGGGCGCCTTCTGCAGCGCCAAGATGGCCCTGGAGCACCCGGAGCAGTACAAGGCCGCCGTGCCGATCGACGGCTACTTCAACCCGGACTCCTCCTTCTGGAAGGGCCACGAGACCGAGCGGCTGGCCAACAGCCCCGACGTGCTGGTCGCCCAGGGCAAGGCGGACGTGCGGATGCTGGCGACGGCGGGCGGCGCCACCCCGGACGAGGTCAAGCTGGTGAAGGCCTGGGTCGCCAAGGCGGCCGGACCCACCAAGATCGACTACTACGAGCAGCCGGGTGGCAAGCACCTCACCTCGCACTTCAAGAAGATGATCCCCGACACCCTGCAGTGGCTGACCCAGAACATGGCGGGCCCGAGCGCCTAGGCTTGCGCGACTCGCTCCCGGGCGGTGCTGACGAACTGTCAGCACCGCCCTTCTCGTCTCCGCAGGGCCTCTGACCTGCGCGGCAATCGAGTATTGATTCGACTCTGATCGAGTGGGAGCACGCTGGCCGCACGGCATCACCCACCGACTCACCGCGGGGGCGCCGCCGAGTGGTCCCCCCCGAGCCCGCCTGACCGTCCCGAGAAGAGTGCCATGCAGCCGCATCTGCTTTCCGTCCCCGCCCAGCGCGGCCCACACGAGGCGGTCCCAGCCGTGCGACCCGTCCGCTTCGCAGGCCTGCGCCTGGTGCATGCCGCGCTCCGACGCGACCTGGCGCGGATCCCCACCGCGCTGCGCCTGCTGCAGCCCGAGGACGACGCGGCCGGCCAGGCCCTGCTGCGCCACTGGGACTTCCTCACCGCGATGCTCACCTGCCACCACGAACAGCAGGACGTCCGCATCTGGCCCATGCTGCGCCGCTTCGCCCCCGAGCTGCGCCTGCTGGTCAACTGGCTCGAGGACGACCACCACAACCTGGACCACTCCTTCACCCGCACCACCACCCTGATGCGCATCGGCACCCGCGACCCCGCCAGCGCCTGGCCCGTCGCCTACGCCGTCGAGGAGCTGGCCGCCCGCCTGGAGACCCACCTGCGAATCGAGGAGGAGCAGGTGATGCCGGTGATGGCCCAGCTCTTCACGCCCCAGTCCCGGGTCGGCACCCTGGGCGAACTCCTGGACCTGCTACGGCTGGCGGACGGCCCCGCCGCCCCGGACGCGCTGGCCTGGCTGCTGGAGGGCGTGGCGCCGGAGCAGATCGACGCGCTGCTGGCGGAGTGCGACGACCTGACGGTGCGGCAGTGGCCGCACTGGCAGGCGGTCTACGCGCGGTGTGCGGCGCAGCTGTGGGGGGCGGTGCCGAGCGGGGAGTGACGGCACTCCCCGAGGCGGCGGCTGCGGGCTACCGGGCGCCCGTCGTGCGCCAGCGGTAGCAGAGTTCGGGGCGGCCGACCTGGCCGTACTGGGGCTCGCGGACGGCGAGGCCGCAGTCCACCAGGTGTTCCAGGTAGCGGCGGGCGGTGATCCGGGAGACGCCGGCCGCCGCCCCCGCCGCCGCGGCGGAGAGGCCGGTGGTGGAGCCGCGCAGCACGGTGGCGACGGTCTCCAGGGTCGGGGCGCTCAGGCCCTTGGGCAGGGCCGCCCGTTCGGGGGTGCGCAGCGCGGCGAAGGCCTGGTCGACCTCGTCCTGGCCGATGGCGCCGCCGGGCCGGTCCAGGGTCTGCCGGTACCGGGCGTAGTTCTCCAGCCGGTCGCGCAGGGCGGCGCTGCTGAACGGCTTGAGCAGGTACTGCACCACGCCCGCCGACACCGCCTGGCGGACCATGGCGAGGTCGCGGGCGGAGGTCACGGCGATGATGTCCGTGGCGTGGCCCGCCGCGCGCACCGTGCGGCACAGGCGCAGGCCGTGGCCGTCGGGCAGGTAGAGGTCGAGCAGGGTCAGCTCGACCGGCTTGCCCGAGGCCCGTGCGCGGTCCAGCGCGCGCAGCGCGTCGGCACAGGTGTGGACGGTGGCGACCACCCGGAAGCCGGGGGAGCGCTCGACGTAGAGGGTGTGGGCGGCGGCCGCCACCGGGTCGTCCTCGACCACCAGGACGTCGATCATCCGACCGCCACCTCCACCGGCAGGCGGACCGTCAGCACCGCGCCGTCCGTGCGGCCGACCTCGACCGTGCCGCCGTTGCGGCGGGCGGTCTGCGCGACCAGGGCGAGGCCGAGGCCGCGGCCGTGCTGCTTGGTGGTCCAGCCGCGCCGGAACACCTCGGCGGCGGCCTCCGGTTCGATGCCGGTGCCGCTGTCGGCGACCCGCAGCAGCAGTTCGCCGTCGTCGATCCGGGCCGTCACCCGGACTTCGGGGGCGCGCCGGGCGGCGTTCTCGATCGCGGCGTCGACCGCGTTGTCGATCAGGTTGCCGAGCAGCGTGACCAGGTCGCGCGGGCTGAGCCCGGGGGGCAGGACACCGTCGTCGATCCGGCTGTCCTCGGTGAGCACCAGGTCGACGCCGCGTTCGGCGGCCTGTGCGGCCTTGCCCAGCAGCAGGGCGGCCAGCACGGGTTCGGTCACGGCCGCGACCACCTTGTCGGTGAGCTGTTGGGCGAGCGCGAGTTCGGCGGTGGCGAACTCCACCGCCTGCTGGTGGCGGCCGAGTTCGATCAGCGAAACCACCGCGTGCAGCCGGTTGGCGGCCTCGTGCGCCTGGGCGCCGAGCGCGTCGGCGAAGCCGCGCACGGTGTCCAGTTCGCCGGTGAGCGCCTGGAGTTCGGTGTGGTCGCGCAGGGTGAGCACCTGGCCCATGCCCTGGTCCGGCCCGGTGCCGATCGGTGAGGTGTTGAGCACCACCACCCGCTCCGCGGTCAGGTGCAGCTCGTCGTGGGCCGCTTCCGGGGCGAGCACGGTCCGTACCAACGAGTCCGGCAGGCCCAGCTCGGCGATCGAGCGACCGTCCAACTCGCCCTTCAGCCCTAGTAGTTCGCGGGCAGCGTCGTTGCAGAGCACCACCCGGTGCCGGGCGTCGAGCAGGACCAGGCCCTCGCGCACCGAGTGCAGGGTGGCCTGGTGGTACTCGTACAGGTGGCTCAGCTCGGCCGCGCCCATGCCGTAGGTGTGCCGGCGCAGCCGGGCGCCGACCAGGTAGGTGCCGAGGCCGCCGAGCGCGAGCGCGCCCACCGCGACGGCGACCAGGGCGGTCAGCGGGTCGCGCAGCTGCCGGCCGATCGAGTCGACCGTGATGCCGGCGCTGACCAGGGCGGTCACCCGGTGCTGGTCGTCGTAGACCGGCGTGACCACCCGGACGGACGGGCCGAGGGTGCCGGTGTACGTCTCGAAGAAGGTCCGTCCGGCCAGCGCGGGCGCGATGTGCCCGAGGAACGGCTTGCCGATCTGCGCCGGATCCGGGTGCGTCCAGCGCAGGCCGCCGGTGTCCATCACGGTGACGAAGTCGACCCCGGAGTCGGCCTTGACCTGCTCGGCGTACGGCTGGAGCACCGCACTGGGGTCGGGCCCGAGGGCGGCCTGCCGGACGGTCGGCGCGTCGGCGACGGCGCGGGCGGTGGCCTCGACCTGGCGGCGGGCGGCGGCCTCGGCCCGGGAGGCCGTGAACAGGTACGCGAGCACCGCGCCGCCCGCGACGACGGCGGTCACGATCACGATCTGCACGACGAACAGCTGCGCGGCCAGGCTGCGCGGCCGCGGCCTGGGGGCGGCGGCTGGGCGGGGGCTCGGACGGAGGCGCATGTCAGCAAGTGTGCAGGCTCCGCCGCGGACAGCGGCAGGCGGGAACGCGTGAACTCAATGTACGCAAGCGTGACCGCCGTCACCCCGGCCGCCCATAGTGAACCAACCCTCCCCCCGGGGTAGCAGTCAGGACCAGGCGAAGGAGCCGCACGGTGACGACAACGGGAACAGTCCGCAACAGACCCGCGGACCGCACGCACTACCTCTACCTCGCCGTCATCGCGGCGGTCCTGGCCGGCATCCTGGTCGGCTTCGCCGCACCGAAGTTCGCCGTCGAGCTCAAGCCGGTCGGGACGGGCTTCGTCAACCTGATCAAGATGATGATCAGCCCGGTCATCTTCACCACCATCGTGCTCGGCATCGGCTCGGTGACCAAGGCCGCCAAGGTCGGCCGGGTCGGCGGCCTGGCGCTCGGCTACTTCCTGGTGATGTCCACCGTCGCGCTCGGCCTCGGCCTGGTGGTCGGCAACCTGATCGAGCCGGGCAGCGGCCTGCACCTGACCCAGGCGCTGGCCAAGGCCGGCCACGCCCAGGCGGCGGCAGGCGCGGCGCAGAGCACCACCGACTTCCTGCTCGGCATCGTCCCGACCACGCTGGTGTCCGCGCTGACCGGCGGCCAAGTGCTGCAGACCCTGTTGGTCGCGCTGCTGGTGGGCTTCGCGCTGCAGAGCCTCGGTCCGGCCGGGCAGCCCGTGCTGCGCGGGATCGGGCACCTTCAGACGCTGGTCTTCCGGATCATGTCGATGATCATGTGGGTCGCCCCGATCGGCGCGTTCGGCGCCATGGCCGCCGTGGTCGGCGCGACCGGCGTCGCGGCGCTGAAGAGCCTCGCGGTGATCATGGTCGCCTTCTACCTGACCTGCGCGCTGTTCGTGCTGGTGGTGCTCGGGCTGCTGCTGCGGCTGGTCGCCGGGGTGAACGTCTTCGCCCTGCTGCGCTACCTCGGGCGGGAGTTCCTGCTGATCCTCTCCACCTCCTCCTCGGAGAGCGCGCTGCCGCGGCTGATCGCGAAGATGGAGCACCTGGGCGTCAGCCGTCCGGTGGTCGGCATCACCGTGCCGACGGGCTACAGCTTCAACCTGGACGGCACGGCGATCTACCTGACCATGTCCTCGATCTTCGTCGCGCAGGCGATGGACAAGCCGATGTCCCTCGGCGAGCAGCTCTCGCTGCTGCTGTTCATGGTGATCGCCAGCAAGGGCGCCGCGGGCGTGACGGGCGCGGGCCTGGCCACCCTGGCGGGCGGCCTGCAGTCGCACAAGCCGGCCCTGGTCGACGGCGTCGGCCTGATCGTCGGCATCGACCGCTTCATGTCCGAGGCCCGCGCCCTGACCAACTTCGCGGGCAACGCCGTCGCCACCGTCCTGATCGGCCACTGGACGGGCGAGGTCGACCGCGAGCGCATGGGCCTCGTCCTCGCCGGAGAGCTGCCGTACGACGAGTCGGCCCTGAGCGGCGAGGCCGCACCGGATCCGGACGCCTTCGAGGCCGCGGTGGTCGCGTAGCCGGCGCCGGCGGCTCGACGCTCTCGACGGCCATGACCGACGGTATCGGTGCTTTCGGGACCGCAGCGTCCGCGGTCTCCGTGCCGGGGCAGGAGAAGACTCTCCCGGCGTCCTGGCCGCTGACGGTGATCCGCCGCTCCGCCGTGCCGAGTTGACGCCCGTTCGGGTCAGGTCCGGTGGCGGGGCGGCGTGGCGGGCGCCCAAGGTGGAAGCAGGCCGTTATCGGCTGGTCACACCCTGAAAGGATGCGTTCCCCCATGCACAGCAAGTGGACCTCGGTCCTGATCACCGCCGCGGTGGCCGGCACCGTCGCCGCCACCGGCATCGCCACCGGTTACGCCGCCACCGACCACCGCCCCGCGACCGCCCCCGTCGCCGCCGCGCCCGATGCCGCCCGCACCCTGGAGGCGGTCGGCGACCTCGGTGCCGTGCTGCACTCGGTCGGCGACCTCGCCGCGGCCAGTGCTCCCGCGAACGGTGCGAAGGCGGACCCGGCGGTGCTCCAGGGCCGGCTCGGTCAGCTGGACGCGGCGACGAAGAAGCTCCGGACCGCGCTGCCGGCCGCGCTCCCCGCCGGGGCTGCGGTGCCGTCGGGTGCGGCCGTGCCGTCCGGTGTGGCCGTGCCGTCGGGTGTGGCCGTTCCGTCGGTGCCGGCCAGTCCGCTGGCTCCGGCCGACCCGGGGCACGTGCAGCTCGGCGGGCCGCTCCAGCGGGCCGGTCTGCCGGCCGCGAGCGTGGAGGACATGCTCACCACGATGCGCCAGCACGCCGGTGACCTGGTCGCCGCCGCCACCGCCGCGCAGCCCGACCAGACGGCTGTGCAGAAGGCGATGGTCCCGCTCTCCGCCGACGCCCTGGCGCTGGGCACCGCTGCCGTCAGCCGGATCGGCGGCGTCTGACCTCACCCGGACCGGCCCGCGCTCCCCCTCCGGAGCGCGGGCCGATCCGTGTCGTCAGTGCACTGTCCAGGCGAGCAGCACGAGCGAGAAGGGAAGCGCGGCCGCCGCGGAGAGCAGGCAGGCGGATCGGCGGGCGCGCGGGTAGTTCACGCGCCGTCCTCGTGCTTCCCGGGCTCCTCCGGCCCACCGGGGACCTTGAGCGCGGCCGCGAGCCGCAGCAGCTCGATCGGGTAGAAGGGCCGCGGCTGGGCGAGGACCGTCCCGGAGTGGGCGATCCGCCGGCCGGAGGAGATGTCGCCGAAGTCGAGCCCGGCTTCGCGGAGCTTGGCGTTCAGCTCGTCCATGGCTTCGGCGGCCTGCTTGTGCGCGTGGAAGTTCACTGCTTCACCAGCCACTTCTGGTCGACGTCCCACTCGTGCCCGCCGTGCTCGGGCCGCAGGTAGACGAGGGTGCGGCAGAGGTCCATGACCACGCCGTGACGCTGGTTCAGGGTGTCGAAGAGGATGTCGTTGCGGCGGACCGGGGAGTGCGGGAACTCCGGCGGTTCGGGCGCGGTCGTGGGCGGCGCCGGGTAGGCGGGGGAGAGGCGCACGTCGAACTCGGGGTGCCCGCCGCAGCCGGCGGGACAGCGACAGGGCGGGAGGCTCCGGTCGACGATGAGGCGGTTGGTCATTGTGCGTGGGGTGCCTTCTGTAGCTGATGGGGGGACGGGATTCACCGTCTGTGCATCAAGCGTGGCGGTGCGCAGTTATCCTCGCCAAGGGGGTGCGACGTCAAGGTCGACCTTTGGGTTACGGGAGTGCGGTACGCCACCGGAGAAGAATCTGTTCCCCACGCGGAACCTCGCCGCTGCGCTGGGCGTGCGGGTCGTTCGTTCCGCCACTTGCGGAAGTTGACGCAGAGTGAGCTGGGAAAGCTGGTGCACGTCTCGGCGAACCGGATCGCGCAGATCGAGGCGGGGACGGATCCGGCGCCGCTGCCGCTGTTGACGCTGATCGATGCGGCGTTGCGGGCGGGGGGGGGTGAGCTGCTGGACCTGATGCGGCACGTGAGCAACCCGGCGTACGAGAACTACGCGGAGCGGTTCCTGAAGCGGCAGGCGGAGGCGGTGATCACACAGGAGTACTCGATGGTCATCCCCGGTCTGCTGCAGACGGAGGAGTACATGCGAGTCCTCTTCGAGTCGTCCGAGAACCTGCTCGGTGAGGCCCCCATGGGCGTCAAGCTGGCCAATCGGCTCAGGCGGCAGGAACCGCTGAGAGGGGAAGGCGCACCGTGGTACCGCGTCACCCTTCTTGAGTCCGCCCTGCGTTTCAATGTGGGTGGACCGAAGGCTGGACCCGCCCTCGACTTCCCGCTCCAGTCCTTCTCCGCCTTCCTGGCCGGTCTCAAGACCGGCACCTTGAATGAACTCTGTTTCCGTTCCTAAACCGTCCGGTTGACAGGACACGTTGAAACGACGGGAGTTGACTGCCCCTGGCGCCAACTCCATTGATCGCCAAGTGATTTCTGAGCAAGCTGAGAGGCCTCCAGTAACCACCCAACCAACCGCTACGGAGTCCTCATGCGTATTCGCACTCTCGCCACCGTCACCGCTGCCGTCGCGGCGGCCGCGATCGGGTTCGCCCCCGCGGCCTCCGCGGACACCAGCACGACGTACCCGTGGACGCTGAGCTACCAGACCGCGTCCGCCTCGGGCACGGGCGTGTCCAGCACCACGATCGACAGTGCCGGCTACAGGGTTGCCCAGCTGGTCGTGACCGGGACCCTGACCAACACCGGCTCGGGCTGCTACGAGGCGGTGGTCGACAACTACCTCGGTGGCTTCGGCCACGACCTGATCGTGGTCGGCGGCGTCTGCGGGCCGGGCACCAAGGCGATCAACTACACGGTGAACCCCGAGTTCCAGGCCAACATCTCCCTCTGCACCGCGGCCAGCCTGACCAGCACCCCGTGCGCCACCTGGGGGCCGACCAGGGTGAGCTTCTACTGATCCGTCCGCGGCTCCGCCGACGCGCGGGCGCGCTCGACCTCGTTGATGTGCACCTCCGCCCACTCGCGCAGTGCGGCGATCGGCGTGCCGAGGCTGCGCCCGAGCTCGGTGAGGTCGTAGTCCACCCGGGGCGGGACGACCGGGTGGACGGTGCGGGTGAGGAAGCCGTCCGTCTCCAGGGTGCGCAGGGTCTGGGTGAGCATCTTCTGCGACACCCCCTCGATCCGGCGCCGGAGTTCGGTGTGGCGCATGGTGCCGTCCATCAGTGCGTCGATGACCAGCACCGTCCACTTGCCCGCGATGTGGTCGAGGACCAGGCGGGTGGGGCACTTGGCCGAGTAGGCGTCGGCGGGCAGGCCGGATGATTCCACGAGAACGGTCACGAGAGGAGCCTAAGGCACTTTCAGGTGCTGTCTTCCTGAAAGTGCCTGACTCTCCGATAGTTACCGGCATGACGAATCGAACCCTCTCGGTCGCGGACGCGATCCGCACCCGCCGCACCATCCGCCACTACCGTCCCGAGCCCGTCGCCGACGCCGTGCTGGACGAACTGCTGGAGCTGGCCGTCGAGGCGCCGTCCAGCTGGAACCTCCAGGACCGCTCGGTCGTGGTCGTCCGGAGCGAGGAGGGCCGGGGCGCGCTCGCCCGGGCGGCCGGCGGCCAGCCGCAGCCGCAGGAGGCGCCGGTGGTGCTGGTCTTCGTCGCCGAGTCCGAGGCCTGGCGTGGGGACCGCACCGACATCTACCAGCAGGCGCGCGAGGTCGGCGCCTGGAATGAGGAGTTCGTCGCGGGCTTCGCCGCCGAGTCGCTGGCCTTCCAGCAGGGGCTGGCTGCAAGGGGGTTGCTGCGCGAATACGCCGTCAAGGACGCGGTGATCGCGGCCACGTACATGATGCTCGCCGCCACCGAGGCCGGGCTCGCCTCCTCGCCGATGAACGGCTGGGACGAGGTGGAGGTGAAGAAGGCCATCGGCATCGACGGCCGCGACGACCTCGCGATCGCCCTGCTGCTGGCGCTCGGACACCCGGCCGAGCAGCGCCCCCACCCCGGTCGCCGCTCCGCCGACCGCAACGTGTTCGGCGAGGTCTACGGGCGGGGGCGGGAACTGGGGTGAACGGGGCGATGACCCGGACCGGCGGGTCAGTCCCAGCAGAGCTCCCAGCGCGTGCAGCCCACCAACTGGGCGGCGTACTCCGGGAAGGGCACCAGCGTGACACTGTCCGCGGTGGACAGCCGGTGCTCCAGCGCCAGCAGTTCGGCCTGCTCCGGGCTCTGCGGCGGCCGCGCCACCGCGAGGTGCAGCTCACCGCCCCGCAGTGCCACCAGCTCCGCCCCGAACCGCTCCTCCCAGCTGCGCAGTTGGGCGTGCAGCAGATCGGTCGGCGCCTGCCCGCGCCAGCCCAGGACGGCGGGCAGGTCGGCGCTGCGGCGCGCGGGCACCAGGGCCAGTCGGTCCCACGGGGTGCGGGGCACGGGGTGCGGGGCAGCTCGTCGAGGAGGCCGCGGAGCGAGGTGTCGGCCCCTGACGGCCCATCAGATGCCTTCGCCAGGCCCGGCCAGCTCCGGAACGGCGGCCCGGGGTCGTGCGGCCAGGGCTCGACATCCTCCGGCACCTCCGCCGGCGCGGGGTTGTCCCACATCGCCTGCCACTTGGCGCGGTACTCCTCGAAGTCCACCGCGAGCACCGCCAGCAGGTCGATCTCGGCCACGTCGTGCGGCCGCCCCTGCGGCTCGGGCCAGCAGAGCAGCGGGGAGAGCCCCGTCACCGGACGCTGCGCCAGCAACCGCAGCCAGAGCGGGCTGAGATCAGCAGGCAGTTCGTCGGAGAACCAGGCCTCCACGCCCTCCCAGGAGAGGAAGCGCCCGGGGGGCAGGCCGTCGGACAGGGCGAAGGTCATGGCCGGAGGCTAGGCCGTGGCACCGACAAGCTTCTGGCGCACGCCGCTACAGCCAGCCGTTCTGGGCTGCCTTGATGCCGGCCTCGAAGCGGCTGCCGGCACCGAGGCGCTCCATGATGGAGGCCATGTGGCGACCGATGGTGCGCGAGGAGACGCCGAGCCGCTGACCGGCCGCGTCGTCGGTGAGTCCGTTGCCGAGCAGGCGCAGGAGTTCGCGCTCGGTGTCGGTGAGTCCGCTCTCGGGGTCCTCCGGTCGGGTGGCGCCCAGTGGTACCGCGGTCTGCCAAGTCTGCTCGAACAGGTTGAGCAGGGCGATCAGCAGGCCTGGTTCGGTGATGTGCAGCGCGCCCTTGCGGCTGTCGGCGGGGTCGATCGGGACCAAGGCCTGGGCGCGGTCGACGATGACGAGCCGCTGCGGCAGCACGTGCGCGGTACGGACCTGCCCGCCCCGGCCGAGCAGCCAGTTGGCGTGGTGGGAGGTGTGCGGGTCGTTCCTGGTGGCCTCCTGGAGGAGTGTCCGGATCACGACGCCGCGGGCCAGCACGGGTTCGTCTGCCATGCGGGCGGCGGCAAGGTCCTCGGGACGCTGGCTGGCGCCGGGGTGAACGCCGAGGACCTCGGTGCGGGCGCCGCGTCCCATTTGCTCAAGCCTGTCCTGGATGGCGTCGATGCCGAGCAGGCGCTCGCCGTTGGCCGGGCGGAGGTCGGCCCGTTGGGCGACGATCTCGGCCACGGCCGCGCGCGAGGCGGCGATCCGGGCTTGGCGGGCGGCCAGGTCCGCCTCCTGGCGGGCCAGCAGGTCGGCCAGGCCGAGGTCGGGGCTGACGGCTCGCAGTTGGCCGGGGTGCTCGGCGGAGGACCGGACCAGCATCAATTGCCCCAGTTCCTCCAGTCCATCGTGAATCTGACTGGGGGTGAACTGAGTTGCAGCTGAGAGTTGTTCGACGCCGAAGCTCGGAAACTCGAGCATGGCCTGGTAGACGGCAACCGAGACGGTGCTCAGGCCGAGCGATTCCAACAAGACGGACCCATTCTCCTGATGGCGCGACTCCCCCCCGGTGTCGCGCCTGGTCTGTTTATATTCTCAGCGATATCCGGAGGCTTCAAGATCTATTTGGTTGATTTGGTCGAATTCTGTCTTTTATGCCAAGGATCCTTTGCATCCCACGTACATGCGGCGCGAGTATCTCGGGGCAGAGTTGTCATGTACGCGTCGCGATGTCTGGAGTCGGACTGTCCGATTGGGGACAGCCGGAAGGTCTTCTCGGGACGACCGGCGACCGGAAGAGTAGTGATCGCCGGCAGGGAAACAGCCCGGACGGCAACCGGAGACAGCGTCAACCGCGGGACGCAGATCCGATCGCACAGCCCCTTCCCATAGCAACCACCATCAGGAGAGCCGTCATGATCCGCATCCGATTCGCCCAGGCCACCGCGGTCGCCGCCCTCGTCCTCTCCACCTTCGCCCTGGGCTCCGGTGCCGCCGTCGCCGACACGGCGCAGCCGGTCGCCTCCGCCGTCGTCTCTCCCGCTGACCTCCAGTGGGGCTGAGGTTGAGTGGACCTCATCTACACGAGCCTGGACCGTCGCCCGGGCAGCTTCCCGGAGTACCCGGGGGAGTCCGCCGAGATCACCGCCGTGCTCTGGGCGCACGCCACCGAGCCTGACCGGCTCGCCCACGTCTCCGCACGCAGCGAGTACGACCGAGTCGACCTGCTGTTCTTCCTCCAGACCGTCGACGACGCCGCAGGCGTCCTGCACGGGTCCGAGAAGCAGGTCTGGTTCCACCTGAATCGCAGTTACGAAGCGTCTCCGCTCCTGCAGCGCCGTTTCCTGCCGCCCGTGCCCAGCGCGGGAATGCAGATCATCCGCTGATCCGCTCGCCGCTCGGCGGAGCCGGATCGCCTCCTCCCGGGCGCCAAGCGCCCGACGGTCTTCCGCGGCCCTCAGCCGGTGCCGCCGCCGTTCCCCAGCCCCACGCCGACCACCCATGCCCACCTCGGCCGCCCGAGAAGGAGAGTTCCGTGCTGATCAGGAAGGTCACGCTCGTCACCGCCGCCACAGCCACCGCCATCGCCGCGGCCGCCGCCGTACTGACCCTCGGGGCTGCCACCGGCCCGCAGGCGGTCGCCGCGGGGACGTCGGCGCCGGACCGGGTCGCAGCCACGGCCACGGCCAGTTCGGACGCAAGCCCCCCGGGCAGCAGCGCTCCTGCGCAGGCCGCAGTCGCCACGCCCGCCGCGCAGGGCACCCCGGCCGGCGTGCCTTCGGCCCCGGCCCCGGCCGCTCCGACCCTCTCCGCTCCGACCCTCTCCGCCCCGGCGGGCGTCGCCGCGACGCCGGCCGCGCCGAGCCCCGGCGCTCCGCAGTCCACCGCTCCCGGGGCCGCCGCGCCACCGCGGGCGTCCGCTCCGGCCGCCCCCGGCCGGAGCAGCGCGCCGCCTCCGCCCCCGGTCCCCGGACAGCCGCAGACCCAGGTCCTCAACGCCGCCCTGACCGGCTTCCCGAGCACCCTGACGATCAGCGGACAGCCGACGGAGTTCACTGCCGTCATCACCAACCCCACCGCCACCGACTACCCGTCGGTCGCCCCGGTCTTCCAGGTCGTCGCCGACCCCTGCAACTGCGCCGACGGCACGCTCCAGGAACTCGACCCCGCCACCGGAACCTGGCGCGCCGTCACCATGCCGGAGGGCGACGGCGATTCCCCTGACAACGCCGCCGGCTCCGGGACGGCGATCCCGGCCCACGGGAGCGCCACCTTCCACTACCGGCTCGCTCTCACCGACCACAACGCTACGGGAAAGGCGTTCGCGATGCTCTACGCCATCGACACCGCCGCCCACCGCGAGCTGGCGCTGAGCTCCACGCCCGTCGGGCTCGCCGCGCGCTGAGCCGCGCCCGTTTCGCCGCCGCACACGACTTCTCGCTCACCTTCCCTTCTTCTCCGCTGGAGGCTTCACCGTGTCCCGCCACACGCTCCGTCGCACTCTCGGCCTGGTCACTGCCGGTGCTCTGCTCACCCCGGTCCTGGCGCTCGTCGCCGGCTCCACCGCGGCGTCCGCCGCCACCCCGAGCGATGTCGCCAGCCTGGCCCTGGCCAACGTCGGAAAGGGCGCCGGTTCCTGCTCGACCGTGAACTCCTCGAACAACAGCCTCGGCGGCACCGCCTTCAACGGCAGCTGTGTGCCGGAGTACTGGTGCGCCGACTTCGCCAAGTGGGTCTGGCAGAACAGCGGCCTCAACACCACCGGGATCGACGCCGCCGCGGCCTCCTTCGTCAGCGCCGCCTCGTCCAACGGCAGCACCGTGCACACCAGCAGGAGCTACGTGCCGCAGCTCGGCGACGCCGCGGTCTACGGCACCCACCACGTCGGCATCGTCACGGCCGTCAACAGCGACGGGTCGATCCAGACGACCAACGGAGACTTCTCCGGCGAATCCGGCATCAGCGAGGCTCACTTCTCGGTGACGTCCCGCGTGGTCAACGTCAGCATCCCCGCCTCCCAGGTCCCGGTCGGCACACTCCAGACCGCCGTGGGTTCGGACATGACCATCACCGCGTACGTCACACCCAGTGGCTACTCCGCCCCGACTCCGCCCCCGACACCGACGCCGAGTGTGGCGAACGGGCAGGTGGCGTCGGTGGTGATCAACGGCACCGCGCACATCTTCCAGGTGACGTCGGACGGGCATATCCGGATGAATGACGGCTACTACCCGAGTGGTGGGTGGCGTGGGTGGGTGCCGTTGGACGGTAGCGGGGTGGTCGGCCTGAGCGCTGCGGCTGTGGGTAACACCGTGCACCTGTTCGCGGTGATGAGTGACGGGACGCTGCGTGAGACGGTCGGTGACTACACCACGGCCACCTGGGGTGGTTGGCATGTGGTGCCCGGTAGCAATGTGGCGCAGTTGAGTGCCGTGACGGTGGCGGGCAAGGTGCGGTTGTACGCGACGCTCAACGATGCCAACGGGTCTCCGCGCAGTGCGGATCTGGACCCGGCGACGGACACGTTGAGCACTGGTTGGTACGACCTGACCGGGGGCGGTGTGAAGCAGCTGGTCGGGACCGCGGTGGGGGACACCGTCCGGTTGTTCGCGGTGACCGGGGACGGTCTGCTGCACGAGAACGACGGCAACTACGACGCGGGTACCTGGTCGGGTTGGAACAACGTGGGCGGCAGCCAGATCTCGACTCTCGCGGCGGCGACCACCGGTACCACGGTCCATCTGTACGCCGGTACCACCGACGGCTCGTTCCACAGCGTGGACTCCACCGGCAATGGCCAGTGGAGCGGTTGGGCCACCCAGTCCGGCAGCCTGGTCGACCAGCTCAACGCCCTGGGAGACGGCCAGACCGTGCACCTGTACGCCCACACCACCGACGGCCTCACCCACAGCGAGGACGCCAACTACAGCACCAGCACCTGGACCAACTGGTACAGCCTCTAACCCAGTTCAGTCCTGCCACCTTGCCCTGATCGGGACGGCCCGGCCCACCGGACCGGGCCGTCCCGAGGCCCCGCCACGCCCTGAAGGAGAAGCAGTGAAGCGCCTCGCCACCCTCGCAGCCACCTGCCTGCTGGCCGCGATCGGTGCCACCGCCGGACCGGCCGCCGGGTCCGCGACCGCCGCCACCACGCCGGTCATCCGGGTCATGCCGCTGGGCGACTCGATCACCTGGGGCGTGGGCAGTGCCACCGGCAACGGCTACCGCGGCCCACTCGCCGACCTGGTCGGCGGACAGTCCCGCTACACCGTGGACTTCGTCGGCACCATGCGCGACGGCAGCATGAGCGACTCGCAGAACGAAGGCCACAGCGGCTACAGCATCGCCTCGCTCCAGGCCGGCGTCGACCGCTGGCTGGCGATGGACCGGCCGGACGTCGTACTGCTGCACATCGGCGCAAACGACCTGGACCACGGCGTGCAGGCCGGTGCGGGCGACCGGGCCACCGCGCTGATCAACCAGATCTTCGCCGACCGGCCCGGCATCACCGTCATCATGCAGGGCATCGTGCCGACCTCGCCCGGCCTGAACAACCAGCTGACGACAAGCCAGATAGCGTCCTACAACAACCAATTGAGTGCACTGGCCTCGACCGAGCAGCAGCAGGGCAAGCACTTCACCTTCGTCGACGCACCCACCCTGGTGCCGTACAACGCCCCGAACCCGGAGATGGCCGACGGGCTGCACCCCAACGACCTCGGCTACGCCAGGATGGCGCAGAACTTCTTCACTCCGCTCGACCAGGCCTACTCCAAGGGCTGGGTGACCGGCGGTGCGCCGCTCCCCGAGGGGCCCTTGCTGACCTCGGCGATGACCGGCGACACCGTGCACGTCTACCGCGTCACCCCCGACGGCCTGTTGCAGACCAACGACGGCGACTACGACGCCAGGACCTGGAGCGGCTGGAACCAACTGGGCGGCAGCCAGGTGGTGTCGCTGACCGCCGTCGCCACCGGCAGCACCGTGCACCTCTACGCCGTGACCCAGGACGGCATGCTGCACACCACGGACAGGAACTACGCCACCGGGGGCGGCTGGAACGGCTGGCGCTACCTGCCGGGCAGCCAGATCGAGAGCCTCACCGCCGCGGCCACCGGGGACACCGTCCACCTGTACGCCGTGCTGCGGCAGAACGGCGTGCCGCGCACCGCCGACCAGAACTACGACAGCAACGCCTGGACCGACTGGCGCGACCTCGGCGGCACCCAGATCTCCGAGATGGTCGCGGCCACCACGGGCAACACCGTGCACCTGTACGCGGTGACCCAGGACGGCCTGCTGCACAGCGACGACGGCAACTACACCGCCGGGACCTGGACCGGCTGGAACGACCTGGGCGGCAGCCAGGTCAGCTCGCTGGCGGCCGCCGCCATCGGTACCACCGTGCACCTGTACGCCGGTACCCAGGACGGCCTGTTCCACAGCGCCGACGGCGACTACTCCAGCGCCACCGCCCAGTGGGGCGGTTGGTCCAACCAGTCAGGCAGCCTGGTCGCCCACCTCGCCGCCTCCGCCGACCGGCAGTACGTGCACCTCCTCGCCTCCACCACGGACGGCATGACGCACAGCGAGGACGCCGACTACGGCCAGTTCACCTGGAACGGCTGGTACTCGCTGTGACCCCCCGACTTCCCTCCCGGACAAGGACTTTCGCCATGCCCAAGAAGTACCGGAACAAGCTGCTCACCGCTGTCGCCGGCGCCTCCCTCGCCGCCGTCGCCTGCTCCACAGCCCTGACCGGCTCCGCCCAGGCGGCTTCCGTCAGCACCTGGGAGTCGGTGGCCCAGTGCGAGAGTACGGGTAACTGGAGCATCGACACCGGCAACGGCTACTACGGCGGTCTGCAGTTCTCGCTGAGCACCTGGAAGGGCTACGGCGGTCTGCAGTACGCCGCCTACCCCAACCAGGCCACCGAACAGCAGCAGATCCTGGTGGCGGAGAAGGTCCTCGCCATGCAGGGCCCGGGCGCCTGGCCGGTCTGCGGCCCGAAGGCCGGCCTGACCAACGACGGCGTCAACCCCTACCCGAGCTCGACGCCCGCGCCGACTTCGACCCCCGTCGCGACGCCGAGTGTGGCGAACGGGCAGGTGGCGTCGGTGGTGATCAACGGCACCGCGCACATCTTCCAGGTGACGTCGGACGGGCATATCCGGATGAATGACGGCTACTACCCGAGTGGTGGGTGGCGTGGGTGGGTGCCGTTGGACGGTAGCGGGGTGGTCGGCCTGAGCGCTGCGGCTGTGGGTAACACCGTGCACCTGTTCGCGGTGATGAGTGACGGGACGCTGCGTGAGACGGTCGGTGACTACACCACGGCCACCTGGGGTGGTTGGCATGTGGTGCCCGGTAGCAATGTGGCGCAGTTGAGTGCCGTGACGGTGGCGGGCAAGGTGCGGTTGTACGCGACGCTCAACGATGCCAACGGGTCTCCGCGCAGTGCGGATCTGGACCCGGCGACGGACACGTTGAGCACTGGTTGGTACGACCTGACCGGGGGCGGTGTGAAGCAGCTGGTCGGGACCGCGGTGGGGGACACCGTCCGGTTGTTCGCGGTGACCGGGGACGGTCTGCTGCACGAGAACGACGGCAACTACGACGCGGGTACCTGGTCGGGTTGGAACAACGTGGGCGGCAGCCAGATCTCGACTCTCGCGGCGGCGACCACCGGTACCACGGTCCATCTGTACGCCGGTACCACCGACGGCTCGTTCCACAGCGTGGACTCCACCGGCAATGGCCAGTGGAGCGGTTGGGCCACCCAGTCCGGCAGCCTGGTCGACCAGCTCAACGCCCTGGGAGACGGCCAGACCGTGCACCTGTACGCCCACACCACCGACGGCCTCACCCACAGCGAGGACGCCAACTACAGCACCAGCACCTGGACCAACTGGTACAGCCTCTGATCGGCCGCCGAGCCACAGCCGGCTCGCTCCCGCTGTCCCGTATGCGACAGCGCCCATGACTTCGCAGTGCCCCTCTTCTCCTTCCACGCCATCGGAGGCTTCGCCATGTCCCGTCACACGCTCCGTCGCTCCCTCGGTCTGCTCGCCGCCGGCGCGATCCTCACCCCGGCCGTCGCGCTCGCTGCCGGTTCGACCGCAGCATCCGCCGCCGCTCCCAGCGATGTCGCCAATCTGGCCCTGGCCAACGTCGGCAAGGGCGCCGGTTCCTGCTCGACCGTGAACTCCTCGAACAACAGCCTCGGAGGGTCCGCCTTCAACGGCAGCTGCGTGGGCTGGAACGGGGTGCCCGAGTACTGGTGCGCGGACTTCGCCAAGTGGGTCTGGCAGAACAGCGGTCTCAACACCACCGGGATCAACGCCGCGGCCGCCTCGTTCGTCAGCGCCGCCTCATCCAACGGCAGCACCGTGCACAGGAGCAGCAGCTACGTGCCGCAGCTCGGCGATGCCATCGTCTACGGCAGCAGCCACGTCGGCATCGTCACGGCCGTCAACGGCGACGGCTCGATCCAGACGACCAATGGGGACTTCCACGGCACCAGCAAGAACGGCGAGGCCTACTTCGCGGAGACCTCCCGCGTGGTCAACGTCAGCATCGCCGCCTCCCAGGTTCCGGCGGGCAGTTACCAGAGCGCGGTGGGCATGACCGTCACCGCGTACGTCACTCCGAGCGGCTACGGCAGCTCGACCCCGACCCCGACCCCGACGCCGACCCCCACCACTCCGCCGCCGCCCTCGCTTCCGGTGGCAGCCGTGCAGATCGGCTCGGTGGAGCACGCCTTCCAGATCAACTCCTCGGGCCAGGTCCAGATCGACGACGGTGACTTCAACGCCGGGACCTGGAACGGCTGGAACAACATCGCCGGCGGCGCGGGCGTGGCGCAGATCGCGGCTGTGCCGGACCTGAACAGCGCGCACCTGTTCGCGGTGGACACCAACGGCAACGTGCACATCGACACGGGCAACTGGGACTCGCACGCCTGGTCGGGCTGGTCGGACGTGCCGGGTGCCTCGGGCATCAAGCAGGTGACGGCGGCTCAGATCGGTGGCACGGTCCACCTGTTCGGTGTGGACACCAACGGGAACGTGCACATCGACAACGGCGACTTCGTGGCCGGCACCTGGTCCGGCTGGAACGACGTCCCCGGTGCCACCGGCATCCAGCAGATCGCCGCCGTGCCGGACGGCAACAGCGTGCACCTGTTCGCGCTGGACACCAACGGCAACGTGCACGGTGACAACGGCGACTTCACCGCCGGCACCTGGTCCGGCTGGTACGACATCGCCGGTGGGAACGGTGTGAAGCAGATCTCCGCCGCGCAGACCGGTTCGACCGCCCGCCTGTTCGTGGTGGACAACAACGGCAACCTGCACCTGGACAGCGGCGACTACTCCGCCGGCACCTGGTCGGGCTGGAGCGACGTGCCGGGCGGCATGGGCATCCAGCAGGTCACCGCCGTCCCCTCCGGCAACAGCGTGCACGTGACCATCTCCGCCACCGACGGCAACATCCACGGCATCAACGGCGACTTCACGGCCGGTACCTGGTCCGGCTGGTACAACATCTGACCTTCCGAGCACATGGCGCCACCGGGTCGGGCCGCCCACCACGGGCGGCCCGCCCCCACCACCAAACCGATACCGAGGAGCAGCAGGTCCATGTCCGCTTGGAAGAAGTCCGCCGTCGCCGTCGCCGCCACCGCCGCGCTCGCCTGCTCGGCCGCCGCCCTGTCCGCCGGCCCCGCCAGCGCCGCCACCGTCGCCACCTGGGAGAAGGTCGCCAACTGCGAGAGCTCCGGCAACTGGAGCATCAACACCGGCAACGGCTACTACGGCGGCCTGCAGTTCTCGCTGAGCACCTGGCAGTCGTTCGGCGGCCAGCAGTACGCCGCCTACCCCAACCAGGCCACCGAACAGCAGCAGATCCTGATCGCCGAGAAGGTCCTCGCCTCCCAGGGCCCCGGCGCCTGGCCGGTCTGCGGGCCCAAGGCCGGCCTGACCAACGACGGCATCAACCCCTACCCCACCCCCACCCCCACTCCGACCCCCACGCCCACCACCCCGCCGCCCCCGTCGCTCCCGGTGGCCGCCGCGCAGATCGGCTCGGTGGAGCACGCCTTCAAGATCAACACTTCTGGCCAGATCCAGATCAACGACGGTGACTTCAGCGCGAGCACCTGGACCGGCTGGAACAACATCGCCGGCGGCACCAACATCAAGCAGATCGCGGCCGTGCCGGACCTGAACAGCGCGCACCTGTTCGCGGTGGACAACAACGGCAACGTGCACATCGACACCGGCAACTGGGACTCGCACGCCTGGTCCGGCTGGTCGGACGTTCCCGGCGCCTCGGGCATCAAGCAGGTGACGGCAGCTCAGATCGGCGGCACGGTCCACCTGTTCGGTCTGGACGCCAACGGGAACGTGCACATCGACAACGGCGACTTCGTGGCCGGCAGCTGGTCCGGCTGGAACGACATCGCGGGCGCCACGGGCATCCAGCAGATCGCCGCCGTGCCGGACGGCAACAGCGTGCACCTGTTCGCGCTGGACACCAACGGCAACGTGCACGGTGACAACGGCGACTTCAGTGCCGGGGCCTGGTCCGGCTGGTACGACATCGCGGGTGGCACCGGGGTGAAGCAGATCGCCGCCGCGCAGACCGGCTCCACCGTGCGCCTGTTCGCCGCGGACAGCAACGGCAACCTGCACCTGGACAGCGGCGACTACTCCGCCGGCACCTGGTCGGGCTTCAGCGATGTCCCGGGCGGCTCGGGCGTGCAGCAGGTCACCGCCGTCCCCTCCGGCAACGGCGTGCACGTGACCATCTCCGCCACCGACGGCAACGTCCACGGCGTCAACGGCGACTTCACCGCCGGCCAGTGGTCCGGCTGGTACAACATCTGACGCACAGACCGGCACAGCGCGGCGGGCCGCCCACGACGTGGGCGGTCCGCCGCGCTGTGCCGGACCGGGCGGCGCAGGCCGAGGCGTTGGAGGCCACCGTCGTGCTCTGCTTCCCGCTCTCCTGGCACGACGGGTCGCGAAAGCACTCGAAGCCGGCGGACACCGCGTGTCCCGCCACCCCGTCCCCAGCAGCGGGTCAGCCCTCGCCGAACTGCGCCAGGTACTTCGCGACCTCCCCGGCCTCCTCCGCGGCCAACCCCAGGTAGCCGTCCGGGCGGACGACGTACACGCCCGCCGGGAGCCCCGGCAGCGGCGGGAGGTGGTGCGCGTCGAGGCCCGGTGCCGGCCGCTCCACCGCGAGGACCGCGAACTCCGGGCCGCGCAGCAGGTCGAAGAGGCGGGCGCCGTCCGGCAGGGGCAGGTCGGGGAGCCGGTCGCCGGCGAGCAGGGCATCCGGGGCGGGGGCGCCGCGGAGCTCCGCGCTGAGCGGGCTGTCGGGGTAGCCGACGTCCAACTGGGCGGTGTCCCGGCCGCGTTGGATTCCCAGGGCATTGCGGTGCAGCAGGCTGCTCAGGCCGAGCACGTCCGCCGCGACCGGGCGGCGCTCCTCCTCGTAGGTGTCCAGCAGGGCGTCGGGGGCGCCCGAGCGCAGCACCCGGCCGAGCTTCCAGCCGAGGTTGTAGGCGTCCTGCACGCCGGTGTTGAGGCCCTGGCCGCCGGCGGGGGAGTGGATGTGGGCCGCGTCGCCGGCGAGCAGGACCCGGCCGACCCGGTAGCGGTCGGCGAGGGCGGCGCTGGCGCGGTAGTGGGAGCGCCAGCGGATCGCGCCGACCGTGGTCGCCGGGTACGGAGTACGAGCGGCGACGAGCTCGCGCACCTGCTCGTCGGTGGGCTCGGTGGCGTCCGGCGGCAGGTCGGCCACCAGTTGGAAGAAGGTGGAGTGCGGCAGCGGGCAGAGCGCCAGCCGCCCGCCCGGGGCCTGCGGCCAGATATGCCAGTGCTCGCGGTCCAGGCCCGCCACCTCGACGTCGGCGACCAGCATCGGCGGGGAGTCCAGCCGCTCGCCGGAGAGCGCCACCCCGACCGCCGCGCGCACCGCGCTGCGGCCGCCGTCGGCTGCCACCAGGTAGCGGGCGCGGACGGTGCGGACGGTGCCGCCGGCGGCCCGCAGCACGGCGCTCAGCGAGTCCTGGTCCTGCGTCAACTCCAGGAAGGACGTACCGAACTCGACCTCGCCGCCGAGTTCGAGCAGCCGCTGGTGGAGCACCCGCAGGGTGCGGTACTGCGGGACCAGCCACGGCACCGGGTAGGGCGCGCCGATCCCCGGGTCGAACGGTGCGACCAGGTCCCAGGGCTCGCCGGGCCCGTCCGCCGTCCAGTTGAGCATCCGCGGGTAGGCGGCACCGGCCGCGCGCAGTCCGTCGATCGCGCCGAGGTCGTCGAAGACCTCCTGGGTGCGCGGCTGGATGCCCTTGCCACGGGAGCCCGGGAAGAGCTCGGGCAGCCGCTCGACCAGCAGGGCGCGGACGCCCCGGCGGGCGAGGTCGCAGGCCAGGGTGAGACCGGTGGCGCCCGCGCCGATGATCAGCACGTCGACGGCGGAGGCAGCTGATTTAACGCTGTTAAGTTCCATGTCCCGGAGTCTGCGCTTAACGCTGTTAAACTGTCAAGCGTGCCTCCCAAACTCGACCCCGCCGAGGTCGTCCGAACCGCCCTGCGCCTGCTCAACGAGACCGGCCTGGAGGGCCTGACGCTGCGTCGGATCGCCACCGAGCTCAAGGTCCAGGCCCCGGCGCTGTACTGGCACTTCGGCTCCAAGCAGGCGCTGCTGGACGCGATGGCCACCCAGCTGTTCCAGGAGATGAGCGCGGAGCCGTGGCCCGCGCCGGAGGCGGGCTGGCGGGAGTGGGTCGCCGGGTCCTGTCGCAACCAGCGGCGGGTGCTGCTGCGCTACCGCGACGGCGCCAAGGTGTTCAGCGGTACCCAGCTGCAGGGCAGCGAGCACGCGGCGACGCTGGAGCGCGTCTTCGCGGCGCTGGTCGCGGCCGGCTTCCCGCTGGACGAGGCGGTGCAGGCGTACGCCACCGGGGCCGCCTACACGGTGGGTTTCGTGATCGAGGAGCAGTGCGTCCACCCGCTGCCCGGCGAGGTGGACGCACGCTACGACCCGGCCGCCCGCGCCGAGCGGATCGGCGGGGCGTACCCGCTGGCGGCCCGGGCGGGCGAAGGGCTCTTCACCGGCTTCGACGAGCGCTTCGAACGCGGCATCGCCGTCCTGGTCGCGGGCCTCGCCGCCACCGTGCCGGGGATCGCCTGAGCGGTCAGCCCTTCTGCGCGGCGGCCAGGATCTTGGCCGTGGTGTGGAAGAACCGCACCGTCGCCTGGCCCGGCCACGCCTTGCCCAGGCCCGGCCACTGGCTGCCGACCGGCCGGCCGCCGATGATCCGCCCGACCGCGAAGGCCTCGCCGGGCGTCACGGCGATCACCTCGATATCGCCCCGGGTGCTCCGGGCCGGCAGTGCCAAGCCCTCCGGCGGCGGCTCGGAGAGGAAGGCCACCATCAGCCGCACGTCCGGCGTCACCTCGATCCCGCGGAACGGGTCCGCCGCCAGCACCGCCGCCAGCTCCTCGACGGTGCGCAGCATCACCGGCACCTCCCAGCCCAGCGCCTCGCCCAGGTGGGCCTCGATCCGCCGGGCCAGCTCGGCGCGGTCCAGGCCGGCCGGGTCGGTGAAGAAGACGTTGCCGCTCTGGATGTAGCTGCGGACGTCGGTCAGGCCGACTTCCGCGAACAGCTCGCGCAGCCGCTCCATCCTGACCGTCCGGCCGCCGACGTTCACCGCCCGCAGCAGCGCCACCCAGGTCACGACGGCAGCACCGAGCGCAGCGCCTCCTCGGAGCGGGCCACCACCGCGTGACCGTCGTCCGCCGTGATGATCGGCCGCTGCACCAGGATCGGGTGCTCGGCCAGCGCCGCGATCCAGCGCGCCCGCTCGGCGTCGGTGCGCTCCCAGCCGCGCATGCCCAGCTCCTTGGCCGGCGCCTCGTCGAGCCGGGTGATGTCCCACGGCTCCAGGTGCAGCCGCCCGAGCACCGCCTCCAGCTCGGCCGCGGTCGGCGGGTCCTCCAGGTAGCGGCGGACGGTGTACTCCAGCCCGGCCGCGTTCAGCTCCTTCAGCGCGAACCGGCACTTGCCACAGCGCGGGTTGATCCAGATCTCCATGGCCCCAGCCTAGGGCCCGCCGCCCCCGGAAACGGGACCTTGGTCCCCGGTGCGGGAGGCCAAGGACCCCGGGTGCCCGGAGCCCGGCTCGGCGACCATGGTGGGACACCCAGAGGAGGAGGTCCCGCCGTGTCCGGAACGGCCGAAGCGCGCCGCACCGACGAGGCCGGGGCGCCGCCGCAGTGGGTGCGCGGCCTGCCGCTGCTGCTGGTGCTCACCGACCTGGTGATCGAGGTCGTCTTCCCGCAGGCCACCGCCGCCGGCTTCCTGCTCACCGCGCTGCCCGTGCTGGTCGCCTTCGGCGCCGGCCCGTGGGTCACCGCCGGCTCCGGCGTCGGCGCGCTGCTCCTCCAGCTGCTGCTCGCCGCGCACGCCGGACACCTCTACGAGCACCACCACCTCTGGGTCTACCTCTCCACCGCGCTCGCCTCGCTGGCCGGTGTGATGCTCGCGCTGCAGCGCACCCGGCAGGCCCGCCACCTGGTGCTGGCCGGCACCGTCGCCGAGGCGCTGCGCCGCACCGTGCTGCACCCGGTGCCGGAGCAGGTCGGCGGGCTGCGCACCGCCGTGCGCTACCAGGCCGCACAGGCCGAGGTGGCGATCGGCGGCGACCTCTACGAGCTGACCGGCACCCGGTTCGGCACCCGGGCCCTGCTCGGCGACGTGCGCGGCAAGGGCCTGGAGGCCGTGCGCACCGTTGCCGACCTGCTCGGCGCCTTCCGCGCCACCGCCCACGAGGTGGCCGGACTCGGCGACCTGGCCGACCTGCTGGACCGTCAGGTACGCCGCTGCGCGCAGGAGTACGGCGACGAGGAGCTGTTCGTCACCGCCGTGCTGGTGGAGCACCGGCCCGGCAGCGGCGAACTCACCGTGGTCAACCGCGGCCACCTGGACCCGGTGCTGCTCGACGACGGCCGGGTGCGGACGGTGCACTGCCGCGAGGACCTGCCGCTCGGCCTCGGCCACCTGCGCGGCCAGCCCGCGCCGGCGCCGCACGCCATCCCGTTCACCGCCGGCCAGACCCTGCTGCTGCACACCGACGGCGTCACCGAGGCCCGGGACGCCGCGGGCGAGTTCTATCCGCTGACCGCCCGGCTGGCCACCCGGTTCCACAGCCGCAGCGGAGTGAGCCCGGAGCAGCTGGTCTCCTTCGTCACCGAGGACCTGGCCCACCACACCGGCCCGGCCGACGACGACCTGGCGCTGCTCGCCCTCGCCCCCGTCGACTGACCACGGGCTCAGCCCTCGCCCCCGCCGACTGACCGCAGGCTCAGCCCTTGAACAGGTCGTGCCCCACGTCGCCCGGCACGACGTCCTGGATCGGCCGGCTGCCCGGCCCCGGCACGTGCTCGCCCGGGATCGGCTGGTCGCCCACCCGGTGCAGCAGCAGCACCCCGCCGTCCGCGCTCGACCAGACCTGCTGGTAGCCGTTGGCCAGCAGCAGCTGCACCCGCTCGGCCTGCTCCTGCGGACTGGCGAACGGGAAGGAGCGGTTCTTCGAGCGGATCAGCACGTACTCGCAGCCGCGCGGCGTCTGGTCCACCAGCACCACGTGGGTGCGCGGGGTCAGCCGCGGCGCGATCTGGTTGTCGGCCTCCACCCAGGCGCCGTCCGGGATCAGCGAGGCGGCCTTGATCAGCGACTTCTCGTCGTGCTGCGCCGTCCAGTTGGACGGGATCGCCAGCTCCACCAGGCCCAGCGGGATCGAGGCCAGCAGGCTGACCGCGGCCAGCGAGACGCCCAGCCGGCGGGCCCGCTTCTGCCGGCCCCGGGCGTGGATCCGGCCCAGCACCTCCAGCGCGGCGGTCAGCAGGACCGGCCAGAGGAAGGCGTCGTAGTGCCGGGCCACCGACCAGTGGTTCGGGTTGGTGGAGAGCAGTCGCTCGGCCAGCAGCGGCACCGCGCACCAGACCGTCGCCGAGCGCAGCGGCAGCGCCGCCAGGGTGCCGAAGAGCCAGAGCACCAGCAGCGGCTTCAGCGCGTGGTCGGTCGAGGCGTGCACCAGCAGCCAGGGGTCGTGCAGCACGTTGCGCACCGCGCCGGAGGCGTTCGGGCCCAGCGTCTGGTAGTTCCAGTAGTAGCCCGGCTCACCGCCCATCGCGGGGATCGCCCACTGCACGGCGACCACGGTGGCCGTCACGCCCAGCACCGCCAGCACCGCGCCGACCAGCCGGTCCCGGCGCCGCAGCGGGTCGCGCCGGTTGCGCCAGAGCAGCACGGCGCCGTAGGCGCTGACCGACAGGCCCAGGTCCTCCTTGGTGCAGCAGAGCAGCACCGCGGCGACCAGCACCGCGCCGTACCGCCGCTGCAGGCCGCGCTCCAGCATCAGCAGGGTGAGCGGCACCGCGAAGCCGACCTCGTGGAAGCCCACCTGGGAGGCGACCAGCAGCGGCCAGCCCAGCCCGTAGACCAGGCCGGCCAGGTCGGCCGCCCGGTCGCGCAGCGGCTGGTCGGCGTGGGCGAAGCTGTGCCGGGCGATCCGCCGGATCAGCGGCACGCCGGCCGCGAAGAGCAGCGCCTGGCCGAGCAGCAGCGAGCGCGGGTCGTCCCAGATCCAGTAGAGCGGGGAGAGCAGCGCCAGAACCGGAGAGAAGTGGTCGCCGAGCAGCGAGAAGCCGGGCGGGAACTCGTGGTGGTACCACTTCAGGGTGGAGACCGGCAGCCCGAAGTGCGCGTAGCCGCGCACGCCCTGGTCGAAGATGCCCAGGTCGAAGCCGCCCAGCCCGACCGAGGACCAGGCCCGCATGCCGGTGCCGAAGGTCACCGCGAAGCAGAGCAGGGTCAGCAGCAGGGTCCGCCGGGACGGGCGGGGCAGCCGGGCCAGTCGGCGCAGCACCGCGCCCTCGGTGCCCGGTGCGCCGTCGGTGGCGAGCCGGGGCTCTGCTTGCGTGCTCAACTCATCCCTGCCTGGTCCTGGTCCTGCGGTGGTCGGTCGGTCAGCGGTGGATCGACTCCAGCTCGGCCTGCTGGAGGATCAGGTCCGCGTCGGCCCCCGCGTCGGCCGCGCGGCGGTGGGCCTGACGGAGCTTCAGGCCCAGGTGGAGCAGCACCGCCACGGCCGCCGTCGCGTACCCCGCGGTCGGCAGCTGCCAGTACCAGGGCACGCCCTGGCCGTCCTGGTTCGGCGCCAGCCACATGGAGTAGCTGAGGAAGACCGCCAGCACCACCCCGAACAGGGTACGGGTCCGCCAGCCGCGCGCCTCGGCGGCCAGCAGCACCAGCAGTGGCACGCACCACACCCAGTGGTGGGTCCAGCTGATCGGCGAGATCAGCAGGCCGGTCAGCGCGGTGGCGACGGTGCCCCAGGCCTCCGCCCGGCGCAGCTCCCGGGTGGAGCGGCCGGCCAGCACGGCCGCCCCGAGGCCGAGCAGCCCGGCCAGGCCGGCGGCGGCCACCGCGATGGTGCCGGGGTGGCCGGGGGTGTGCATCAGCCGGGTCACCACGCCGCGCACCGACTGGTTGTCCACCAGTTCGACGATCCCGACCCGCTTGGAGTCCCACAGGTAGTTCGTCCAGAAGCCCCAGGAGCCGCTGGGCAGCGCGACCGCGCCGACCAGCCCGGCGGCCAGGAAGGTGCCGGCCGCCACCGCGCCGGCCCGCAGCCGGCGGGTGAGCAGCAGGTAGACGACGAAGAGCCCGGGGGTGATCTTGATCGCGGTGGCCAGTCCGATGCCGACGCCCTTGTACCGGTCGCGGTCCGACCGGGTCATGTCCCAGAGCACCAGGCAGGCGATGCCCAGGTTGATCTGGCCGTACTGGAAGGTGGTCCAGACCGGCTCCAGCCAGACGCCCAGCCCGGTGCCGAGCAGCACGGCGGCGAGGTGGAAGCGGCGGCGCGGCCAGCCGGCCAGCTTCACCGAGAGGTGCACGGTCAGCGCCAGCAGCGCCAGGTTGACCAGGGTCACCACGACCCGCAGCACGGGAACGTCGAACCAGGCGCTCGGCGCGAAGAGGATCGCCGCGAACGGCGGGTAGGTGGCGACCAGGTCCCAGCCCGGCAGGCGCATCGCGTACAGGTCCTGGTGGTGCACCACGGCGGCGCCCTCGGCCCGGTAGACCAGCATGTCCACCATGGAGAAGCCGAACCCGTGCCGCCGGAGCGCGAAGGCGAGCAGCGAGACGGCGGCTGTGCAGGCGGCTGCCGCGACCCCGGAGTGCCGGCCCGGGCCGCCGGTCCTGTCCGGCTCGCCCCGCCCCCCGTCCGGTCTGTCCCAGTGTGGCCGATCAGCATTCCGCACCGGGACGGCACCCCCTGATAGAGACGGCCCGGACCGCCCCTCGGCCCAGACGAGGCTTGCCACGATATCCGACCCGCATGAGCGCTGACTGTGAAGCCGGTGTCCGAAGGACCCGTGCGGCAGTTCGAGTTGGATACCCGAACCGTACGGAGATGAAGGACGCGTGAGAGGGGCCAACTGCCCTGGGACCGGCGGAGCCAGCGCTGTGGGCGGGCCCGCGGGCGGGCCGCCGCCGGACCCGCCCGGGGCGGGCCCGCGGACCTCCGGTGAGGCGTTGCTCACGTTGCGCTGCGGCTGACGGTGTGTCAGTGCGCTCCGGGGTGTCGGTGAGGATTCCGGGTGCGGCCCCATGGAGCGCCGAACCCCTGGGCAACAGCCGGCGAATGCGGGACGAAAAAGACCCCGGTTCGGCAAAAATCTACGCGCATCTACTTGCCCCACTTCAGTATCGCCGCAACCATACGGGCGGCAGTCGTCTGACCATGCACCGTCATCGAGCGGAGATGTAAAGATGAGGAAGTGGAAGAAGAGAACGGCGAGTGTGGCCCTGCTCGCCGCCGTGGCCCTGGGTGGGGCCTCGCTGGCCACCGCCCAGGGGGCCGGCCACCCCAAGACCGGCGTCGGGTCCTGCACGCTGAAGGGCTACAACCCGGCGACCACCTCGGCCAACGCGAAGAACCTTCCGGTCGGCCAGCGGCCGATGACCTACAAGCCGGACGACTTCGACTGCTCCGGCGCGACCTTCGCGGCCCCCGGCGTGGAGTTCACCAAGTTCCCGCAGCCGAAGAACTTCGACATCACCGACAAGACCGTCATGCAGGCCGGAGCCGACGGCAAGCAGGCCCTCACCGCCCAGCCCACCGCGGCGGTGAACCCGACGGCGCCGTACTTCCCGCCGTTCCAGCACTTCGTGATCATCTACCGGGAGAACCACACCTTCGACGACTACCTGGGCGACTGCGCGACCACCATCGCCGCGGGCTGCAACGGCCAGGTGCAGAGCACCAACCACATCGGCTCGGTGCCCAACCTGCACTCGCTGGCCAAGACCTACTCGCTGTCCGACTCGTACAGCACCGGCGTCCAGCCGCCCTCCGGCCCCAACCACTGGTTCCTGTTCTCCGGCCAGTCCTCGTCCAGCAGCCAGCAGCAGTCCTACCCGGCGAACGGCACCCAGTTCGACCGGTTCCTGCAGAGCGACGCCGGCCCGACCGACGAGGGCACCAACGCCTGCACCACGCCCTCCGGCAGCAGCAGCGGCAGCAGCCCGTACTCGATGATCATCAACGGTGACATCTACTGGATGCTCAACAGCGGCAGCGGCTACTGGAAGAACCCGGCCGACGGCAAGACCGAGGTCCTCCCGCCGAACCGCCCGGGCACCAACATCCCGGAGGAACTGCACACCAACGAGTACACCTGCCTGAACCAGAGCCTCCCGGACAGCACCATCGCCGGCGACTACCTGAACTTCATCAACACCAACGGGATGCCGGCCTACAACTACGTCGAGCTGTTCAACGACCACCCGGGCACCTACCAGGACGTCCCCGGGAACGACACCGCGACGAACAACATCGTCAACTCGATCATGACGAACCCGACGTACAAGGACAACACCCTGATCGTCGTCACCGAGGACGACACCCAGAACGGCAGCAACGGCTCCGACCACGTCAGCAACACCTACCGGGTGCCGCTGCTGGTGATCGGCAACCCGGCCTACGTCAAGCAGCACTACGTCTCGCACGTCGCCTACAACACGGCCAACGTGCTGGCGGCGATGGAGCGCACGATGGAGAACGTGCACTCCGGCGTCATCGACCCGAACGACAACCTGGGCGCCTCCACCTTCCCGATGACCACCGCCGACCAGTCCGCCCTCGGCGACCCGCTGGAGGACTTCTGGGTGCAGGGCGCGACCCCGCTCTCGGCGAGCGCCACCGGCTCGGCGAGCACCGGCAACGCGCCGCTGGCGGAGAACTTCACCGGTGCGGCCACCGGCGGCACGGCCCCGTACACGTACAGCTGGAACTTCGGTGACGGGGGCACCAGCACGGCCCAGAACCCGAGCCACACCTACACCGCCGCGGGCACCTACACGGCGACGCTGACCGTCACCGACAGCGCCTCGCACACCGCCACCTCGCAGGTGACCACCACCGTCAACGCCGTCGGCAACCCGCTGGCGGCCAGCGCCTCGGCCACCCCGACCTCCGGGCAGGTGCCGCTGAACGTCGCCTTCACCGGCACCGGCACCGGCGGCACCCCCGGCTACACGTACAGCTGGAACTTCGGTGACGGGACGAGCAGCACGGCCCAGAACCCGAGCCACAGCTACGGCACCGCGGGCACCTACACGGCGACACTGACCGTCACCGACAGCGCCGCCCACACCGCCACCTCGACGGTGAGCATCACCGCCGACCCGATCGCGGCGACGGTACCGGGCGCGCCCACCGGCCTGACCGGCACCGCCGGGACCGGGCAGGTCGGGCTCAGCTGGACGCCGCCCGCCAACACCGGCGGCGAGAACGTCACCTCCTACAAGGTCTACCGCGGCACCACCAGCGGCAGCGAGACGCTGCTGACCGGCGGCGGCTGCAGCGGGCTGGGCGCCGTGACCTCCTGCACCGACACCGGGCTGACGGCGGGCCAGACCTACTACTACAAGGTCAGCGCGGTGAACGGCGTGGGCGAGGGCGCGAAGAGCGCCGAGGCCTCGGCCACCCCGACCGGCACCAGCTGCCAGGCGCGGCAACTGCTCGGCAACCCGGGCTTCGAGAACGGCAGCTCCAACCCCGCGCCGTGGAGCGTCACCTCGACCCACAGCCCGCTCCAGGTGATCAACAGCTCCACCTCGGAGCCGCCGCACGCCGGCAGCTACGACGCCTGGCTGGACGGCTGGGGCAAGGCCACCACCGACACGCTCTCCCAGGGCGTCACCCTGCCGACCGGGTGCACCAACTACGCGTTCAGCTTCCAGCTGCACGTCGACACGGCGGAGACCACCACCACCAACGCCTACGACACCCTCAAGGTGCAGGTGCTGAACAGCTCCGGCACCGTGCTCTCCACCCTCGCCACCTACTCCAACCTCAACCACTCCACCGGGTACGTGCAGCACACCTTCAACCTCGCGCAGTACGCGGGCCAGCAGGTGACGCTGAAGTTCACCGGCGCCGAGGACTACGAGTACCAGACCTCGTTCGTGCTCGACGACACCGCGCTGAACGTCAGCTGACCCGACCCCCGTTGCCGGGGGGGGGCCCCCCGGGGGGCCCCCCCCCCCCCCCCGCGCCCCCCCCGGGGGGGGGGGGGGGGGAACAAGGGGGCGGGCGGGGGGGGGGGGGGCACACCGGCGGGGGGTGGCAGGGGGGACACCGGC
>NZ_JBIAGU010000035.1:0-106003 GCF_042869935.1 Kitasatospora sp. NPDC006697
GTACTGCAGGGGGGACCCTGTGGGAGAGTAGGACGCCGCCGAACAATCATTCAGGAGAAGCCCCCAGCATTCGTGCTGGGGGCTTCTTCGCGTTCAGGCCGGAATTCCGCTGACCAGGTTGACGTCGACGGGCCCGCCCAGGACCTCGGTGCGCCAGGCGACCAGCTCCTGGTAGGCCGGCGAGCCGTACCAGCCGCGGGCGTCCTCCTCGGACGGGAACTCCAGGATCGCCGTCTTGGTGATCTCCCCGGAGCCCTCCAGGGGTCGCGGGGCGTCGAAGGCCAGCAGCCGGCCGCCGTAGGGCGCGATGGTGGCGCCGACATTGGCCAGGTAGTGCCCGAGGTCGGTGTCCGGAGTGCGGTCGGTGCGGGTGAAGACGGCGTAGTGCTGAGACATGAGGAGACCTTTCAATGACGAATGTTTTGACGTCGAAGTGACTGACGGGACATACGCTATGCGGCCCCAGGGTCGATGTCAAACAGTTCAATGTCGAAGCTTTTGATAGCCTGTCGCCATGAGCGAGACGGCGAACGACGCGGTGGACGAGATCATCGAGCGGTGGAGCGCCGTTCGGCCCGACCTGGACACCTCACCGATCGGTGTGGTGGTCCGCATCTTCAGGGCCTCGCGCCTGCTGGAGCAGGGGGTGAAGGACCACTTCGAGGCCAACGGCCTGGAGTCCTGGGAGTACGACGTGCTCGCGACCCTGCTGCGGGCCGGTGACAGCAGCACCCTGCGGATGAGCGACCTGGCCGGAGCGGCGATGATCTCCCCAGGAGCGCTGACCAACCGGATCGATCGTCTCGTCGCCAAGGGGCTGGTCACCCGGGCCACCGATCCGGACAACCGCCGTCTCGTCCGCACCACGCTCACGGCCGAGGGCCGCCGCCTGGCCGACGGCCTGATCGAGGGTCATCTGGCCAACGAGATCAGCCTGCTGGAGGGCCTGGAGCCGGAGGAGCGAGAGCTGCTCGCCGGCCTGCTGCGCAAGCTCCTGGTGTCCCTCGGGGACCGCCCCCGCACCGCCTGAGAGGGGTCAGAGCCGCCCGGCCGCCTTCAAGGCCAGGTAGGTGTCCGCCAGGGCCGGCGGCAGGGCTGCCGGCGACTCGTCGAGGACGGTGGCGCCGAGGTGGCCGAGGCGGTCGGCGATGGTGCGGCGGTCGGCGCGGGTCTGTTCGGCGGCGGCGGCGTTGTAGACGGCCTGGAGGGTGCCGCGGCCGGCGGCGAGAGTGGTGAGGCGGGGGTCGGAGACGGCCGCGACGATCACCTCGTGGCGCTTGGTGAGCAGGGGGAGCACCGGGAGCAGGCCGTCCTCGGTGGTGCCGGTGTCGAGGCCGGTGAGCAGCACGACCAGGGAGCGCCGCGGGGCCAGCCGGAGGACGGCGGTGGTGAGCATCCGCTGGTCGGTCTCCACCAGGGCGGGCTCCAGCAGGGCCATGGTCTCGGTGAACGCGGGCAGCACCTCGCCGGCGGTACGGCCGACGACGGCGGCGCGCTGGCGCAGGTCGTGGGCGAGCAGGTCGACGCGGTCGCCGGCCTTGGTGGCCAGGGCGGTGAGGAGGAGGGCGGCGTCCAGGGCGGCGTCCAGGCGGGGGGCGTCGCCGACCCGGCCGGCCGAGGTACGGCCGGTGTCCAGGACGATGAGGATGTGGCGGTCGCGCTCGGGGCGCCAGGTGCGGACGGCGACGGTGTGGCGCCGGGCGCTGGCCCGCCAGTCGATCGAGCGGACGTCGTCGCCCGGCAGGTACTCGCGCAGGCTGTCGAACTCGGTGCCCTGGCCGCGGGTCAGCAGCGAGGTGCGGCCGTCCAGTTCGCGCAGCCGGGCGAGCCGGGAGGGCAGGTGCTTGCGGCTGGTGAACGGCGGCAGCGCGCGCACCGTCCACGGGACCCGGTGCGAGCCCTGACGGCCCGCCAGGCCGAGCGGCCCGAGCGAACGGATCGTCACCCGGTGGCTGTGGTGGTCGCCGCGGCGGGTCGGCCGCAGGGCGGTGCCGACCCGGCGGCGCTCGCCGGCCGGGATCAGCAGCCGGTGCCGACCGGCCGTCAGCTCGGTGCCGGGGGCGAAGGCCGAGGGCGCCCAGGCGTCCCGGATCCGGGCCCGCAGCGGGCGGCCTGACGGGTTCTCGACCAGGAGCTCGGCGGTGGCCGGCTCGCCGAGCCGGACCGAGCGCTCGCCGGCCCGGGCCAGCCGCAGCGAGCGGACGGGCGCGGCGAGCAGCAGGTCCAGCAGGACGGCGAGCAGCAGGGTGCCGCTGACCGCGCCGATCCCCGCCCAGGAGGGCAGCAGCAGGCCCGTGATCAGGCTGCCCAGGGCGGCCAGCAGGGCGGTTCGGCCGGTCAGGGCCACGGCGGTGCTCCTACCTCGGTCAGCGGGGTGCGGGGGTCTGGGCGAGGACGGACTGGATGACCGAGTCGGCGGTGACGCCCTCCATCTCGGCCTCGGCCCGCAGCCGGACCCGGTGGCGCAGGGTGGGCAGGGCGAGCGCCTTGACGTCGTCCGGGCTGACGTAGTCGCGGCCGGAGAGCCAGGCCCAGGCCCGGGCGGTGTTCAGCAGGGCGGTGGCCCCGCGCGGCGAGACGCCCATGGAGAGCGAGGGCGACTGCCGGGTGGCCCGGCACAGGTCGACGATGTACGCCAGCACCTCGGGGGAGACGGTGAGCGCGGCGATGGCGGCGCGGGCCGCGGCCAGGTCGGCCCGGTCGGCCACGGGGCCGACGCCGGCCGCCGCCAGGTCGCGCGGGTCGAAGCCCGCGGCGTGCCGGCTGAGCACCTGGAACTCCTGGTCGCGGTCGGGCAGCGGCAGGATCAGCTTCAGCAGGAAGCGGTCCAGCTGGGCCTCCGGCAGCGGGTAGGTGCCCTCGTACTCCAGCGGGTTCTGCGTCGCGGCGACCAGGAACGGCTCGGGCAGCGGGCGCGGCTCGCCGTCCACCGTGACCTGGCGCTCCTCCATCGCCTCCAGCAGCGAGGCCTGGGTCTTCGGCGGCGTGCGGTTGATCTCGTCCGCGAGCAGCAGGTTGGTGAAGACCGGGCCGGGCTGGAAGGAGAACTCGGCCGTGCGGGCGTCGTAGACCAGCGAGCCGGTGACGTCGCCGGGCATCAGGTCGGGGGTGAACTGGATCCGCTTGGTCTCCACGTCGAGCGCGGTGGACAGGGCGCGGACCAGCAGGGTCTTGGCGACGCCGGGGACGCCTTCGAGCAGCACGTGGCCGCCGCAGAGCAGGGCGACCACCAGGCCGGTGACGGCCGGGTCCTGGCCGACCACGGCCTTGCCGATCTCGGCGCGCAGCGCACTGAGGGCCTGCCGGGGGTCCCGCACCGCCGGGGACGCGGCCGGCTCCTTGGCCAAGCTCGTGGTCGCGTCCGGGGTCTGTACCGAGTCGGCCGTCACGGCTGTCGTACCTGCCTTTCCAGGGCGTCGAGGTCGTCGGCGAGCCGCAGCAGGGCGGCGTCGTCGGTGGGCGGCGGGCCGTAGAGCAGCCCCGCGGTGCCGTCCGGGGTGTGCCGGTCGCCGAGCCGGGCGGCCAGGGCGGCCAGCAGTGCGTCCGGCGCGGGCTCGCCGTGCCGCACGGGTACGGCGAGCGCGGCCGCCAGCCGTTGGCGGGTGGCCCGGCGCAGCGCGTCGGCGGCCCGGCCGCGGGCCCGGCCGCGGTGGTAGAGCCGGGCCCGGCCCTCGGTGGTCTCGGAGGCCCGGACCACCACCGGCAGGTTCTCCGGGACCACCGGTCCGAGCCGGCGGGCCCGCCAGGCCACCGCCAGCAGGGCGGCGATGGCGAGCTGCAGGAAGGCCCAGGACCAGCCGGCCGGGATCAGCTCGGCGAAGCCCTTCTGCTGGTCCCCGCCGCCGGCCGCGGCGGCCTGGTAGTCCGGCAGGAACCAGGTCAGGTGCGGCTCGGCGCCGAGCAGGCCGAGGGCGAGCGAGGCGTTGCCGTCCTTGGCCAGCCGCTGGTTGGTGAGGAAGCGGCCGGAGCCGACCACGATCACCTCGCCGCCGGCCGGGCCGGCGGTGCGGACCAGGGTCGGGTGGCCGTACCGCGGGTAGCAGGCGGTGGCGCCGCTCTCGGCCTGGTAGAGCCGTCCGCCGGCCTCGGCGCTGCCGGCCAGCTGGGCCTCGGCCAGGGTGCAGTCGCCGGGCGCGCTGGCGGAGGCGACGCTGACCGGCGTGTCGTCCGGGCCGAAGGTCTGCACCCCGGTGGTGAGCCGGTCGAGCGCGTCGGGCCCGGGGGAGAGCAGCACCAGGCGGCGGTGGCCGGCCCGGGCGAGCGCGCTCAGCTGGTCGTCGTCGAGCAGGTCCGGCACCGGGACCAGCACCGTGTCGTCCCCGGCGGGTGCGCTGCCCAGCGCGTCCGGGTCGGCGGTGGTGTCCACGGTGACGCCGTGGTCGCGGAGCAGCTGGGTGACGGCCCGGGTGCCGTCGGCGTCCGGGGAGCGCGGGTCCAGGGCGGGGTAGGAGGGCGCGTTGTTCAGGCCGGCGCTGAGCAGGCCGGCCAGCAGCAGCACGGCGCCGCCCGCCAGGAACCAGCGGGTGCGGTGCCAGAGCCGGCGCGCGTCCGGGGAGATCGAGGTGCTCACGCGGGACCCCCGGTCGGGGCGAGCGGGGCGGGGCGGGTGCGGCGCAGGCGCTCGTCCAGGTCGGCGAGGCGGCGGTAGGCGGCTTCGTCGGCGGGGCGGTCGCCGTACGCGATGTCGTCGAAGACCCGGGCCCCGTCGGCGAGTTCGGCGGCGTGCTGGGGCAGCAGCCGGCCGGCCTCGCGGGCCGCCTCGTCGGCGGTGCGGCCGGGCCGCTGGTCGAGCAGGGTGCGCTCCTCCAGTGAGCGGACCAGGGCGCGCAGCTGCTCGCGGACCGCCTCGGCCCACTGGCCGGCCGCGGCGTGCCGGGCGGCGGCGGCCCGGTGCTGCTCGGCGCTGCGGGGGCCGTCGGCGGCGAAGAGCGCGAGCGGGCGGGCGGCCTCCCGGCGCGGCCGGCCGAACCGCCACCAGAGCGCGCCGGCGACCAGCGCGAAGAGGACCAGGAAGAGCACCAGGCCGGTGGTGCCGTCGCCGCCGACGGCCGAGCCGAGCTGGGACAGCAGCTTGTCGACCTGCTCCCAGAACCAGTCGATGGCCCGCTGGACCGGGCTCGGATCGTGCCGGTGGTAGGCCGGCTTCAGCAGCTCCTCGCGCGCGGCATCGCGGGCCGGATCGCGCGGCACGGCCACCGGCGCGCCGCCACCGTCGGCGGCGGCGCGCCCCCACTCCCCCCAGGCGTGCATCGGGTCAGGCCGCCCCGGTGGGCGGCTGGCCGCCCTGGCCGGCCCAGCCGGTGCCGCCGTACTCGGGCAGGCCGGCGGCGCGGGCCAGCTCCAGGTCCAGGGCCTCGCGGCGGATCCGCTGGTCCACGTAGAGCAGCACGTTGATGCCGGCCCGGACCGGGACGGTGATGGTGGCCGCCAGGGTGCTGCCGATGCCGGTCAGCAGCAGCGCCAGGAAGGAGACCTTGACGTGCTGGTCGGAGTTGCCGCTCAGGCCGGGGAAGGTGTTCGCCGCCCCGGCGATGCTGAACGGGGCGCTGATCAGCAGCGCGATGACACCGGTCAGCACCAGCCCGAGCAGGGTGATGCCGAAGATCCGCCACCAGTTGCCCTTGGTGAGCTTGCGGGAGCGGCCCAGGGCGGCCTTGACGCCCTGGCGCTCCAGCATCAGGGCGGGCGCGGCGAGGCTGAGCCTGACGTACATCCACAGGGCGAAGCCGCAGGAGACCAGCAGGCCGAGCAGCGCGGTGACCCCGGTGGTGGCGTCGTCGTCGGTGCTGACGCCGACGAGGACCGCCGGGATCACGCCGACCAGGACGATCCCGCAGATGATCAGGCCGATCAGCAGGCTCAGCCCGAGCAGCCGCCAGAACTGCGGGCGGGCGGCGCGCCAGGCGGCGGCGGTGGAGACCGGCTCGCCGAGGATGGCCTTGCTGACCACCATGGTGAGCAGCGCGGTCATCACCAGTCCGGCCAGGCCGCTGATCAGCAGGCCGACGAAGCGCAGCACCAGGGCGGTGGTGTCGCTGTCGCTCTCCTGCGCGTACCAGTCGAAGGCGATCGAGGCGGTCTGGCTGAACAGCGCGACGCCGAGCGAGAGCGGCAGCACGGTGCGCCAGTGCCTGCGGGCCGTGGAGATGGCGCCGTCCAGGATCTCGCCGACGCCGAGCGGGCGCAGCGGGATCACGCCGGGGCGCGGGGCGAGCGGCTGGCCGCCCCACTGCGGCTGCCAGCCCTGCTGGCCCCAGCCGGGCTGCTGCTGTCCGCCCCAACCGGGCTGACCCCAACCGGGCTGCTGCTGTCCGCCCCAGCCGGGCTGGCCCCAACCGGGCTGGCCGCCGCCCGGCTGCTGGTGCCAGCCCTGGGCCGGGCGCGGGCCGGGCAGGTGCGCCCCCGGCTCGCCGTAAGCGCCCTGGTAGGGCGGTGCGACCGGGGCCCCACCGGGGAGCGGGGCAGGGGCGGGAGCAGCGGCGTCCGCGGGCGCGGGGGGCGCGCTCGCCGGCGGCCGGCCGTCCTCGGGCTCGGACGGGGACGAGCCGGGCGAGACCCAGCCCGGGGTGTCGGTCATCACTGCTCCTCGGCGCGGGGCGGGCGGCCCCAGGATGGTGGGTGGCGCATGTGTGCCGACCATCGTGCCATGGTGGCGGCAGGCGCCCCAGGGGCGCCTGGTTGCTGATCGACAACGGAGTCGGCAGGACCGTGGAAGTGGGGAGTTTGGGTGGATATGGGCCGTCTGACCGGGGAACCGGCCGGGGAATTGGCACGGGTGTGCGGCAGGTCACATTCCCGTAATGAGAGGATGGGCGCATGAAAGGTCGCGTCCTGGTCGTCGATGACGACACCGCACTCGCCGAGATGCTCGGCATCGTGCTGCGTGGTGAGGGCTTCGAGCCCAGCTTCGTGGCGGACGGGGACAAGGCCCTGGCCGCGTTCCGTGAGGTCAAGCCGGACTTGGTGCTGCTCGACCTGATGCTGCCCGGGCGGGACGGGATCGACGTCTGCCGGCAGATCCGGTCGGAGTCCGGCGTCCCGATCGTGATGCTCACCGCGAAGACCGACACGGTCGACATCGTGGTGGGCCTGGAGTCCGGCGCCGACGACTACGTGGTCAAGCCGTTCAAGCCCAAGGAACTGGTGGCCCGGGTCCGGGCGCGGCTGCGCCGGGCCGAGGAGCCCACCCCCGAGCAGCTGACCATCGGCGACCTGGTGATCGACGTGGCCGGCCACTCCGTCAAGCGCGACGGCCGCGGCATCCCGCTGACCCCGCTGGAGTTCGACCTGCTGGTCGCGCTGGCCCGCAAGCCCTGGCAGGTGTTCACCCGCGAGGTGCTGCTGGAGCAGGTCTGGGGCTACCGGCACGCCGCCGACACCCGCCTGGTCAACGTCCACGTGCAGCGGCTCCGCTCGAAGATCGAGAAGGACCCGGAGCGCCCGGAGATCGTCGTCACCGTCCGCGGTGTCGGGTACAAGGCCGGGCCCAGCTGACGTGTCGCACGAGGTCCACGCCTCCCCGGCCGGCCCGCCGGCCGGGGAGGAGCACATAGGGAGCACGGCCGCCGCGGCGGCGCCCGGCTCCCCGCTGCGGCTGCTGTGGCGGCGGCTGCTCAGCCCCGTCCACCGCCTGTCCGCGCTGTACCGGCGCTCGATCCAGCTGCGGGTGGTCGCCGCCACCCTGGCGCTCTCGGTCGCGCTGGTCGTGGTGCTGGGCGTGGTGGTGATGGCCCAGGTCCGCCAGGGCCTGCTGGACAGCAAGAAGCACGCCGCGCTCGGCCAGGCCTTCGGCGGCTTCACCACCGCGCAGAAGCTCAGCGACGGCCAGGCGCAGGCCGACGAGGCCGCCCGCAACGCCGGCGACCCGGGCCAGAGCGAGAGCAACAGCTGGCTGACCACCCAGGTGGCCAGCCTGGCCAGCGGCGGCCAGGGCGTCTACGTGGTGATCGGTACCGTGCCGTCCTCCGAGCAGACCGCGGTGGCCAGCAGCATCGTCCCGCCGGAGAGCGCCCGCGCCTCCGAGGACATCTCGCTGAGCAGCATCTCCCCGCAACTGATGGCCGACGTGGCGAAGAACCCCAACGCGCCGCACGAGCAGGCGACCACCATCCACCGGGTGGCGGCCAACGGCCAGGCGGTCTCCGAGCCCGGCCTGGTGATCGGCAAGCAGCTCAACGGCCCGGACAGCAAGCCCTACCAGCTCTACTTCGCCTTCTCCTTCGCCCAGGAGGACCAGACGCTGGCCCTGGTCACCGGCACGGTGGCCACCGCGGGCCTGTTCATCGTGATGCTGATGGGCTGCATCGCCTGGCTGGTGGTGCGCCAGGTGGTCACCCCGGTGCGGATGGCGGCGGGGATCTCCGAACGGCTGGCCGACGGCCACCTGGAGGAGCGGATGAAGGTCACCGGGACGGACGACATCGCCCGGCTCGGCGAGTCCTTCAACCGGATGGCCGGCGCGCTGCAGGCGCAGATCCACCAGCTGGAGGAGCTCTCCCGGGTGCAGCGGAGGTTCGTCTCGGACGTCTCGCACGAGCTGCGCACCCCGCTGACCACGGTCCGGATGGCCGCCGACCTGATCTACGACTCGCGCGAGGACCTGGACCCGATGGCGGCCCGCTCCGCGGAGCTGCTGCAGGGCCAGCTGGACCGCTTCGAGTCGCTGCTCGCCGACCTGCTGGAGATCAGCCGGTTCGACGCGGGCGCCGCGATCCTGGACGCCGAGCCGGTCGACCTGCGCGACATCGTCAACCGGGTGGTCGAGGCGGCCGACCCGCTGGCCCGGCTGAAGGGCAGCGCGGTGGTGCTGCGCGGCGCCGACAAGCCGGTGGTGGCCGAGGTGGACCAGCGCCGGATCGAGCGGATCCTGCGCAATCTGGTGGTCAACGCGCTGGAGCACGGCGAGGGCCGGGACGTGGTGATCCGGCTCGGCTCGGCCGAGGGCGCGGTGGCGGTCGGCGTGCGGGACTACGGCATCGGGCTCAAGCCCGGCGAGGCCTCCCGGGTCTTCCACCGGTTCTGGCGGGCCGACCCGTCCCGGGTGCGGACCACCGGCGGCACCGGTCTGGGCCTGTCCATCGCGGTGGAGGACGCCCACCTGCACGGCGGCTGGCTGCAGGCCTGGGGCGAGCCGGGCGGCGGCTCGCACTTCCGGCTCACCCTGCCGCGCACCCGCGGCGGCGAGATCGGCCGGGCGCCGTTCCGGCTGGAGCCGGAGGACTCCCGGCACAACCGCGGCCTGCGGGCCCAGGGCACTCCGTATCGGCGGGCGCTGCCCTCCGGTGCCACCGCGCTGACCGCCAGCGGTGAGCTGTCGGTGATCCCCGAGACCCCGGGCGGCGCGGGCGGCGGGCTGGGCCCGGGCCTGGGCGGGGTGCTGGCGATCAGCGGCGGGCTGGGCCAGCAGCGGCAGGCCCGCGGACCGGTGGCCGACCCGTCCGACGTCAGCACCGCCGGTGCCGGGTACGGTGCCACCGGAGCGCACGTCGTGGTGGACCGCGGCCGCGCCGCGGGCGGGGCGGACGGCGCCCCGCAGCAGAGCGCCGAAGGCGCCGAGGGGACGAACGCGGAGGGATCCAGGAGTGCGGAGCGCCAGTGATGCCGCCCGGCGCTGGCCGGGTGCGCTGGGGGTGGCCCTGACCGTGCTGTTCGCGGCGGGCTGCGCCACCATGCCGGACAGCGGCGACCCGGAGGCCGTGGTGCCGCCGCAGGGCGCGGGCGCCGACCAGGGCATCCAGGTGCGGGTGGTGCCGATGCCGCCGCGGGACGGGCAGAACCCCGCCGAGGTGCTGCAGAACTTCCTGGACGCCTCGATCGCCGACGAGGCGAACTACCGCACCGCCAAGCAGTACCTGACCGGCGAGGCGCTGAACAGCTGGCAGCCGGACAGCGGCACCACGGTGGTGGCCAGCATCGCGCAGCAGAAGTCGGCGGGCAGCGACCCCGACCCGACCGCCACCGGCCAGGTGGTGCTGACCATCAACTCGCACCAGATCGGCGGGCTGGACGCGCGGCACACCTACCGGGCGGCCCCCGCCGACCAGCAGTTCACCGGCACCTTCACCCTGGTCAACGTGGCCAAGGACGCCAAGGACACCAAGGACCCGAAGGAGGCCGCCGCCAGGGCCGAGTGGCGGATCTCCGACCTGCCCGGCGGCCTGCTGCTGGACCAGGTGAGCTTCCGCAACGCCTACCAGCAGGTGGACCGGTACTTCTACACCCAGCCCGACCCGCAGGCCACCGGCCCGGACCAGCCGGTGCTGGTGCCCGACCCGGTCTACCTGCACCGCCGGGTCGACCCGGTCCCGGCGGCCGCCCGGGCACTGGTCGCCGGCCCGTCGCTGTGGCTGGAGCCGGCCGTCCGCTCGGCCTTCCAGGGCCTGCCCGCCGAGCCCACCGTGACCACCGACGACGCCCGCAACCCCAAGCTGCAGGCCGACTCGGTGGACTGCGTGATCAACGAGTCGCTCTGCCGGCAGATGGCCGCCCAGCTGTTCTTCACGCTGACCGGGCTGAACGGCAGCTCGCTGCAGAGCGTGCAGGTCAACGGCAAGCGCGGCAGCTACGCGCTGCCCGCGGCCACCGCCCGCAGCCTGCCGGAGGCGCCCGGCTCGCTGGCCGGCGGCAGCCCGGCCTACGTGCGGGTCAGCGGCACCGGGCAGCTGGCCCGGCTGCCGATCAGCGACAGCCCCGCGGACAGCGTCCCGGTGGCGGGCGTGCTGGGGCAGCCCAAGCCGCCGGCCCAGCTGCAGCCGACCGTCGGCCGGCCGGCCGGGCCGTACGCGGTGCGCCGCGACGGCAAGGACGCCGCGGTGGTCAGCGAGGACGGCAAGTCGCTCTACGTGGCCGCGCTGGACGACAGCGCCAAGGCGCTCGGTCAGCCCGTGGTCACCAGCCGCCAGGACCAGGGGCTGACCTCGCCCAGCTGGGACGGCTTCGGCGACCTGTTCGTGGTGGACCGCGACCCGTCCTCGCCCAGGGTGCTGATGGTCCGGGACCAGGCCAGGGCCGTCCCGGTGCCGATCAGCGGCCTGACCGACGGGCAGGCCGTGGACAGCCTGCGGGTCTCCTCGGACGGCACCCGGGCGGCGCTGCTGCTGACCGGTGCCGGCGGCACCCACTCACTGGCGATCGGCCTGGTGCAGCGCGGCGGCACCGCCCAGCAGCCGACCGCGACCATCGCCCAGGTCCGCCCGGTCTCGCCGGCCAAGCTCGCCGACGTGGCCTCGGTCAGCTGGGCGGATCCGGACACCCTGCTGGTGCTGGGCAAGGAGGCGGACAGCGTGATGCAGCTGCACTACCTGTCCACCGACGGCTCCAGCGGGATCGACGGCAGCGGGATGCAGGCGGTGGACGGCATGCGGGTGGTGGCCGCCTCGGAGTCGCGCAGCGACCCGGTGCTGGCCGACGCGAACGACGGGGACCACACCGTCTACCGGCTGCTCGGCACCGCGCAGTCGCAGTGGAAGGTGGTCACCAAGAACGGCGAGCAGCCGGCCTACCCGGGCTGACCGGGGGCCGCGGTGGCGGCCACCGTGGCCGCGGCCGGCGGCGGGCAGCCCGCCGCGCGCAGCGCCCGGGCCGCCTCGGCGAGGCTGGCGCCGGTGGTGACCAGGTCGTCCACCAGCACCAGCCGACGGCCGGTCAGCTGCTCGGCGGTCAGCCGGCGCACCGTCAGCGCGCCGTGCAGGTTGGCCCGGCGGGCCGCGGCGCCCAGGCCGGTCTGGTCGGCGACCCGGCGGGCCGGGCGGAGCACCGGGGCGACCCGGCAGGGCAGCCCCTCGCGGCGCAGCGAGCGGGCGGCGGCGCGGGCCAGCCGGCGGGTGGCGTCCTGGCCGCGGGCGCGCACCGCGCGGCGGGCCGAGGGCATCGGCACCAGCAGCAGCGGCGGGCCGCTCGCCGGCCCGGGGGCGAGCGCGGCGAGCACGGCGCGGGCCAGCAGCCCGCCCAGCGGCGCGGCCAGGCCGAGCGAGCCGCGCTCCTTGTGGGCGATCAGCAGCCGGCGCACCGGATCGCGGTACCCCGCGCAGGCGTGCAGCGGCGGCAGCCCGGGCGGGGCGGGCAGCGGGCCGGCCGGGCGCGGGCGCAGCCCGTCCAGCACCGCCCGGCAGGCGGGGCAGAGCGGTCCGCCGGCCGCGCCGCAGCCGGCGCAGGCGGTGGGCAGCAGCACGTCGAGCGCGGCGGTCAGCAACGGTCCCTCCCCGGTCGGCCACTCTCGGTCACGGGGCCAGGGTGGGCCGTCCGGGCGGACTTGTCCAGATATTTACCCTCACTTCACTCGATGGAGAGTAGACAGGTGTGAACAGCTGTCCAGCCGGATTCCGCTCCACCCGAGGTCCCGCTGGGGAGGCGAGAAGCCCGTACGGGGTGTGAGATGGGGCTCCCAGGGTTTCAAGCGTCCCTGGTGGGGAGGAAGTGGGTGAGGGTCCAGCCCGCCCGGTCCCCGGACCGGACGGCGCACCGGCGGTAGGTCGGCTGGTCAGGCTGGGTCTCATGCCCGGCCCGGTAGTCCGGGCCGGTGCCAGTACGAGGGATCGGAGTTCTGCGTGGACATCGTCGTCAAGGGCCGCAAGACCGAGGTGCCCCAGAGGTTCCGCGAGCACGTGGCCGAGAAGCTGGAGAAGGTCCAGAAGTTCGACGGCAAGGTGATCAGCCTCGACGTCGAGCTGTCCAAGGAGCACAACCCGCGTCAGGCCGAGCGGTCCGACCGGGTCGAGATCACCGTCCGTACCCGTGGCCCGGTGATCCGGGCCGAGGCGGCGGCCAGTGACGCCTACGCGGCCCTGGACCTGGCCGCGGCCAAGCTCGACGCCCAGCTTCGCAAGTCCGCGGACCGGCGCCGGGTGCACCACGGCGCCCGCACCACGCCGCTGAGCGTCGCCCAGGCGACCGCGCGGATCGCGGCGCTGCCGGGCACGGCGACCATGGATGAGCTGGACGAGCAGGAGGTGCCCAGGACCACGATGGGCACGCTGGAGGTCGAGGGCGAGGGGCCGCTGGTGGTCCGCGAGAAGACCCACACGGCCCACCCGATGGCGCTGGCGCAGGCGCTGGAGTCGATGGAGCTGGTCGGCCACGACTTCTACCTCTTCGTGGAGAAGGACAGCGGGCTGCCCAGCGTGGTCTACCGCCGGCGCGGCTACGACTACGGCGTCATCCACCTGAAGGCGGACGGGCTGGAGCCGGACGACGAGGCCGCCGGTGCCGGCGGTTCGATCAACGGCGCCGAGCGCTGATCCGCCGGGCGCCCAGGCGCACGCCCCCGGCGGCCGGGCCGGCCGCCGGGGGCACCCGTTGGGGGACACCCGTTGGAAGTACCTCGGCCGTGAGCGGTGAGTCCGGCCCCGCGGGCCGTGGAATGATGAGCCCTGGAGCTTTCGGCGACGGGGAGGGGCGGATGGCGGACCGGTTCGAGGGCGCTGGCGGCGAGGAGCCGGAGTTCGCGCCGCGCGGCGGGGAGCCTATCCGCGTCCTGGTGGTGGACGACCATGCGCTCTTCCGGCGGGGGCTGGAGATCGTGCTCGCCGAGGAGCCGGACATCCGGGTGGTCGGCGAGGCCGGGGACGGCGCGGAGGCCGTGCTCAAGGCGGCCGACCTGCTGCCGGACATCATCCTGATGGACGTGCGGATGCCGCGGCGCAGCGGGATCGAGGCCTGCACCTCGATCAAGGAGGTGGCGCCCAGCACGAAGATCATCATGCTGACGATAAGCGACGAGGAAGCCGACCTCTACGAGGCGATCAAGGCGGGGGCCACCGGCTACCTGCTCAAGGAGATCTCCACGGACGAGGTGGCCACCGCGATCCGCGCGGTGGCGGACGGGCAGTCGCAGATCAGCCCCTCGATGGCGGCCAAGCTGCTCACCGAGTTCAAGTCGATGATCCAACGGCGTTCGGACGACCGGGAGTTGGTGCCCGCACCGCGGCTGACCGACCGGGAGCTGGAAGTGCTCAAGCTGGTCGCCACCGGGATGAACAACCGGGAGATCGCCAAGGAGCTCTTCATCAGCGAGAACACCGTGAAGAACCACGTGCGCAACATCCTGGAGAAGCTGCAGCTGCACTCCAGGATGGAGGCCGTGGTCTACGCGATGCGGGAGAAGATCCTCGAAATAGGCTGACCGGCGGGTCAGTCGGCGAGCAGCCGGTCCAGCTCGGGCCGCAGCGACTCGTCCTGCAGCGCCTCGACGCGCACCGCGGAGCAGCCCACCCACTCGGCGGCCTCGCGCAGCGCCCGGGCCAGCGCGGGCAGCCGGGAGCGGCTGTCCAGCGAGATCTGACGGGCCACCAGGACCCGGCCCTCACGGGCCGGGTCGACCCGGCCGACCAGCCGGCCGCCGGCCAGCACCGGCATCGCGAAGTAGCCGTGCACCCGGCGGGACTTGGGGGTGTAGGCCTCCAGCCGGTGGGACATTCCGAAGATCCGCTCGGTGCGGGGCCGGTCCCAGATCAGCGAGTCGAACGGCGAGAGCAGCGTGGTGCGGTGGCGGCCGCGGCCGCCCGAGGCATCCTCCGCCGCCAGCGCGGCCGGGTCGGCCCAGGCCGGGGCCGGCCCGCCGCCGGCTCCCCAGCCCGCCACCGAGACCGGGACCAGGCCCGACTCGGCCACCACCGAGTCGAGTTGACCCGACTTCAGGCGGTGGTAGTCGGCCAGATCGGCCCTGGTGGCCACGCCGAGCGCCTGCCCGGCCTGGCCGACCAGCCGCAGCAGGCAGCCGCGGTCGTCCGGATCCTGCTCGAACAGCTCGGCGGGGACGGCCTGTTCGGCCAGTGCGTAGACCCGCTTCCAGCCGCGCCGCTCGGTGCAGACCACATCGCCGAAGGCCAGTGCGCGCTCCACCGCGATCTTGCCCTCGGACCAGTCCCACCACTCCGAGGTGCGCTTGGCGCCGCCCAACTCGGTGCTGGTCAGCGGGCCTTCGGCGCGCAGCCGGGCCAGCACCCGCAGGTAGGCGGCCTCGCTCACCCGGTGGTCCCAGAGCCCGCCGCGCTGCCGGTAGGCCCGGCGGCGGAAGGCGAACAGCGGCCACTCCTCGATCGGCAGCACGCAGGCCGCGTGCGACCAGTACTCGAAGCTGGTGGCGGCGCCCCAGTAGGCCCGCTCCACCGCCGGACGGCCGACCGCGCCGAGCCGGGCGTACGGCACCAGCTCGTGCGAGCGGGCCAGCACCGAGATGGTGTCCAACTGCACCGCGCCGAGCGAGCGCAGCACTCCGCGCACCCCCGCCCGCCGGTCCGGCGCGCCGAGCAGGCCCTGGGCCCGCAGGGCGATCCGGCGGGCCTGGTCGGCACTGAGCGTCTGGACGGGCGGCGGGGTGGCGGCGGTCATGCCGGACAGGGTAGGTGTCCGCACCGACAGCCGGGCCCCGGCCCGGTCAGCCGGGGAGCCCGGCCTCGCCGGCCAGCAGCGAGCCCATCCAGACGTCGTGGAAGACGCCGCGCTGCTCGGCCCAGGAGCGCAGCACGCCCTCGACGGTGAAGCCGGCCTTGACCGCCAGCCTGTGGGAGGGCTCGTTGCCCACGTAGGCGGTCCAGTCGATCCGGCGCAGGCCGCGCTCGGCGAAGCCCCAGCGGCAGACCTCGCGGACCGCCTCCAGGGTCAGCCCGCGCCCGCGCGCCCCCGCCGTCGCCCAGTAGCCGATCTCGGCCCGGCCCGGCCCGCGGTGGCTGAGCGCCTGGGTGCCGACCAGCTCGCCGGTGGTCCGCTCGACCACGCACCAGGTGGCCGAGCCCTGCGCCCAGCCCGGCGCGGCGAGCTTCTCGACGAAGAACTCGGCGTCGGCCCGCCGGTAGGGGGAGGGGACCACGGTCCAGCGCTGGATCTCCGGGTCCTGGCAGGCGGCGGTGAGCGCGTCCACGTCCTCGGCGGTCGGCGGGCGCAGGGTCAGGCGGTCGGTCTCCAGGGTCACCGGAGCGGGAAACGGTTCGTTCATGGACGGAGTATCGAGGGTCGGCGCGCGCGGGGAAAGGGGGTTTCGGATGCCCGAATTGTGGCATTTCCGATGCCTATCGCGGGATCCGCCCCCAGGAGTGACACCGGAATGGCGTGCTGACGCACCTCCCGGGGCATTGGCCTCCTCGCATACGATGGCCCGTGCGGCGGTGTGGACCCGCTGTGCAGTCGTCCAGAGCCGATCCAGGCAAGGAGCCCGCCCAAGTGTCCGTCTTCGACAAGATCCTGCGCGCCGGCGAGGGGAAGATCCTTCGCAAGCTTCAGCGGATTGCTGCCCAGGTCAACTCCATCGAAGAGGACTTCGTCAACCTCACCGACGACGAGCTGCGCGCCCTGACCGCGGAGTACAAGTCGCGCCTGGAGGAGGGGGAGAGCCTGGACGCGATCCTCCCCGAGGCCTTCGCCACCGTCCGCGAGGCCGCCAAGCGGGTGCTCGGCCAGCGCCACTACGACGTGCAGATCATGGGCGGCGCCGCGCTGCACATGGGCTACGTCGCCGAGATGCGCACCGGTGAGGGCAAGACCCTGGTCGGCACCCTGCCCGCCTACCTCAACGCGCTCACCGGCAAGGGCGTGCACCTGATCACCACCAACGACTACCTCGCCGAGCGCGACTCGGAGTGGATGGGCCGGGTGCACCGCTTCCTGGGCCTGGAGGTCGGCGTGATCCTGGCGAACATGCCGCCGGCCGAGCGCCGCCGCCAGTACGCCATGGACATCACGTACGGCACCAACAACGAGTTCGGCTTCGACTACCTGCGCGACAACATGGCCTGGTCGCAGGACGAACTGGTCCAGCGCGGCCACAACTTCGCGGTCGTCGACGAGGTCGACTCGATCCTGATCGACGAGGCCCGCACCCCGCTGATCATCTCCGGCCCGGCCGACCAGGCCACCAAGTGGTACACCGACTTCGCCAAGCTGGTGGTCCGGCTCAAGCGCGACCGGGACTACGAGGTCGACGAGAAGAAGCGCACCGTCGGCGTGCTGGAGGAGGGCGTCACCCGGGTCGAGGACTACCTGGGTATCGACAACCTCTACGAGTCGGTCAACACCCCGCTGGTCGGGTTCCTGAACAACGCCATCAAGGCGAAGGAGCTCTACAAGCTGGACAAGGACTACGTCGTGATGAACGGCGAGGTCATGATCGTCGACGAGCACACCGGCCGCATCCTGGCCGGCCGCCGCTACAACGAGGGCATGCACCAGGCGATCGAGGCCAAGGAGGGGGTGGAGGTCCAGAACGAGAACCAGACCCTGGCCACCATCACCCTGCAGAACTTCTTCCGGCTCTACGAGAAGCTCTCCGGCATGACCGGTACCGCCACCACCGAGGCGGCCGAGTTCCACCAGATCTACAAGCTCGGCGTGGTGCCGATCCCGACCAACAAGTCCCCGCAGCGCATCGACCAGCCCGACCTGATCTACAAGTCGGAGCCGGCCAAGTTCGCCGCGGTGGTGGACGACATCGCCGAGCGGCACGAGAAGGGCCAGCCGGTGCTGGTCGGCACCGTCTCGGTGGAGAAGTCCGAGTACCTGTCGCAGGAGCTGCGCAAGCGCGGCATCCCGCACGAGGTGCTGAACGCCAAGCACCACGAGCGCGAGGCCCAGGTGGTCGCGCAGGCCGGTCGCAAGGGCGCGGTCACGGTGGCCACCAACATGGCCGGCCGCGGCACCGACATCATGCTCGGCGGCAACCCCGAGCACCTCGCCACCGCCGAGCTGGCGCAGCGCGGCCTCAACTCGGTCGACACCCCGGACGAGTACCTGGAGGCCTTCCCGGAGGCCCTGGAGAAGGCCAAGGCCGCGGTGAAGACCGAGCAGGAGGAGGTCCAGGAGCTGGGCGGCCTCTACGTGCTCGGCACCGAGCGGCACGAGTCCCGCCGGATCGACAACCAGCTGCGCGGCCGCTCCGGCCGCCAGGGCGACCCGGGCGAGTCCCGGTTCTACCTCTCGCTGGGCGACGACCTGATGCGCCTGTTCAAGGCCGGCATGGTCGAGCGGGTGCTCTCGATGGCCAACGTCCCGGAGGACGTGCCGATCGAGTCCAAGATGGTCACCCGGGCGATCGCCTCCGCGCAGACCCAGGTCGAGCAGCAGAACTTCGAGATCCGCAAGAACGTCCTCAAGTACGACGAGGTGCTGAACCGCCAGCGCGAGGTCATCTACGGCGAGCGCCGCCGGGTGCTCGAGGGCGAGGACCTGCAGGAGCAGATCGGCCACTTCATGGACGACACCGTGGAGGCCTACGTCCAGGCCGCCACCGGCGAGGGCTTCGAGGACGACTGGGACCTCGAGAAGCTCTGGACCGCGCTGAAGCAGCTCTACCCGATCACCCTGGACCTGGCCGAGCTGGAGGAGGAGGCCGGCGGCTCCGCCGCCCTCACCCCGGAGTTCCTGACCAAGGTGGTCCAGGAGGACATCCAGGCGCAGTACGGCGCCCGCGAGGACCAGCTCGGCGAGCAGGTCATGCGCGAGCTCGAGCGCCGGGTGGTGCTCTCGGTGCTGGACCGCCGCTGGCGCGAGCATCTGTACGAGATGGACTACCTCCAGGAGGGCATCGGCCTGCGGGCGATGGCCCAGCGCGACCCGCTGGTCGAGTACCAGCGCGAGGGCTTCGACATGTTCGGCGCCATGATGGAGGGCATCAAGGAGGAGTCCGTCGGCTACCTGTTCAACCTGGAGGTCCAGGTCGAGCAGCAGGTCGAGGAGGTGCCGCTGCCGGCCGACGGCGAGGAGGTGCCGGCCGCGGCCGTCGTCGAGGACGTCCGGCCGGAGATCAAGGCCAAGGGCCTGGAGGCGCCGGCCCGCCAGCGGCTGCACTACACCGCTCCGTCGGTGGACGGCGACGTCACCGTGGTCGAGGGCGACTTCGAGGAGGACGCGCCGGCCGCCGGGAGCGACGGCCTGACCCGGGCCGAGCGCCGCAAGGCCGCCAAGGGCCGCCGCCGCAAGTAGGCCGCGGTCCGTTCCGTCCGCCGCGCCGTCCGGGGCCTCCCCGGGCGGCGCGGCGGCGTTCCACCGGGTGTCCACCGCTCATCGGGTGTCCACCGCGGCGCACTGCCAGACCTCGGTGCGGCGGTGGCGCTCCAGCCGGAAGGCCACCACGTGCTGGCGGTGGCCGGCGGCGACCCGGACGCAGACCTCCACCGCGTCCGGCGCGGGGGAGGAGTCGTGCACCGGGCCGAGGCCCAGCCGGCCGCGGCCGGCCGCCGAGCGCAGCGGGCCGCGGCGGACGAGGCCGGAGAGCTGGCGGTAGCCGTCGTGGGTGGTGTGCCGGAGCAGCTGGCCGGCCGGGCGGGCGCCGGCCAGCACCTCGACCAGGCGCTGGGCGAACCGGCGGGCCAGCTCGCGGCGGGCGGCGGCCTCGTCGGCGTCGGGCGGCGGGGCGGGGAGGGCGCAGGCGGCGCGCGGGTGGCGGGGGGTGCGCGGCTCGGCGTGGGCGGAGGGGTGGGCAGGGGCATGGGCAGGGGTGTGGGCGGGCGGGTGCGGGTGCGAGTGGCCGGGGCGGCGGCCCAGCGGACGGATCGTCACCAGCGGTGCGGCGAGCGCGGTCTGAGTCATCGGCGGTACCCCCGGGGTCGGTGTGCGGGTGCGTCGGTGGTGCTATCGGCAGTCTCGGCGGAGCCCGGGAGCCGGGCCGGCGGGGGCGGCGAGGTCCCCCGGACGGCGGCTTGACGCGCCGTCGGGCCCGGGCGGCAAGGGGCCCGGCGCGGCCGGGGCCCGGACGGGCCGCGGGGGCGATCCGCTCGAAGGGGGACACCCCGTTGATCGTCCGGGCCGTATTCTGTGGGGGTCCGAGCTGCCGGAGCAGGAAGCGAGCGTGTCCCCGATGCGTGTCTACGTGCCCACCACCCTGGCCGGACTGGCCCAGGCACACAGCGGCGGCGCGCTGGACCAGTCCGCGGCCTACGCGGTGACCCCGGCGCTGCGCGAGTGGTACGTGAGCGACGACATCGAGGAGCTGGAGTACGCCGCGCTGGTCCGCGCCGCCCAGTCCTCGCTGCGGCTGCTGGCCGCCGACCCGGGGGCGCCGCGCCGCCGGGTGGTGGTCGCGCTGGACATCCCGGACCGTGCGGTCCGCCCGTTCGGCGGCGACGAGTACCAGGACCAGGCCTCGCTCGGCCGGGTCACACTCGCCGAGCCGGTCCAGCTGGCCAAGGCCGCCGCCGTGCACGCGGACGCCGACGAGGCCGAGGTGCTGGCCGACGTGGCCGGCGCGGCCGGCGCGGTGACCGCCGCCGACGCGGGCGACGCGGACGCCCAGTTCACCGTGGACGGCGCCGAGGACCACGAGCTCCTCTGGTTCGCCACCCAGGAGATCCCCGCACTGCTCAGCTGACCTTCTCCCCCGAGATACCCGTTTGTCGGTACGGGCGGCTACCGTGCCCAGGTGCGTACTCACATCGTCTGGGACTGGAACGGGACCCTCCTCAACGACATGGCCGCGGTGGTCGGCGCCAGCAACGCCGCGTTCGCCACGGTCGGGGGCGCGCCGCTGAGCGTGGCGCAGTACCGGGAGAACTACGAGGTCCCCATCCCGCGGTTCTACCGGCGGGTGCTGGGCTTCCAGCCGACCGGTGCGCAGTGGGAGCAGCTGGACGCCACCTTCCAGGAGCACTACGGCCGGCTGAGCCTGGCGGCCGGGCTGGCCGACGGGGTGCCCGAGCTGCTGGCCGGCTGGGCCGCCGAGGGACACACCCAGTCGCTGCTGTCGATGTACGAGCACCAGCGGCTGCTGCCGGTGGTGGAGCGGTTCGGCATCGGCGCCCACTTCCTGCGGGTGGACGGCCGCACCGGCCCCTCGCACGGGCAGAAGGCGGCCTCGATGGTGCGCCACCTGCAGGCCCTCGGCGCGGCGGTGGAGCCGGCCCGCACCGTGGTGATCGGCGACGCGGCCGACGACGCGCTGGCCGCCCGGGAGGCCGGGGTGCGCGCGGTGCTCTACACCGGAGGCTCGCACGTGCGGGCCAACCTGGAGCCGGTCGGCGTCCCGGTGGTGGACTCGCTGGCCGAAGCGGTTCAGCTGGCCAGGGAGCTCGCCGCCTGAGCCGACCGGGGCCGCCGCGTGTCGCAGGCCGCCGCGCGCACGCCGTCACGTCAACCTGGGCTTGACGCCCAGTCGTGCAGACGTGAGGAGCCGCGCCACCCATGCCGATCGACGCCGTGACCCAGGTGCCCGCGCCGGTGAACGAGCCGGTGCACGGCTACGCCCCCGGCAGCCCGGAGCGGGCCCGCCTGCTGGCCAGGCTGGACGAGCTGGCCGCGGAGCCCGTCGCGCTGCCGATGACCATCGGCGGCGAGCAGCGGCTCGGCGGTGGCGAGCGGATCGACGTGGTCCAGCCGCACCACCACGCGGCCAGGCTCGGCGTGCTCGGCAACGCCACCGCCGCGGACGCCCGGCAGGCGGTGTCGGCCGCGCTGGAGGCGGCCCCGCGCTGGCGCTCGCTCTCCTTCGACGACCGGGCGGCGGTCTTCCTGAAGGCCGCCGACCTGCTGGCCGGCCCCTGGCGGGAGACGGTGGCCGCCGCCACCATGCTCGGCCAGTCGAAGACCGCGCAGCAGGCCGAGATCGACGCACCCTGCGAGCTGGTCGACTTCTGGCGGTTCAACGTGCACTTCGCCCGGCAGATCCTGGCCGAGCAGCCGATCTCCTCGCCCGGGGTGTGGAACCGCGCCGACCACCGCCCGCTGGAGGGCTTCGTCTACGCGATCACCCCGTTCAACTTCACCGCCATCGCCGGCAACCTGCCGACCGCCCCGGCGCTGATGGGCAACACCGTGGTCTGGAAGCCCGCGCCGACCCAGACCCTGGCCGCGCACCACCTGATGCGGCTGCTGGAGGCGGCCGGCCTGCCGCCCGGCGTGGTCAACCTGGTGACCGGCGACGGCCTGGCCGTCTCCGAGGCGGCGCTGGGCAGCCCGCACCTGGCCGGGCTGCACTTCACCGGCTCCACCGCCACCTTCCGCCGGCTCTGGCGGCAGATCGGCGACAACATCGACAACTACCGCGGCTACCCGCGGATCGTCGGCGAGACCGGGGGCAAGGACTTCCTGGTCGCGCACCCCTCGGCCGACCCCGAGGTGCTGCGCACCGCGCTGATCCGCGGCGCCTTCGAGTACCAGGGGCAGAAGTGCTCGGCGCTCTCCCGGGCCTTCCTGCCGCGCTCGCTCTGGCGGCGGATCAAGGACGACCTGATCGCCGAGACCGACGCGCTGCCGGTCGGCGACGTCTCCGACCTGTCCAACTTCATGGGCGCGCTGATCGACGCCCGGGCCTTCGCCAAGTGCCGGGACGCGATCGAGCGGGCCAAGGCCGACCCGGCGCTGGAGCTGGTGGCCGGCGGCCAGTACGACGACGCGATCGGCTGGTTCGTCCGCCCCACCGTGGTGGTCGGCGAGGACCCGGGCGACGAGGTCTTCCGCACCGAGTACTTCGGCCCGATCCTGGCCGTGCACGTCTACCCCGACGACGGCTGGGAGGAGGTGCTCGCCCTGGTGGACGGCGGTGCGCCCTACGGGCTGACCGGCTCGGTGGTGGCCCGGGACCGGTACGCGATCGCCCGGGCCCAGGAGGTGCTGCGGTTCGCGGCCGGCAACTTCTACGTCAACGACAAGCCGACCGGCGCGGTGGTCGGCCAGCAGCCCTTCGGCGGCGCCCGGGCCTCCGGCACCAACGACAAGGCGGGCGCCGCGCAGAACCTGCTGCGGTGGACCTCGACCCGCTCGATCAAGGAGACCTTCGTGCCCCCGACCGCGGTCGGCTACCCGCACATGGGCTGAGCACGGATCGTCACAGGTCAGGCGGGGGAGCCCGGACGGCCCCGGGGCCAATGTGGCCAATGTGTCCAGGAAACCGCGATCTTCCTGCGGGTTTGCTCCTCCATGTCCCCTGACACCTTGGTTTCGGACGGTTAGGCTGGCTGGCGTCGTCGGGACGGATCCCACAGGCCGAAAGGTTTGTCGTACCCAGGCGAGGCGCTCTTCAAGCGTGCCTTGAGCCACGCGTGCCTGAACACCTCTCGCCGGTCGGTGCGGGAGGATGGGGCCGGGCCGGCGGTGTACATCCGACACCACCGAGTCACGCAACGGCGCGCGACAGGAGCCAATCAGCCATGCAGACCAAGCTGGACGCGGCCAAGGCCGAACTGCTCGTCAAGGCGGCCGCTGCCGCCGAGCACAGCCAGGTGGGGGGAGCGGCGCCCGGGGAGGGTCTGAGCAACGGTGCTCTGACCGCGTACCTGCACCACTACTACCTCCACACCGCCCCCGATGACCTGGTCGACCGCGACCCGGTCGACGTCTACGGCGCGGCGGCCTCCCACTACCGGCTGGGCCTCAAGCGCCCGCAGGGCACCGCCGAGGTCCGGGTCTCCACCCCCACCGTCGACGAGAACGGCTGGTCCAGCGGCCACACCGTGGTCGAGGTGGTCACCGACGACATGCCGTTCCTGGTCGACTCGGTCACCAACGAGCTGTCCCGGCAGAACCGCGCGATCCACCTGGTCATCCACCCGCAGCTGGTGGTCCGCCGCGACATCACCGGCAAGCTGCTGGAGATCCTCGACATCGACGCCTGCGCCCGCAGCCAGGCCGGCGGCACCGAGTGGCCCGCCGACGCCACCGTCGAGTCCTGGATGCACATCGAGATCGACCGGGAGAGCGACCGGGCCGACCTGCGCGCCATCGAGTCCGACCTGCGCCGGGTCCTCGGTGACGTCCGCGAGGTCGTGGAGGACTGGGCGAAGATGCGCACCGCCGCGCTGCGCCTCGCCGACGAGCTCGCCGAGCAGCCCCCGGCCCACCTGCCCGAGCAGGAGGTCGGCGAGGCCTGGGAGCTGATGCGCTGGCTGGCCGACGACCACTTCACCTTCCTCGGCTACCGCGAGTACGACCTGGTCGAGCACCAGGGCGAGGAGGTGCTGCGGGCGCTGGCCGGCACCGGCCTGGGCATCCTGCGCTCCGACCCGCTCAGCCACGACACCGACCACCACCCGGTCAGCGAGTCCTTCGGCCGGCTCTCCGCGCCGGTGCGCGCCAAGGCGCACGAGAAGAAGCTGCTGGTGCTGACCAAGGCCAACTCGCGGTCCACCGTGCACCGCCCGGCCTACCTCGACTACGTCGGCGTGAAGAAGTTCGACGCCGCCGGCAACGTGGTCGGCGAGCGCCGCTTCCTCGGCCTCTTCTCCTCGGCCGCCTACACCGAGTCGGTCACCCGGATCCCCGTCGTGCGCCGCAAGGTCCAGGAGGTGGTCACCGGGTCCGGCTTCTCCGCCGAGAGCCACGACGGCCGCGACCTGCTGCAGATCCTGGAGACCTTCCCGCGCGACGAGATCTTCCAGACCCCGGCCGACGAGCTGCTGCGGATCGCCGGCAGCGTGCTCTACCTCCAGGAGCGCCGCAAGCTGCGGCTCTTCCTGCGCCAGGACGAGTACGGCCGGTACTTCTCCGCGATGGTCTACCTGCCCCGCGACCGGTACACCACCCGGATCCGCGAGCGCCTGATGGACATCCTGATGCAGGAGCTCAACGGCGCCACCATCGACTACACGGTCTACGCCACCGAGTCGGTGCTGACCCGCCTGCACTTCGTGGTCCGGGTCGCCCCGGGCAGCGAGCTCTCCGAGCTGACCGAGGCCGAGGTGGAGCGGCTGGAGGCCAAGCTGGCCGAGGCCGCCCGGTTCTGGATGGACGGCTTCAACGACCAGCTGCACACCGAGCTGGGCGAGGAGCGGGCCGCCGAGCTGGCCCACAAGTACGCCAACGCCTTCCCCGACGGCTACCGGGCCGACTTCACCGCCCGCACCGCCGTCGCCGACCTCAAGCAGATCGAGGCGCTGCACGGCGAGGGCGACTTCCGGCTCAACCTCTACCAGCCGGTCGGCGCCGGCGACGACGAGCGCCGGTTCAAGATCTACCGGGTCGGCGGCCCGATCTCGCTGACCGAGGTGCTGCCGGTGCTGCAGCGGCTGGGCGTCGAGGTGCTGGACGAGCACCCGTACGCGCTGCGCCGCTCGGACGCCACCACCGCCTGGGTCTACGACTTCGGCCTGAAGCTGCGCGAGGCCACCGAGCTGACCGACGAGGCCCGCGAGCGCTTCCAGGAGGCCTTCGCCGCCACCTGGACCGGCCGGGCCGAGAACGACGGCTTCAACGGTCTGATCCTGACCGCGGGGCTGAACTGGCGCCAGGCCGTGGTGCTGCGCGCCTACGCCAAGTACCTGCGGCAGGCCGGCTCGACCTTCTCGCAGGACTACATGGAGGACGCCCTCCGCAACAACGCCCACACCACCCGGCTGCTGGTCAACCTCTTCGAGGCCCGGCTCAGCCCCAGCCACCAGCTGGGCGCCGGCGAGCTGGGCGAGGCGATCCTGGAGGAGCTGTCCGGCGCGCTGGACGAGGTCGTCTCGCTGGACGAGGACCGGATCCTGCGCTCCTTCCTGCACCTGATCAAGGCCACCCTGCGGACCAACTTCTTCCAGCGGACCGCCGGCGGCGAGTGGCACCCGTACGTGTCGATGAAGTTCGACCCGCACGCCATCCCGGACCTGCCGGCCCCCCGCCCGGCCTTCGAGATCTGGGTCTACTCGCCCCAGGTCGAGGGCGTGCACCTGCGGTTCGGCAAGGTCGCCCGCGGCGGCCTGCGCTGGTCCGACCGGCGCGAGGACTTCCGCACCGAGATCCTGGGCCTGGTCAAGGCACAGATGGTCAAGAACACCGTGATCGTGCCGGTCGGCGCCAAGGGCGGCTTCGTCGCCAAGCAGCTGCCGGACCCGTCGGTGGACCGGGACGCCTGGCTGGCCGAGGGCATCTCCGCCTACAAGACCTTCATCTCGGCGCTGCTGGACATCACCGACAACCTGAAGGCCGGCCAGGTCGTCCACCCGGCCGACGTGGTCCGGCACGACGAGGACGACACCTACCTGGTGGTCGCCGCCGACAAGGGCACCGCCACCTTCTCCGACATCGCCAACGGCGTGGCCGAGGAGTACGGCTTCTGGCTGGGCGACGCCTTCGCCTCCGGCGGCTCGGCCGGCTACGACCACAAGGGCATGGGCATCACCGCCCGCGGCGCCTGGGAGTCGGTCAAGCGCAACTTCCGCGAGCTGGGCCTGGACACCCAGACCGAGGACTTCACCGTGGTCGGCATCGGCGACATGTCCGGTGACGTGTTCGGCAACGGCATGCTGCTCAGCGAGCACATCCGGCTGGTGGCCGCCTTCGACCACCGGCACATCTTCCTCGACCCGAACCCGGAGGCGGCCGCCTCCTACGCGGAGCGGCGCCGGCTCTTCGACCTGCCGCGCAGCTCCTGGGACGACTACGACAGGTCGCTGATCTCGGCCGGCGGCGGCGTCTTCCCGCGCTCCGCCAAGTCGATCCAGCTCAGCCCGCAGGTCCGCGCGGCGCTCGGCGTCGAGTCCGCCAAGCTGACCCCGGCCGAGCTGATGAAGCGGATCCTCCAGGCCCCGGTGGACCTGTTCTGGAACGGCGGCATCGGCACCTACGTCAAGGCCGAGCGGGAGACCAACGCGGACGTCGGCGACAAGGCCAACGACGCGATCCGGGTCGACGGCGGCCAGGTCCGGGCCCGGGTGATCGGCGAGGGCGGCAACCTCGGCTGCACCCAGCTCGGCCGGATCGAGTACGCCCAGTCCGGCGGCCCGGCCGGCAGCGGTGGCTGGATCAACACCGACGCGATCGACAACTCGGCGGGCGTGGACACCTCGGACCACGAGGTCAACATCAAGATCCTGCTCAACCAGGTGGTCGCCGACGGCGACATGACGGTCAAGCAGCGCAACACCCTGCTCGCCGAGATGACCGAGGAGGTCGGCTTCCTCGTCCTGCGCAACAACTACGCGCAGAACGTGGTGCTGGCCAACGCGGTGGCCCAGGCGCACAGCATGGTCAACGTGCACTCGCGGATGATCAACCGGCTGGAGGCGGACGGCCAGCTGGACCGGGCGCTGGAGTTCCTGCCCAGCGAGCGGCAGCTGAAGGAGCGCCAGGCGGGCGGCCACGGGCTCACCCAGCCGGAGCTCGCGGTGCTGCTCGCCTACACCAAGATCACCCTGGCCGACGAGCTGCTGGCCACCGGGCTGCCGGACGACCCGTACTTCCGGGACACCCTGCACCTGTACTTCCCGACCAAGCTGCGCGAGAAGTTCGCCGAGGCGGTGGACAACCACGCGCTGCGCCGGGAGATCATCACCACCCTGATCGTCAACGACACCGTCAACCGCGGCGGCTGCACCTTCGCCTTCCGGCTGCGCGAGGAGACCGGCGCGACCTACGAGGAGATCGCCCGCACCCACACCGCGGCCCGCGCGGTCTTCGGCCTGGAGCAGATCTGGGACGCGGTCGAGGCCCTGGACAACCAGGTGCCGGCCGAGGTGCAGACCCGGATGCGGCTGCACTCGCGCCGCCTGGTCGAGCGGGCCACCCGCTGGATGCTCAACAACCGGCGCCAGCCGCTGGACATCGCCGGCACCATCGCGTTCTTCCAGGAGCGGGTGGACCAGGTGTGGAGCAGCCTGCCCAAGCCGCTGCGCGGCGAGGACCTGGCCTGGTACCAGCACATCCTCGGCGAGCTGACCGAGGCGGGCGTGCCGGAGGGCCTGGCGGCCCGGGTCTCCGGCCTCTCCTCGGCCTTCCCGACGCTGGACATCACGGTGGTCGCGGACCGGGCCGGCAAGGACGTCGGCGAGGTCGCCGAGCTCTACTACGACCTGGCGGACCGGCTGGGCATCGCCCACCTGCTGGACCGGATCATCGAGCTGCCGCGCACCGACCGGTGGTCCTCGATGGCCCGCGCCTCGATCCGCGAGGACCTGTTCGCGGCGCACGCCCAGCTCACCGCGGACGTGCTGGCCTGCGGCGCGGCGGGCGCGACCCCGTCCGAGCGGTACGAGGCCTGGGCGAAGGAGAACGGCACGCTGCTCTCCCGGGCGCAGACCACGCTCGACGACATAAGGGGTTCGGACACCTACGAGCTGTCCAGCCTCTCGGTCGCGATGCGGGTGATCCGCACCCTGCTGCGCACCGGTTCGATGGGCTGAGCACCGGCTCGGACGGCGGCGGGCCGCACCCCCTCGGGGGTGCGGCCCGCCGCCGTTTCGCGCGAACGGGTCCGAGATCCTTGGAACCCGACGGCCGCGGCGGACAGGTGGGGGTGTGGAACTGTCACAGCGGTCCCGGCTGCGCGCCGGGGACCAGAGCACGTTCGGGGAGCTCTTCGATGACCATGCCCAGGCCCTGCTCGGCTACGCGGCCCGTACCCTCGGGGACCGGACCGCCGCCGAGGACGTCGTCTCGCTGACCTTCCTGGAGGCCTGGCGGCTGCGCGCCACGCTGCGCCCCGAGGGGGAGGACGTGCGGCCCTGGCTCTTCGGCATCGCGACCAACGTGCTGCGCAACACCACCAGGGCGGCCCGCCGGCACCGGGCCGCGCTGGCCCGGCTGCCGGCCCGCGAGGCGGTGCCGGACTTCGCCGAGGAACTGGCCGGCCGGCTGGACGACACCGCCAGGCTGGCCGCCGCGCGCCGCGCTCTGGACCGGCTCCGACGGGCGGAGCGCGAGGTCTTCGTGCTCTGCGTCTGGTCCGGCCTGGGCTACGCGGAGGCGGCCGAGGCGCTGGGCGTGCCGGTGGGCACGGTCCGCTCGCGGCTCTCCCGGGCCCGCGGGCGGCTGCGCGAACTGGCGGCCGAGGAACTGGAACCCGCCGGGAGCGGCGGACAGGTACGGGGTGGCCACCGTCGCGTGGCCCGGTCGATGCGGGAGAGCGCAGGATGAACCAGGACCAGGACCAGGAACTGACGGAGCTCAGGAAGCGGCTGCCGTCACCCCCGGAACCGGTGCTCCCCGCGGGCCGCAGCCGGCAGTTGAGGGAGCATCTGATGAACGAGATCAACGAGGACCGCGCCCCGCGGCCCGCCGCGCCGGTCCGCCGGCCGCGCCGCAGGCTCGCCTGGGCGGCCCTGCCGGTGCTGGCCGGCGGTCTGGCCCTGGCGCTGGTGCTGCCCAGCGGGGGCGGGCCCGCCCCCACCGCCGGAGCGCAGGGCGCGCCGGCCGGGGTCGGCACCCCGGGCTCGGCCACCGCCCTGCTGGAGCGGGTGGCCGACGTGGCCGCCGCGCAGCCGGTGGCGACCGTCAAGGACGGGCAGTTCGCCTACGTGAAGTCGCTGGTGCAGTACAGCATGGTCGCGACCGACAGCTCGATGGTGCCGGTGAGGGTGACCCTCGGGAAGCTGCGCTCGCGGCAGACCTGGACGTCGGCGGACGGCAGCCGCCCGGGCCTGATCCTCGACCCGGACGGTCCGCAGCCGAAGGCGGTGACCGACCCGGTCCGGCACCCCTCGATGGCCGATCCGACCCCGGACTTCGTGGCGGCGCTGCCCACCGACCCGGACGCGCTGCTGAAGCTGATCTACGCGGCCGGGCCCACCGAGCAGGCCAAGGGCCCCGACCAGCAGGCCTTCGCCAAGATCGGCGACCTGCTGCGGAACCAGGTCGCCCCGCCCGCCGTCAGCGCCGCGCTCTACCGGGCCGGCGCGAAGATCCCCGGCGTCACGCTGGTCGAGGACGCCACCGACGCCTCCGGGCGGCACGGCCTCGCGGTGGCGGAGCAGGTCGGCGACCTGCAGCAGCAGTGGATCTTCGACCCGGTCGGCTACGCCTTCCTCGGCGACCGGGAGGTGGTGACCACGGCCGGACCGTGGGGGAAGCCGGGCGACGTGATCAGCCAGAGCGCGGTGCTCGGGCGCGCCGCCGTGGCGAAGGCCGGCGACCTGCCGCGGGGCTGACCGGGCCCGGCCCGGTCCCGCCCGGCGGTCAGCCGCCGCTGGCCGCCGCCCGCTGCAGGGCGCTGGCCAGCAGGGCCAGGTCGGTCGGGCCGTTGCCCAGCTCGCGGACCGGGCGGCGGGTCGGCGGGGTGCCGAGCTGGGCCGGGTCCAGCGCCACCACGGTCGGACGCAGGGTCGCGGTGCGCGGGATCCGGCCGGTGATCCGGGCGGTCTGGAAGGCCAGCACCGCACCGTCCGGCCGGCGCAGGTAGCCGCGGCCCGGGGTGGAGTCGGGCAGCGCGGCCGCGTCGTCCACGTGCACCAGCAGGTCGGAGTCGCCCGGGTGGTCGGTGCGCAGGGCGATCCGCCACTGGGCCGCGTTGTCCACCTCGGTGCCGACGGTCAGCTCCGGCCGGCCGGTGGCGGCCACCAGGTGCACGCCGAGCCGGCCGCCGCGCTGGGCGATCGCGGCCAGCGCCCGGGCCAGCGGCCGGCCGGCCGGGGACTGCGGGGCGAGCAGCGCGTCGTAGTCGTCCACCACGACGACCAGCCGGGGCGGCGGGGCGGTGACGGTGGCCACGGCGGCGGCCGCCGGCGCGGCGGCCGGGACCGGCTCCTCGGGCGAGCGCGGGGCGCCCAGCTTGGCGCTCAGCGCCTGCTCGGCGTACCAGGCGGCGAACGGGCGGCCGGCGAACAGCTGCTCGCGGTGGGTCAGCTCGTCCAGCAGCGCCTCGGCGGTGAGCAGCGCCTGGCGCGGGTCGGCCGCCGCGTCCAGCAGGCCGGTGACGTGCGGCAGCTCGGCGCAGGGGGCCAGCGAGGGCCCGTGGCCGCCGATCAGCAGCAGCGACAGCCGCTCGGGCCGCTCGCCGACCGCCAGCGAGGCGGCCAGGGTGCGCAGCAGCTCGCTCTTGCCCGCGCCGCGGGAACCGCCGACCAGCAGGTGCTGCTGCTCCGGCAGCTCGGCGTTGGCCAGCTCCACCGTGCACAGGTCGTCCCGGGTGGTGCCGAGCAGTGCGCTGGCGGTGCCGGTGGTGCTCGGCAGGCCGGCCCAGCGGGCGGAGAGCTTGGCGGGGGTGACGGTGTCCAGCTCGAGCAGGTCCAGCAGGCGCAGCGCCTCCGGGATCGGGCCCCGGGAGACCGGCGCGGTCTCCCGCAGCGGGGCCAGCGCCCGGGCCAGCCGCTCCGCCCAGGCGGCCGACACGGCGTCCAGCGCGACCCCGTCGACCGGCCGGGCCACCGCCGGGCCGGCCAGCGCGAGCTGGGTGGCGACCTCGCCGGTGAGCCGCGCGGTGGCGCCCAGGCCCGGCGGCAGCTGCTCGGCGGCCTCGGCCAGGCAGACCACGTGCACCCCGGCGGCCGGGCCCTCGCGCAGCAGCCGGGCCAGCGCCTGCCGGGCCGGTTCGGAGCCCGGGTCGCCGTCCAGCAGCAGCACGGTGCGGGCGGTCGGGCCGCCCCCGGCGCCCGGCGCGGCGGGCGGCTCGCCGGCCTGGGCGAGCAGTTCGCCGAGGCGCTGCTCGGCCTGCACCGGATCCAGGCCCAGCAGCAGCCGGCAGTCCTGGCCGCGGGTCGGGCGCAGGTGCGGCAGCCAGAGCGCCCAGGACCAGTCCTCGGCACGCTGCTCGGCGGCGGTGCGGCCGTCGGCGCTGACCACCACCAGGCCCAGCCCGCTCGGCGGGTGCAGCACGGCCAGCTGGGCGAGCAGCGCCCGGGCCAGGCCGAGCAGCCGCTCGCGCGGACCGGCCAGGCCGAGGCCGCCGGCCGCGGCCAGGCCGACGGTGACCGGGACGCCGGGCAGCACGGTCTCCGGCGGGAGGCCGGCGCCGGCCGGCAGGTCGGCGGTGCCCAGGCGCAGCGCCAGCCCGTCGGGGTGGGCGGGCAGGCGCTCCCAGAGCCGGGGGCCGGGGCCGAGCGCGCTCAGCAGCAGCGCGGCCGGGTCGGGGAAGCGCTCGCGCAGCGCGGCGGCCTGGCGGTCCCGGGCGCGCAGCTGCAGCTGCGCCGGGTCGGCGGCCGACGCGGGGGCGGCGGAGCGGCCCAGGGTGCGGGAGAGCAGCGAGCGGGTCCGGCGGGGTGCGGCGGGCGCGATCGGCGCGGGCTGCTCGGCGGCCGGGCCGGCGGGGTCGGCCGGACGGCCGGCGGGCGGGGGCGCGGGCGGGCCGACCTGGAGGTGGCCCAGGCCGTCCGGGGTGGTGGCCCGGCTCTGCTCGGGGCCGGGGGCGGCGGCCAGCGCCACGGTGGACTCGCCGAGCCGCAGCAGCGCGCCGGGCGCCAGCGGCTGCGGCTCCTCGGCGAGCGGGCGGCCGTCCAGCAGGGTGCCGTTGGTGGAGCCCAGGTCGTGCACCGTGACCGAGCCGTCGCCGGCCAGCCGCAGCGCCAGGTGCATCCGGGAGACGTCCGGGTCGTCCAGCGGCACGTCGGCCTCGCTGGAGCGGCCGACGCTGATCTGCCGGCCGTGCAGCCGGTGCACGCCGCCGGCGTCCGGCCCGCCGACCACCCGCAGCTCGGCGGCGGCCCCGGCGGGCGTGCCGCGGTCCTGCGGATCGGGCTCGCCGAGCGAGAGCACGGCACCGTCCAGCAGCGGGGGGTGGCCGAGCGGGGTGCGGTCGTCGATCCGCTCCGACCCGGCGTAGAGGTGCACGTGGGTGGCGCTGCGCGGCCCGCGCACGCCGGCCGCGCCGGCCAGCGCCACCGAGAGCGCCCCGAGCGCGGTGCCGGCCGGTGCGGTGACCAGCACATCGGTGGCGGAGGCGGGCGCGCCCGCGCCCGCGCGGGGCCGGAGGACCGTCAGCCGGATCTGCATCTCGCCCGGGGTTCCCCTCTGCTCGTGATGAGTGCGGGCTCGTGAGTGAGTGTGGACCGCAGGAGCGCGCCGCGATGGTGCTGGAGTCATCCTGCCACCAGGGACTGACCGCCCGCGCACCGTACCGGATTTGACGATCTTGTGATCATGGTCATGGTGGAGTGGACGGAGCATCAGGTCAAGACGGGCCGGAACGGCTCCGGACCTCCGGCCCCGGCGGGGCCCGGCACCGTTAGAGTTGCCGCACGCGCGGGCTGCCGCCCGCCGGCAGGCTCAGCAGAGCGAGGAGTGCACCAGGTGCGGCCGGTCGGCAGCAAGTACGTGATCGAGGAGACCCTGGGGCGCGGCGCCATGGGCACGGTCTGGCGCGGCCGGGTCCGCGAGGACGCCGGCTTCAGCGATGGCCTGGCCCCCGGCCAGCAGGTCGCGATCAAGGTGCTCAAGGAGGAGCTGGCCGCCGACCAGGACATCGTGCTGCGCTTCCTGCGCGAGCGCTCGGTGCTGCTGCGGCTCAGCCACCCCAACATCGTCCGGGTCCGCGACCTGGTGGTGGAGGGCGAGCTGCTGGCCCTGGTGATGGACCTGGTGGACGGGCCCGACCTGCACCGCTACCTGCGCGCCAACGGCCCGCTCAGCCCGATCGCCGCCTCGCTGCTGATGGCCCAGATCGCCGACGCGCTGGCCGCCAGCCATGCCGACGGCGTGGTGCACCGCGACCTCAAGCCGGCCAATGTGCTGCTGGCCACCGTCGCCGAGGCCGGCGGCGAGGTGCTGCGCCCACTGCTCACCGACTTCGGCATCGCCCGGCTCGCCGACTCCCCGGGGATCACCCGGACCAGCGAGTTCGTCGGCACCCCGAGCTACGTCGCCCCGGAGTCGGCGGCCGGCCGCCCGCAGACCGAGGCGGTGGACGTCTACGGTGCCGGGATCATGCTCTACGAGCTGACCACCGGCCGCCCGCCGTTCTCCGGCGACGGCGCGCTGCAGGTGCTGCAGGCGCACCTGGTGCAGGAGCCGCCGCGCCCGCCCGGCATGCCGGAGCCGCTCTGGACGGTGGTCGAGCGCTGCCTTCGCAAGGACCCGGCGCAGCGCCCCGGCGCCACCTCGCTGGCCCAGGCACTGCGGGTGGTCGCGGCCGGGATCGGGGTGCACGCCTCGCCGGCCGCGGTGGACGCGGCGCTCGGCGTGGCCGCCCTGCTGCTGCCGCCCGCGCAGCCGGCCGTGGTGCCCGGCAGCGGCCAGGGGGCCACCCAGCCCGACACCCCGCAGCCGGCCGGCTGGGGCGCCGACCCGACCCAGGTGCTCGCCCCGCGGTACGACCCGGCCGCGGCCACCCAGGTGATGCCGGCCGGCGGCCCGGGCGGCCCCGAGGGCACCCGGCTGATGCCGCCCGGCCCGGTGCAGGGCCAGTTCCAGCCCCAGCAGCAGCAGACCCCGCAGCCGCCCGACGGGCCGCACCCGTGGCAGACCCAGCTGCGCGCCGCCCGGGACCGCAACCAGGCGACCCAGGTCTTCCAGGCCCAGGAGTACGAGCAGCCGCAGCAGGCCCCGCGCCCCTACCAGGCCGGCGCTTCGGGCCAGCGGCCGCCCGGCCGGCCGAACCCCCAGGGCTACCAGCAGAACCCGCAGAACCAGCAGCACCCGCAGGGCTACCAGCAGGGCCCCACCCGCCCGCAGGGCCAGCCGGGCGGCCGCCCGCCGGTGGCCCCGCCGCCCTACCAGGCGCGCCGCCCGCAGCAGTCGGAGCCCGCCGCCCAGGGGCCGTACCACGAGTCCGGCCGCTACGGCGAGCCCCCGCGCGGCTACCAGGAGGACCGCGGCCAGCGGGTCGACCCGCGCCACCCCGGCCCGGCCCGCGCGCCGGAGCCGCAGCGCCGCCACGAGCCGCCGTCGCCGCGCGAGCCCGAGCCGCCGGCACCCCGGGAGCGGGAGCGCCGGGAGCCGCGCCCGCGCAGCCGCAACCGGATGTACATCCCGGGCCTGGGCTGCCTCAAGGGCTGCCTGATGGTGCTGGTGATCCTGGCGATCGCCGCCGTGGCGCTGTGGAACTTCACCCCGCTGCCGCACTACTGGGACGACGTGCAGAGCTGGTACCACCAGGCCAGCCACTGGATCACCAGCACCTGGCACTCCGTCACGGGGAACTGAGGAGGCGGGGGTTCGGCCCCGGATGATCAAGAATGACTATTTGTCGACAATGATCGTCCGGAGGTCCCCCCGCCGCCCCGGATCCGCGTAGGTTGGTCCGCGACGCTCAGACCTGTCGAGCGTTCCGGGGTTGCCGGGCGGCCCCAGGAGCGCTCCCGCCGCCCCACGGAGCAGCCTTGGCACGAAAGATCGGCAGCCGGTACACCGTGCACCAGGTGATCGGCCGGGGCTCCGCCGGCACCGTGTGGCTCGGCGAGGGCCCGGACGGTCCGGTCGCGGTCAAGCTGCTGCGCGAGGACCTGGCCGGCGACCAGGTGCTGGTCGGCCGCTTCGTGCAGGAGCGCGCCGCGCTGACCAGCCTGGACCACCCGCGGGTGGTCGGGGTCCGGGACATGGTGGTGGACGGCGAGGACCTGGCGCTCGTGATGGAGCTGGTGCACGGCACCGACCTGCGCTCCCGGCTGGAGCGCGAGGGCGTGCTCGCCCCGCAGGCCGCCGCCTCGGTGATCGCCGACGTGGCCGACGGCCTGGCCGCCGCGCACGCCGCCGGGATCGTGCACCGGGACGTCAAGCCGGAGAACGTCATGCTCGACCTGGCCGCGCCGCCCGGGCCCGGCGGCGCGCCCCGGGCCAAGCTGACCGACTTCGGCATCGCCCGGCTGGTCGACGCCCCGCGCCGGACCAGGGCGACCCGGATCATCGGCACCCCCGACTACCTGGCCCCGGAGATCATCGAGGGCCTGGAGCCGCGGGCCGCCGTCGACATCTACGCGCTGGCCACCGTGCTCTACGAGCTGCTGGCCGGCTTCACGCCGTTCGGTGGCGGCCACACCGGCGCGGTGCTGCGCCGGCACGTCACCGAGAGCGTGCCGCCGGTGCCCGGGCTGCCGGACGGCCTGTGGCGGGTGATCTCGGAGTGCCTGGCCAAGGCGCCGGCCTCCCGGCTGCGCGCCGCCGAACTGGCCGAGCGGCTGCGCGAGCAGCTGCCCGCGCTCGCCGGGCTGCCCCCGCTGGCGCTGCCCGCCCAGCGCGCGCCCGCCCCCGAGGAGCCCGCCACGCTGGCCGAGGCGGTCTACGCGGAGGCCGAGACCGGCACCGGCGCCCACCGGCGCCCGCGCCGCGGCCCCGCCGTCCCGCTGGTGCCCGCCGCCCCCGACGCGGCCCGCGACACCCGGGACACCCACACCAGCCTGCGCCGCCCCTCGCCGCAGGAACTGGCCGGCTACGCGGCCCAGTCGAAGGCGCTGCGGACCACCGCGCCGGCCGACCGCCGGCCCGGCCGGAAGGCCCTGGTGCGCCGCCGCCGGCTGTTCGCGGTGCTGCTCGCCGTGGTGCTGCTGCTGGCCGGCGCGGCCGCCGCCTGGACCGCCTTCGCGAGCGGCGGCGGGCACGGCTCGGGGGCCGCGGCACCGGTCCGGGTGGTCGGCCTGGGGCCCGCGGGGGTACCGGCCGGTCCCGGCGCACCCGGGTAACCATTACGCTGGTGGCGTGGCAGCCGTCGATCCTTCCGAAGAGCTCAAGAACCTCGAAACGACCATGGGGTCGATCGAGGCCGTCCTCGACCTGGACAAGATCCGGGCCGACCTCGAACGCCTGGAGGAGGAGGCAGCCGCCCCCGACCTCTGGGACGACGTGGCGAACGCCCAGAAGGTGACCAGTCGGCTCTCGTTCCTGCAGGGCGAGCTGCGCCGGGTCGAGACCATGCGCAAGCGCATCGAGGACATCGGCGTGCTCTTCGAGCTGGCCGAGGAGATGGCGGACGCCGAGACCCGCACCGAGGCCGAGACCGAGCTGGCCTCGGTCCGCAAGGCGGTCGAGGAGCTCGAGGTCCGCACCCTGCTCTCCGGCGAGTACGACGCCCGCGAGGCGCTGGTGAACATCCGCGCCGAGGCCGGTGGCGTGGACGCCGCCGACTTCGCCGAGCAGCTGATGCGGATGTACCTGCGCTGGGCCGAGCGGCACGGCTACCCGACCGAGGTCTACGACACCTCCTACGCGGAGGAGGCCGGCATCAAGTCCGCCACCTTCACCGTGAAGAGCCCCTACGCCTACGGCACCCTCTCGGTCGAGCAGGGCACCCACCGGCTGGTCCGGATCTCGCCCTTCGACAACCAGGGCCGCCGCCAGACCTCCTTCGCCGGTGTCGAGGTGCTCCCGGTCGTCGAGGTCAGCGACCACGTCGCGATCGACGAGGGCGACCTGCGGGTGGACGTGTACCGCGCCTCCGGCCCCGGCGGCCAGGGCGTCAACACCACCGACTCGGCGGTCCGGATCACCCACCTCCCGACCGGGATCGTGGTCTCCTGCCAGAACGAGCGCTCGCAGATCCAGAACAAGGCCTCCGCGATGAACGTGCTCCAGGCGAAGCTGCTGGAGCGGCGCCGCCAGGAGGAGAAGGCCATGATGGACGCGCTGAAGGACGGCGGCAGCTCCTGGGGCAACCAGATGCGCTCCTACGTGCTGCACCCGTACCAGATGGTGAAGGACCTGCGCACCGAGTTCGAGACCGGCAACCCGCAGGCGGTGCTGGACGGCGACATCGACGGCTTCATCGAGGCCGGCATCCGCTGGCGCAAGCAGCGCGAGACCGCGGAGTAGGAACGCAAACGAGAGAGGGGCCCGGACATCCGTCCGGGCCCCTCTCTCGTTTGCCTCGAAGTACTACGCCAGTGCCTGCCGACAGATCAGCGCCACCGCGAACAACCCCGCCAGCAGCGCCAGCAGCGCGGCGGGGGAGAGGGAGGCGAACAGGCCCTGCTGCTCCTGCAGGCGAGCGCGGTGGGCGCGGCACACGGGGCAACGGCCCTCGCTCACGCGGCCCGCGCAGTTGGCGCACACCAGATGGTCGCACGTCATGCGATCTCCTCCTTGCCTTGACCGCGCTGCCCATATCAACGCACCGGGCGGCTGGTTGGTTCCCGTTCCCGCCCCGCTCGGCGGAACCGGTTCCGGGCAGCCGGACCCGCTGCTCCCCCTCTACTCTGCCAGGTTCTGCCGCATCCGGCGCCCGGGCCGGAGAAGCGGAACTCGGCCGACACTGGAGCGGCTGTGAAATGCCTCGCAATTTTCTGGTCATTACGGTACGGAACCGGACAATCCACCGAATGTTTCGTGGGCGTCCCCTGCGCGGCCCGGTGGCGGTCGCGTATGGTCCCAAGCCGGGGGAGACGGCCCGGGGCCGCTCCGCCCGCCCGCCCCCGCTCGGACAGCGGGGCCCGGGACTCCACCTAGGATGGCCTCCGTGATGCAGCCGTGATCAGATTCGACAACGTTTCCAAGACCTATCCCAAGCAGAACCGACCCGCCCTGTCGGAGGTCTCGCTGGAGATCGAGAAGGGCGAGTTCGTCTTCCTGGTCGGCTCCTCCGGCTCGGGCAAGTCGACCTTCCTGCGCCTGTGCCTGCGCGAGGAGCGCCCCTCCACCGGCGAGGTGCACGTGCTGGGCAAGGACCTGGGCAAGCTGTCCAACTGGAAGGTGCCCCACATGCGGCGCCAACTGGGCACCGTGTTCCAGGACTTCCGGCTGCTGCCGAACAAGACCGTGGCGCAGAACGTGGCGTTCGCGCTGGAGGTCATCGGCAAGCCGAAGGCCGCCATCAACAAGGTGGTGCCCGAGGTGCTCGACCTGGTCGGCCTCGGCGGCAAGGAGGACCGGATGCCCGGTGAGCTCTCCGGTGGTGAGCAGCAGCGCGTGGCGATCGCCCGGGCCTTCGTCAACCGCCCGATGCTGCTGATCGCGGACGAGCCGACCGGAAACCTGGACCCGCAGAACTCGGTCGGCATCATGAAGCTGCTGGACCGGATCAACCGCACCGGGACCACGGTGCTGATGGCCACGCACGACCAGGCCATCGTGGACCAGATGCGCAAGCGCGTCATCGAGCTGGACAAGGGTCTGCTGGTCCGTGACCAGACCCGCGGCGTCTACGGGTACCAGCACTAGCTCCCCGTCCGCCCCGCCGGTCCGCCAGCCCTGATCTTGGAGTATTGACAGCCATGCGCGCCCAGTTCGTCCTGTCGGAGATCGGTGTGGGTCTCCGCCGCAACCTCACCATGACCATCGCGGTCGTGGTCAGCGTCGCGCTCTCCCTCGCCCTCGCCGGCGCCAGCCTCCTCGTCCGCGACCAGGTCAACTCCATGAAGGGGTACTGGTACGACAAGGTCGAGGTGAGCATCTACTTCTGCACCAAGGCGGACGCCAAGACCGCCCCGCAGTGCGCCGACGGCGCCGCCACCGACGACGAGATCGCCGCCATCAAGGCCGGGCTGGACAAGCTCACGCCCACGGTGGTGAAGGCCTCGACCTTCGAGTCGCAGGGCGAGGCGTACAAGCACTGGAAGGACATGAACCCGGACAGTGCCCTGGTCTCGGTGCTCGGCGCCGACGCGATCCCGGCCTCCTGGCGGGTGAAGCTGGTCGACCCGACCCGGTACGACATCATCCAGAGCCAGTTCGCCGGCCAGAAGGGCGTGCGCTCGGTCGAGGACCAGCGCAAGATCCTGGAGAACCTGTTCGGTCTGCTCAACGGCCTGCAGACGGCGGCCTTCGTGATCATGCTGCTGATGCTCTCGGTGGCGCTGCTGCTGATCGTCAACACCGTCCGGGTCTCGGCCTTCAGCCGAAGGCGTGAGACCGGGATCATGCGACTGGTCGGCGCCTCCAACTTCTACGTGCAGATGCCGTTCATCGCGGAGGCGGCGTTCGCCGCGCTGCTGGGCGCGGTGCTGGCCTCCGGGCTGCTGCTGCTGGGCAACTTCGGCGTGCAGCACTGGCTGGCCAACCGGGTGCAGTTCATCCACTTCATCGGCCTCTCCTCGGTGCTGCAGGTGATCCCGCTGCTGATCGTGGCCGGTATGGGCATGGCGGCGGTCGCGGCCTTCCTGACCCTGCGCAAGTACCTGAAGGTCTGAGCGGGCGTCAGGGCCGGTGCGGTTCGGCCGAACGGCGGCCGGTCGGCCCGGCGGCCGCCTAGACTCCGGAGCATGACCGCAAGCTCGTGGCGGGCCGCCCGCCAGGGCGCCGGGCTGACCGTGCTGTTCGGCCTGCTGCTGGCCGGCGGCTCGGCGGCCGGCGCCTGGGGCGGCGCACTCGCCCCGCCGCCGGTGCGGCCGGAGTCGGTCGACGCGGTGCCCGCAGCCCTCTCCCCGGCCCAGGCCGAGCACCTGGTGGCCAGCGGCGCGGACCGCTGGGCCGCCTACTACAGCGCCCAGGACTACGCCGACTTCGCCCGCGGGCTGGACGGCGAGTACCTGGGCGTCGGCCTGGTGCTCGACCGGGCGCAGGACGGCGGCACGGTGATCGCCGAGGTGCCGGCCGGCTCGCCGGCCGACCGGGCCGGGGTCGCCGCCGGGGACCGGCTGCTCGCGGTGGACGGCACGGCCGTGGACCGGCTGCCGGTCACCGAGGTGGTGGCCCGGCTGCGCGGCCGCGGCGAGCAGGGCGCGCCCGCCCGTCCCGGTTCCACGGTGCAGCTGACGGTGCAGCGGCCCGGTGCCGCGGCCCGCCGGCTGACGGTGCGCCGGGCCGTGCTGGCCGCCCAGGACGTGGAGACCGACCGGCCCGCCGCCGGGGTGCTGCGGATCAGCGTGCACGCCTTCACCAGCGGAGTCGGCGAGCAGGTCAGGGACGCGCTGCGCGGCTCCAACGGCTACCGCGGGGTGCTGCTGGACCTGCGCGGCAACTCCGGCGGCCTGCTGGACGAGGCCGCCGCCTCCGCCTCCGCCTTCCTGGACGGCGGCCCGGTCGCCTCCTACCAGGTAGGGGACGGGCGGCGGGAGTTGACCGCCGCGCCCGGCGGGGACACCCGCACCCCGCTGGTGGTGCTGGTGGACGGCGGCACGATGAGCGCGGCCGAACTGCTGGCCGGAGCACTGCAGGACCGCTGCCGGGCGGTGCTGGTCGGCACCCGCACCTTCGGCAAGGGCACCGTGCAGGAGCCCAGCCGGCTGGCCGACGGCTCGGTGCTGGAGCGCACCGTGGGCCGCTACTTCACCCCCGCCGGGCGCTCGCCCGACGGCACCGGCCTGCTGCCCGACGTGCCGGCCACCGACCCGGCGGGAGCCGAGCGGCTGGCCCTGCAGGTGCTGGACGGCCTCGGGCCGGGTGCGACGGGCGGCCGGTAAAGCGGCTGCCGAGCACGGCCCCGAGATGCGAGAATGGCCGGTGCTATGGCAAAGGAAACGGGACAGAAGCTGATCGCGCAGAACAAGCGGGCGCGGCACGAGTACGCCATCCTCGACACCTACGAGTGCGGCATGGTGCTCACCGGCACCGAGGTGAAGTCGCTGCGCGAGGGCCGGGCCAACCTGGTCGACGGGTACGCCTACACCCAGGGCGGCGAGGTGTGGATCGACAACGTCTTCATCCCGGAGTACTTCCAGGGGACGTGGACCAACCACTCGGCGCGGCGCAAGCGCAAGCTGCTGCTGCACAAGATGGAGATCCGCAAGCTGGAGGCCAAGACCAAGGACGCCGGCCACACCCTGGTGCCGCTCTCGCTCTACTTCAAGGACGGCCGGGTCAAGCTGGAGCTGGCGCTCGCGGTCGGCAAGAAGCTCTACGACAAGCGGCAGACCCTGCGCGAGAAGCAGGACGCCCGGGAGACCGCCCGCGCGGTCGCCGCGGCCCGCCGCCGGCAGGGCTGACCGCCCGCTTCTGTCGCAGCTTCGTCCCAGCCCGGCCGGATCGCTGTCGGCCCGCCGGGTGATCAGTAGCATCGCGGAGCATGAACGTCTCGCTGCTGGACGGCTGGTTCCCCTGGACGCTGCAGGCGGCGGCGCTGGCCGCGCTGCTCGCGGCGGCCGGCTGGCGCGACCGCCGGTGGCGGCTGCGCCGGGCGCCGGTCGCGCTGGGGTCGGCGGTGGCCGGTACCGCCGTCTGCTGGCTGCTGGCCCGGACGGTGGGCGGGGTCACCGATCCGCTGCCGTTCACGCTCTGGCTCTGGGTGGGGCTGGCCCTGCTGGCGCTCGCCGTGCTGGCGGCCGGCTGGCGCGGGGCCCGCTGGTGGCGCCGGGCGCTGGCGCCGGTGGCGGCGCTGCTGGCGCTGGTCGCGGCGGCCAACGCGGTGAACTCCTTCACCGGCTACTTCCCGACCCTGGACGACGCGGTCGGCGAGCTGACCGGCTCGCCGCTGCCCCAGCAGGTGACGCTGGACCAGCTGCCCTCGCTGACCGGGCGCACCACCACCGGCCGGATCGTCCAGGTGGACATACCCGACACCGCCAGCGGCTTCGCGCACCGCTCCGAGCTGGTCTACCTGCCGCCGGCCTGGTTCCGCAGCCGGACCAGGCCCAAGCTGCCGGTGCTGGAGATGATCGGCGGCGAGTTCGCGGCGCCGGACAACTGGGTGCGGGCCGGCGACGCGGTGAAGACCGCCGACGCCTTCGCGGCCGGCCACGGCGGCTTCGCGCCGGTGCTGGTCTTCACCGACGCCACGGGCGGCTTCAAGGTGGACACCGAGTGCGTGGACGGCCTGGCCGGCAAGGCCGAGGACCACCTGGTCGAGGACATCCCGCCGTACGTGGAGAAGACCTTCGGCACCGCCACCGACCCGCGCAAATGGGGCGTGGTCGGCTGGTCGATGGGCGGCACCTGCGCGGTGGACCTCGCGGTGGAGCACCCGCAGGTCTTCACCCACTTCGAGGACATCTCCGGCGACCTCGGCCCGAACACCGGCGACAAGCAGCAGACCATCGAGAAGCTGTACGGCGGCGACGCGGCCGCCTGGGCCGCGCACGACCCGCTGACCGTGCTGGCCCACCACGCCAAGTACAAGAACGTCTCCGGCTGGTTCGAGAGCGGCGACGCCGAGGCCCGGCAGGGCGAGGAGGCCAGGCAGCTGAGCGCGGCGGCCCGCAAGGACGGCATCCGCACCCAGCTGACCGTGCAGCCCGGCCGGCACGTCTGGCAGTTCGCCTCGAGCGCCTTCGCCCAGGCGCTCCCCTGGCTGGCCCAGCAGCTCGGCACCCCCGGCCCGCACCAGGGCGCTCCCAGCGCTCCCTCGGCCACCCCCAAGGCTTAACCCGCTGGACCACCCCCGGCGCTCCGCGTACCATGGGCTCAGCACGACCGGCCCAGGCCGGTGCTGTTTCTCAACACAACATGGGGATGATCGGTTTCGACAGGGGACGTCGAAACAGGAGAAGCGAGCCGAGGAACGCGGCAATGATCTCGTTAACCATCTGTCGCAAAAAAATAATCGCCAATTCTAAGCGCGAGACCTTCGCGCTCGCTGCCTGAGCAGCGAGTAGCCAAGGAGTCAGACCGGGGAGTTCCCGACTCGGATCCTGGCTTAATCTAGGGAACTGAACCGTCCGCCCCGGTTACGGGGGAGGGCGGGAAATCAAACAGTAACTGGGCCCGTTGGCGGCTTGTCCGCGTGACTGCCAGGGCCGAGAAAAGCACAGCGGACTGCGCTCGGAGAAGTCCTGAATCCACTCCACTGGACCCGGGTTCGATTCCCGGCATCTCCACCGACCCATGTGCATGCGGGCCGCCTTCCAACCGGAGGGCGGCCTTCGTGTTTCCCGCCCCGTGCCGTAGGATCTTCTGTCCGCCGACTTTGGACGGTGGCGCTGAACCCACCGCATGACACGTACGACAGGGGCACCCTTGGGAGCGCACGGCAGACCGCCCGCAGCCGACACCCGTATCGCCGACCCCAGCCGCGCCGGCTCCGCCGCCGCGGCCGAGGGGCTGCGCGAGCGCGAGATCGCCGGTGAGCAGCGGCACCTCGACACCGTCTACCGGCGGCTGGAGGAGAAGCTGGCCGAGGCCGAGTACGTACTGGAGGACGCCGCCAAGCGGGTGCAGGTCGGCACCCCCGGCGCGCTCGCCGAACGGGACGCCCAGGTCTACCGGGCCGGGGCCCACCTCAACCGGCTGAACAACGAGTTCGAGGACTTCCTCTTCGGGCGGATCGACCTGCAGCAGGCCGACGCGCCCGAAGAGCACGGCATCCCCTCCTTCACCCCGCTGGACCCGGCCGACCCGCAGGTGGCGCAGACCCTGCACATCGGCCGGCTCGGGGTGCTGGACGCCGAGTTCGGCCCGCTGGTGATCGACTGGCGGGCTCCGGCCGCCGCGCCGTTCTACCGGGCCACCCCGCTGGAGCCGGGCCGGGTGCTGCGCCGCCGGGTGATCCGCTCCAAGGGCCGCAAGGTGATCGGGGTAGAGGACGACCTGCTCCGCCCCGACCTGGCTCCGGTGCTGGACGGCGAGGAGCTGGCGGTGATCGGCGACGGGGCCCTGATGGCCTCGCTGGGCCGGGCCCGCAGCCACAGCATGCGCGACATCGTCTCCTCGATCCAGAAGGAGCAGGACGAGGTGATCCGGGCGCCCGCCGCGGGCGCCACCCTGGTCACCGGCGGCCCCGGCACCGGCAAGACCGCGGTCGCCCTGCACCGGGCGGCCTTCCTGCTCTACCAGGACCGCCGCCGGTACGCGGGCGGCATCCTGGTGGTCAGCCCGACCCCGCTGCTGGTCTCCTACACCGAGGGCGTGCTGCCCTCGCTGGGCGAGGAGGGCCAGGTGGCGATCCGCGCGGTCGGCAGCCTGGTGGACGACATCGAGGCGACCCGCTACGACGCGCCGGAGGCGGCCCGGGTCAAGGGCTCCGACCGGATGGTCCAGCTGCTCCGCCGGGCCGCCCGGGCGGCCCTGGAGACGCACGCCCCCACCGAGCTGCGGGTGGTCGCCCGCGGCGAGGTGCTGCGGCTGGACGCGGACCGGCTGCGGGCCGTGCGCGGCCACGTGGTGGGCGGCGGCGGCACTCCGCTCAACCTCCTGCGCCCGCGGGCCCGCCGGCTGCTGCTGGACGCGCTCTGGGCCGAGGCGGTGCGCGACCTGCCGAAGCCGGGCGACCACTACGCCCGGGAGCAGCGCCAGGAGGAGAAGGAGGCGTTCGACGAGTTCGTCTCGGACGAGCAGCCGTTCCTGGACTTCCTGGAGGCCTGGTGGCCGGTGCTGACCCCGCGCGGGGTGCTGGCCACCCTGCGGCAGGCCAAGCACACCAACCGGATCGCCCGGCGCACCGTCACGCCCGAGGAGGCCCGGCTGCTGGCCGCCTCCTGGCGGCACCTGGACGGGCACGGCGCGGGGGCCGTGTCGGCGCACGACGTGGCGCTGCTGGACGAGCTGCAGCTGCTGCTCGGCGAGCCGGCCCGGCCCAGGGTCCGGGAGGTGGACGCGGTGGACCTGCTGACCGGCCTGGACGAGGTGACCACCTTCGCCGACCGCACCTCCCGCTCCCGGGAGAAGGCGCCGGTGGAGCGGACCGAGTACGCCCACGTGATCGTGGACGAGGCGCAGGACCTCACCCCGATGCAGTGGCGGATGATCGGCCGGCGCAGCCGCTCGGCCACCTGGACCATCGTCGGCGACCCGGCGCAGAGCTCCTGGCCGTTCCCGCAGGAGGCGCAGGCCGCGCTGGACGAGGTGCTGGGCTCCAAGCCGCGACGCCGCTACACACTGACCGTCAACTACCGGAACCCGGCCGAGATCGCCGAGGTGGCGGCCAAGGTACTGGCGCTCGCCGCGCCGGGCACGCCCTCGCCGCGCGCCGTGCGCTCGACCGGGACGGTGCCGCGGTTCGCCGCGGTGACCGACCCGGCGCCGGCCGCCTTCGCGGCGGCGGCCCGGGCCGAGCTGGTCCGGCTGCTGGAGGAGGTCGAGGGCACGGTGGCCGTGGTGGTGCCGATGGACCGCCGGGGCGAGGCGGCCGAGTGGGTGGCCGGACTGGGCGGCCGGGCGGTGGCGCTGGGCAGCCTGGAGGCCAAGGGCCTGGAGTACGACGCCACCGTGGTGGCCGACCCGACCGGTATCGCGGGCGAGTCGGAGGCGGGGCTGCGGGTGCTCTACGTGGCGCTGACCCGGGCCACCCAGCGGCTCACCGTGCTCTCCGGACCTGACGACCTGCCGGATGGCGAGGGCGTGCCGGCGCTGCTGCGCTAGCGGCTGACACCCCGTCAACGACTGTGGCCCCCACCGGAGGTGGGGGCCACAGTCGTACGTTGGTGACACCGACCCGCCATGCTCGCCTCGCGGCAAGTGGTCGCTCGAAGCGACTAAGGTTGGGCCCGGGGGCTTGGATCGAGCCGGTGTCCCGTCCAATGTAACCCATCGGCCCCGGGAGGCAATCCCCGGCGGCAGATTTCCCGTGGCGCGCCGGGTGAGCCGCAACCTCTCTTGTCGACTCCCTGCAATCAATGAACGTTATTTCTGACTTGCCCCTGGTCGGTGCGACGATCGAAGCCTAGGATGCGCGAGGCGACAGCTTCAACAAGTTGTTGAATCACGCATGGTTGAACACAGGAAGAAGGACGTCGATGGCGACGGTGCCCAGTGTCTCCAACTCGATCACGGTCCGGCTGGAGGTCCCGGCCAGCGGTGGGGCGGTCAGCAACATCACCACGGCCGTGGAGTCCTCCGGCGGCTCGGTGACCGGTCTGGACGTCACGGCCTCCGGCCTCGAGTCGCTGCGGATCGACGTGACGGTGGCCGCGGCCTCGGTGGCGCACGGCGAGGAGATCGTCGAGAAGCTGCGGGCGATCGACGGCGTGACCATCGGCAAGGTCTCCGACCGGACCTTCCTGATGCACCTCGGCGGCAAGATCGAGATGTCCTCGAAGCTGCCGATCCGCAACCGCGACGACCTCAGCATGATCTACACCCCGGGCGTGGCCCGGGTCTGCCTGGCGATCGCCGAGAACCCCGAGGACGCCCGCCGGCTCACCATCAAGCGCAACAGCGTCGCCGTGGTCACCGACGGCTCCGCGGTGCTGGGCCTGGGCAACATCGGCCCGCAGGCCGCGCTGCCGGTGATGGAGGGCAAGGCCGCGCTCTTCAAGCGGTTCGCCGGCATCGACGCCTGGCCGATCTGCCTGGACACCCAGGACGCCGACGAGATCGTCGCGATCGTCAAGGCGATCGCCCCCGGCTTCGCCGGGATCAACCTGGAGGACATCTCCGCGCCGCGCTGCTTCGAGATCGAGGCCCGGCTGCGCGAGGCCCTGGACATCCCGGTCTTCCACGACGACCAGCACGGCACCGCGATCGTGGTGCTGGCCGCGCTGACCAACGCGCTGCGGGTGGTCGGCAAGGAGATCGGCGAGATCCGGGTGGTGATGTCCGGGGCCGGCGCGGCCGGCACCGCGATCCTCAAGCTGCTGCTGGCGGCCGGCGTGGAGCACGCCACGGTCGCCGACGTGCAGGGCGTGGTCCACCAGGGCCGGGAGGACCTCGACGACTCGCTGCGCTGGATCGCCGAGCACACCAACCGCTCCGGCCGCACCGGCAGCCTCAAGGAGGCGGTGGCCGGCGCCGACGTCTTCATCGGCGTCTCGGCCCCGAACGTGCTGGACGGCGACGACATCGCCTCGATGGCCGACAAGGCGGTCGTCTTCGCGCTGGCCAACCCGGACCCGGAGGTCGACCCGGCGGTGGCCCGGCAGACCGCCGAGGTGGTGGCCACCGGCCGCAGCGACTTCCCCAACCAGATCAACAACGTGCTGGTCTTCCCGGGTGTCTTCCGCGGCCTGCTGGACGCGCAGAGCCGCACGGTCAACACCGAGATGATGATCGCCGCCGCCCGGGCGCTGGCCACCACGGTCACCGACGAGCAGCTGAACCCCAACTACATCATCCCCAGCGTCTTCCACCCGGACGTGGCCAAGACGGTTGCCGCGGCCGTCCGGGAGGCCGCGCTGGCGGCCGGCGGTTCGGGCGAGACCGTGCCCTCCCGGCCCACTCCGGGCATCGTCGGCACGCTGGACACCTCGGCTTTCCCGGTCGTCAAGCTCTAGGACAACCTGTCCCCCCGGGGCGGTATCCGGTCGATCAGCTGGCCGAATACCGCCCCCGCCGCTGCCCGCGGGTCCCCAGCCCTTGCGACACAAGGGCTGGGGCGTGTTTGGGCTTGTCCGTGTCAGGGCGTACGGTAGCCCTGCGCGGGGCAGGCGTGTCCGACAAGTACGGAACGTCCCCCGACGACTCGGCGAGTCGCTTCCGATCGCCGCCCGCGCCGGTCCGCCGGTGCCGACGGAGCGTCACAGCTGCGTGGGGAGGGCGCCGTTCGGGGTGGACGTCCGAGGTCCGATTGGCTTTCTCAGGGCCGGTAAGGGCAGGATTCGTCTCCAGGCAGGCACGTGGCAGGACTGACACGATGCGCGGCCCGGGGCACGAGGCCGGGCCCCTACCACCAGCAGCCTGACGAGCACGGTGCCGACCAGCGGCCCCAGCCGGGTGGCCCCGGAGGGACGGACCGATGGGCCCCCGCGCACCGCAACGAACAGACCACAGGAGTACACATGAACCGCAGTGAGCTGGTGGCCGCTCTGGCCGACCGCGCCGAGGTGACCCGCAAGGACGCCGACGCCGTTCTGGCGGCCTTCGCCGAGGTCGTTGGCGAGGTCGTGGCCAAGGGTGACGAGAAGGTCACCATCCCCGGCTTCCTGACCTTCGAGCGCACCCACCGCGCTGCCCGCACCGCGCGCAACCCGCAGACCGGTGAGCCGATCCAGATCGCGGCCGGCTACAGCGCCAAGGTGAGCGCCGGCTCCAAGCTGAAGGAAGCCGCCAAGGGCGTCTGATCCGCGGGCCGGGGCGACCCGGCGCGCGGTCATGAGGCAGGTGTCCCCGAGTGGGGCACCTGCCTCTGTCGTTCCCGGGGGAGAGGCCCGACCCCCCGTCCGGCGGGGGTGTGCCGGGGGGTTTCATCCTCCCGACGCATCGTCAGCGGGCCGCCGCTCTGGAAGGCTCGCAGCATGAGCAACCGGACCCAGACACCCGCGCCGCGGCGGCGGCTGCGCAAGGTCGCCGGCCTCGGCCTGGCGGCCGGGGCGGTGGCCGGGCTGATGTACCTGCTGCCCGCCGCGCCGTCCGCCGACGCAGCCACCGCCGGCTCGCACCCGGCCCCGGCCGGCGACCGGGCCGCCGCCGGGGCGGCCCAGCAGGCCGGGCAGGACCTGCTCGGGATGCTGCACTGGCCCGGCACCGGCGGCGGCCACCGGGACCCGGCGGGCGCGCGGCCCGGCGGCCACCCAAAAGCCCCGGGGCGAGCGCCCGCCCAGCAGGTCGACAGCGTCCCTGGGACGCCGCCCGGCGGTGCCGGCGCCGCCCCCCGGACGGGCACCGGGTCGACCGGCTCTGGCTGCTGCTCCGCTGCCGCTGACCGCTGACCCGGGAGTACGGACGCGACGGGGCCGCCCCTCTCCAGGAGAGGGGCGGCCCCGTCGCGGGTGCGGGTGCGGTCAGACCGCGGAGAGCAGCGCCTGCTCGCTGGGCAGCTCCACGTGCGCGCCGAGCGCCCGCAGCTTCTCCAGGAAGTTCTCGTAGCCCCGGTTGATCAGCGAGATCCCGTGCACCGTGGAGGTGCCCTCCGCGGCCAGCGCCGCGATCAGGTAGGAGAAGCCGCCGCGCAGGTCCGGGATCACCAGCTCGCCGCCGAGCAGCTTGGACGGGCCGGAGACCACCGCGGAGTGCAGGAAGTTGCGCTGCCCGAACCGGCACGGGGTGCCGCCCAGGCACTCGCGGTAGAGCTGGATGTGCGCGCCCATCTGGTTCAGCGCCGAGGTGAAGCCCAGCCGCGACTCGTACACCGTCTCGTGCACGATGGACAGGCCGGCCGCCTGGGTCAGCGCCACCACCAGCGGCTGCTGCCAGTCGGTCTGGAAGCCGGGGTGCACGTCGGTCTCCAGTGCGATGGCGTTCAGCTCGCCGCCCGGGTGCCAGAAGCGGATGCCCTCGTCGTCCACCGCGAAGGCGCCGCCGACCTTCCGGAAGGTGTTGAGGAAGGTCATCATCTCCAGCTGGCGGGCGCCGCGGACGTAGATGTCGCCCTTGGTGGCGAGCGCCGCGCAGGCCCAGGAGGCGGCCTCCAGCCGGTCCGGCAGGGCCCGGTGCTCGTAGCCGCCGAGCGAGTCCACCCCGGTGATCAGGATGGTCCGGTCGGTGCCCATCGAGATGATCGCGCCCATCTTCTGCAGCACGCAGATCAGGTCGACGATCTCCGGCTCGATGGCCGCGTTGCGCAGCTCGGTGTCGCCCTCGGCCAGCACCGCGGCGAGCAGCACCTGCTCGGTCGCGCCGACCGAGGGGTAGGGCAGCTCGATCCTGGTGCCGCGCAGCCGCTGCGGGGCGGTCAGGTAGGTGCCCTGCGGGTGCTTCTCGATGGTGGCGCCGAACCGGCGCAGCACGTCGAAGTGGAAGTCCACCGGCCGGCCGCCGATGTCGCAGCCGCCCAGGCCCGGGATGAAGGCGTGGCCGAGCCGGTGCAGCAGCGGGCCGCAGAACAGGATCGGGATCCGGGAGGAGCCCGCGTGCGCGTCGATGTCGGCGACGTTGGCGCTCTCGACGTGCGAGGGGTCGAGGATGAGCTCGCCCTCCTCGTCGCCGCTGCGCACCGTGACACCGTGAAGCTGCAGCAGACCGCGCACCACCTTGACGTCACGGATGTCCGGAACGTTGCGCAGTCTGCTGGGGCCCTGGCCGAGCAGGGCGGCCACCATCGCCTTGGGCACCAGGTTCTTGGCGCCGCGGACGCGGATCTCGCCTTCCAGCGGGTTTCCGCCGTGGACCAGCAGGACGTCGTCGGTCATCGTTCTCGCAATCGGGGGTTCGCAGCCATGGCTCGGGCGCCACCTTCGGTAGATGGTAGTAGGAGGTTGTTCGGTTCCATTCCCCACGCAGGGTGATCATGCTCTCTCCGGGTGGAACCGCCGACGACGGTCATCCGAACGGCTGAGCGAATCGGTGTGGGAGGTTTCGCCGCCGCGACCGTGTTCTGGTGTCCGTACGGTGCGTGCTGGGGGATCATGTGGGCATGACCGCGGCCCCCTCGCACACCGGCCGCCTGCTCGTGGCGACCCCCGTGCTCACCGACCCGAACTTCGCCCGGTCGGTGGTGCTGCTGCTCGACCACGACGAGCAGGGCGCGCTCGGCGTGGTGCTGAACCGGCCCACCCCGGTGGAGGTCGGCGAGGTGCTGGACGGCTGGGCCGAGCTGGCCGGCAGCCCCCCGGTGGTGTTCCAGGGCGGCCCGGTCGGGCTGGACTCGGCGCTCGCCGTCGCCGTGGTGCCCGGCGAGCCCGGGCCCGAGGAGCCGCTCGGCTGGCGCCGGGTGCACGGCGCGATCGGGCTGGTCGACCTGGAGGCGCCGCCGCAGGTGCTGGCCGGCGAGCTGGGCGCGCTGCGGGTCTTCGCCGGCTACGCGGGCTGGACGCCCGGGCAGCTGGAGGACGAGATCGCCGAGGGCGCCTGGTACCTGGTGGACGCCGAGCCGGGCGACATCTCCGCCCCGCGGCCGGAGGGCCTGTGGCGGGCGGTGCTGCGCCGGCAGACCGGGGCGCTGGCGATGCTGGCCACCTATCCGGAGGACCCCACGCTCAACTGAGCGGAGGCGTTCGGGGTGGGCCGTCCGGCCCCGTTTCGGCCGCCGCCCCCATAGACTTGGCCCCCATGAGCACTCTTGAGCCCGAGCGCGGCCTCGGTACCGGCACCCTGGTCGAGCCCGTCCCGCAGGTGTCCAACGGCGACGGCGACCACGAGCGCTTCGCGCACTACGTCCAGAAGGACAAGATCATGGAGAGCGCGCTCTCCGGCTCCCCGGTGGTCGCGCTCTGCGGCAAGGTCTGGGTGCCCGGGCGCGACCCGAAGAAGTACCCGGTCTGCCCGATGTGCAAGGAGATCTACGACGGCATCGGCGCCGGCGGCGACAAGGGCGGCGATCAGGGCAAGTAGGCCCCTGATTGGTCTATGCCACTGCCGGAGGTGCGGGGCAGGATGGTCCGCATGGACCTGATCCCCGCACCGTCCGCGGTCCGGCTGGACCCGCACCGCACCCTGCCGCTCGGGCCGGAGACCACGCTGGCCGGCGGCCCCGGCACCGAGGCCGCCGAGCGGTGGCTGCGCGCCGTGCTCGGCGCCGCCACCGGGCTGGCGCTGGCCCCGGCCGACGACCCGCGGATCGAGCTGCGCCTCGACCCCGGGCTGGCCCCCGAGCAGTACCGGATCACCATCGACCCCGAGCGCGCGCTGCTCGCGGCCGGCGGGCCCGGCGGCCTGCACTGGGCCGCCGAGACGCTGCGCCAGCTGCTCGGCCCCGAGGCCTTCCGCCGCGCCCCGCTGCGCCGCACCGGCTGGGCGCTGCCGCTGGGCGAGATCGCCGACGCGCCGCGGTTCGGCTGGCGCGGGATGCTGATCGACACCGCCCGGCACTTCCTGCCCAAGCCCGACCTGCTGCGCTACGTGGACCTGCTGGCCGCGCACAAGCTCAACGTGCTGCACCTGCACCTGACCGACGACCAGGGCTGGCGGTTCGAGGTCAGGCGCTACCCCCGGCTGACCGAGGCCGGCTCCTGGCGGACCCACTCGATGGTGGGGTTCCGGGACGGGCAGCGCTGGGACGACAAGCCGCACGGCGGCTTCTACACCCAGGACGACCTGCGCGAGCTGGTGGCCTACGCGGCCGACCGGGGGATCACGGTGGTCCCGGAGATCGACCTGCCGGGCCACAACCAGGCCGCCATCGCCGCCTACCCCGAGCTGGGCAACACCGACGTGGTGGACACCGCGGCGCTCGGGGTGTGGACCGGCTGGGGCGTCAGCAGCCATGTGCTCAACCCCTCCGACGCCACCCTGGCCTTCTTCGAGGGTGTGCTGGAGGAGCTGCTGGAGGTCTTCCCGTCCGAGTTCGTGCACATCGGCGGCGACGAGTGCCCCAAGGACGAGTGGCGGGCCAGCCCGGCCGTCCAGGCCCGGATCAAGGAGCTCGGCCTGCGCGACGAGGACGAGCTGCAGAGCTGGATGATCCGGCACTTCGACCGCTGGCTGGCCGACCGCGGCCGCCGGCTGATGGGCTGGGACGAGATCCTGGAGGGGGGCCTTGCCCCCGGCGCGGCGGTCTCCTCCTGGCGCGGCTTCGCCGGCGGGATCGCCGCCGCGCGGGCCGGGCACCAGGTGGTGATGTGCCCCGAGCAGCACGTCTACCTGGACCACCGGCAGGGGGCCGGACCGGAGGAGCCGATCCCGGTGGGCTACGTGCGCACCCTGGAGGACGTCTACCGGTTCGAGCCGGTGCCGGCCGAGCTGGACGAGCGGAGCGCCCGTCAGGTGATCGGCACTCAGGCCACGCTCTTCACCGAGTTCGCCGAGAACCCGCGCGAGATGGACTTCCGGGCCTTCCCGCGGCTGGCCGCGCTCGCCGAGGTGGCCTGGTCCGCGCTGCCCGCCGACCCGGCCGCGCGCGACTGGCCCGGCTTCGAGCGCAGGACGGCCGCGCACCTGGCCCGGCTGGACGCGCTCGGCGTCGAGTACCGGCCGCTCACCGGGCCCAGGCCCTGGCAGCAGTGGCCGGGCGTGGTCGGCCGCCCGCTGGACGGCCCGCCGCCGCGCCGCTGACGGGGCGCCAGGACGGGGCGCCAGGACGGGCCGGGAACCCGGCGGGCGCCCGGCTCGTCATGATCGTCAGGGGCGGTGCGGCGCCCGCCCGCCGCCCCGCGCGCGGCCCGATCGCGGGGTGTGCCAGAGTTGCCCGACCGACGGGCGGCTTCAGTTCGGCAGCCCGGGCCCGTACTCTACGGGCGGTACCGCGCGCAGCGGTGCCAGGCGGGCCGGCCGGTCGACGTCCGGCCGGGACGGCTGCCCGGGCCGGGCGCAGCCCAGGAGAGTGGAGCATGGTGGGACCCAGGTGAATCGGACGATCATGCTGCCGACCTCCCTGGAGGAGGCCGTCGAGGCTCTGGGCACCCATCCCGCCGCCGTGCCGGTGGCCGGCGGGACCGACCTGATGGAGGCGGTGAACGCCGGACGGGTCCGCCCGGCCGCGCTGCTCGGCCTCGGTCGGATCACCGAACTGCGCGGCTGGCGCTACGAGGACGGCGGCACCGCGGTGCTCGGCGCCGGCCTGACCCTGGCCCGGATGGACCGCCCCGACTTCGCCGCGCTGATCCCGGCGCTGGCCGACGCCGCCCGCACCGCCGGGCCGCCGCAGACCCGCAACGTCGGCACCCTGGGCGGCAACATCGCCACCGCCGCGCCGGCCGGGGACACCCTGCCGGTGCTGGCCGCGCTGGAGGCCGTGGTCACCCTGGCCCGGCCCGGCGGCCACCGCGAGGTGCCGGTCAGCCACCTGCTCACCGGCCTGGACCCGATCCGGCCCGGCGAACTGCTCACCTGGGTCCGGGTGCCGCTGCTGCACGCCCCGCAGGTCTTCGTGAAGGCCACCGGCCGCGGCGGGCCGGCCCGGGCCACCGCCTCGGTGGCGCTGGTGCTGGACCCGGCCCGGCGCGGCGTGCGCTGCGCGGTCGGCGCGGTGGCGCCGGTGCCGCTGCGGCCGCTGGAGGCCGAGGCCTGGGTGGCCGGCTGCATCGACTGGTCGGCCCGCGGCGAGGACGGCGCCCGGACCATCGACCCGGCCGCGGCCGCCGCCTTCGGCGAGTACGTGGCCACCGCCTGCGTGCCGGACGCCTACGGCGCCGAGCCGGGCGGGCTGCGGCCGGAGGGGCCGACCGCGGCCGCCACCGCACTACGGCGTACCGTGGCGGTGCTGGCCCGCCGAGCGCTGGGGAGGGCACTGAAGTGACGGCCGAGGGGATCGCCCAGATGGCGACCGATCCGACGATGCACCCCGCCCAGCTGGGCGACGGGCGGCCCACCGCCTCCTACACCCTGCGGGTGAACGGCTTCGAACGGCCCGTCACCGACGCCTGGATCGGCGAGAGCCTGCTCTACGTGCTGCGCGAGCGGCTGGGCCTGGCCGGCGCCAAGAACGGCTGCGAGCAGGGCGAGTGCGGGGCCTGCTCGGTGCAGGTGGACGGGCAGCTGGTGGCCGGCTGCCTGGTGCCCGCCGCGCTCGCCGCGGACAGCGAGATCTCCACCGTGGAGAGCCTGTCGGCGGCCGGCTCGGTCAGCGACGTGCAGCAGGCGCTGGCCGACTCCGGCGCCGTGCAGTGCGGCTACTGCACGCCCGGGATGGCGATGGCGGTGCACGACCTGCTGCAGCGCAACCACCGGCCGACCGAGGTGGAGGCCCGCCAGGCGCTCTGCGGCAACCTGTGCCGCTGCACCGGCTACCGCAGCGCGCTGGCGGCCGTGCAGACCGTCGCCGACGGGCGGGCCGCGGCGCTGCTGGCGGCCGAGGAGGCCGACGCGGCCAAGGCGGAGGCCGCCAAGGCCCGGGCGCAGGCCCCGGCCCCGGCGGTTGACGGGCCGTCGGGCGGCCCCGAGCAGGGCGACGCCGGCGAGCCGGCCGACCCGCCGGTCTACCAGGACGCCTGGAGCGGCACCCAGACCGCCGGCGAGGTGCCGATCTTCGAGGCCGAGGACGGCTGGATCAGCGCCGAGGAGGCCGTCGCGCCCGGCGTCACCGCGGCCGGCACCGGCCTCGGGGTGATCCCGCCGCAGGGCTACCCCGGCGGCTACCAGCAACACGGCTACCCGCCGGCGCCGGAGGCGGTCTACGAGCCGACCCCCGCGCACGGCACCCCGACCGCCCCGTTCGAGGGCACCCCGGCCCAGGGCACCCCGTACGAGCCGACGCCCGCGCACGGCACCCCCTACCCCGGCCCCGGCTTCGACCAGGCCCAGCCGCCCTACCCGTACGCCGAGCCGGTCTACCCGGGCCCCGGCTACGACCCGGCGGGCGGGCACGGCACCCCGGCGCACGGCGTGCCGGCCGGCCCGTTCGACGGGCCCGTCTACGAGACCGCTCCCGGCACGCCCGAGGCGGGCACGCCCGCCCACGGCCTCCTCCCCGAGGACGACCGCGCATGACCGACCAGCTCGACCGCACCGCCGAGGCGGGCGCCGCGCCGGCCTTCGGCCTGGGCAGCTCGCCGCTGCGCAGCGACGCCCTGCCCAAGGCGCTCGGCATCTACCCGTACGCCGCCGACCTGTGGGCCGAGGGACTGCTCTGGGGCGCGGTGCTGCGCTCGCCGCACCCGCACGCCCGGATCGCCGGGATCGACACCTCGGCCGCGCTGGCCGTGCCCGGGGTGCACGCGGTGGTGACCGCCGCCGACCTGCCCGCCGCCGAGGAGAGCGACCGCCCGGTGCTGGCCGCCGGGGTGGTCCGCCACCACGGCGAGCCGGTGGCCGCGGTGGCCGCCGACCACCCGGACACCGCCCGGCTGGCCGCCTCGCTGATCGTGGTCGACTACCAGCTGCTGGAGCCGCTGACCGACCCCGAGCAGGCCTTCAACGGCCCGGCCCTGCACCCCAGCGGCAACCTGCTGCGCCACCTCCCGCTGCGCCGCGGCGACCAGGAGGTGGTCGGCGAGGTGGTGGTCGAGGGGCTCTACCAGGTCGGCCGGCAGGACCCGGCGCCGATCGGGGCCGAGGCCGGGCTGGCCGTGCCGCGCCCGGACGGCGGGGTCGAGCTGCACCTGTCCTCCACCGACCCGCACGGCGACCGGCGGCGGGTCGCGGCCCGGCTCGGCCTGGAGCAGGACCGGGTGCGGCTGGTGGTGACCGGCGTGCCGGGCGCCACCGCGGACCGCGAGGACCTGTCCTTCCAGGTGGTGCTGGCGCTGCTGGCGGTCCGTTCGGGCCGGCCGGTCAAGATGGTGCTGACCCGGGAGGAGTCCTTCCAGGCGCACGCCGCCCGGCACCCGGCGCTGCTGCGCTACCGCCACCACGCCGACGCCCAGGGCAAGCTGGTCAAGGTCGAGGCGCAGATCCTGCTGGACGGCGGCGCCTACGCGGACGCCTCGGCCGAGTCGTTGGCCGCCGCCACCGCCTTCGCGGTCGGCCCGTACGTCTGCCCGAACGTCTCGGTGGACGCCTGGGCGGTGCGCACCAACAACCCGCCGGCCGGCCGGATGCGCGGTGAGGGCGCGCTGCAGTCCTGCTTCGCGCACGAGTCGCAGCTGGACCTGCTGGCCGCCCGGCTCGGCCTGGACCCGCTGGAGATCCGCCGCCGCAACGCGATGGCCACCGGCGACGCGCTGCCCACCGGACAGGCCGTCACCTGCCCGGCGCCGGTGGCCGCGCTGCTGGACGCGGTGGCCGAGGTGCCGCTGCCCGCGCTGCCGCTGGACGAGCCGGACACCGACTGGCTGCTGCCCGGCGGCCCGGGCGGGGCCGGCGACCCGGCCGCGGTGCGGCGCGGGATCGGCTACGCGGTCGGCATGGTGCACATGCTGGGCGCCGAGGGCGCCGACGAGGTCTCCACCGCCACCGTCCGGGTGAGCGGCGACCACGCGACGGTGATCTGCGCGGCGGTGGACGCCGGGCAGGGCTTCGCGACGCTGGCCCGGCAGATCGTGCAGAGCGTGCTCGGGGTCGGCGAGGTCTACGTGGCGCCGGTGGACAGCGACCAGTCGATCGCCGGCCCGTCGGCCCGCGGCCGGCACACCTGGGTCTCCGGCGGGGCGGTGGAGCGGGCCGCGCTGATGGTCCGCCACCAGCTACTGGCGCCGATCGCGGCCGACTTCGGCATGTCGGTGGAGCTGCTGTCGATCGCCGACGGCAAGATCACCTCCTACGACGGGGTGCTCGGCATGCCGGTCACCGAGGCGCTGGAGGGCAAGGAGCTCTGGGCGACGGCGCAGTGCCGCCCGCACCCGACCGAGCCGCTGGACGAGGCCGGCCAGGGCGACGCCTTCGTCTCGATCGCGTTCTGCGCGATGCGCGCGGTGGTGGACGTGGACATCGAGCTGGGCGCCGTACGGGTGGTCGACGTGACGGTGGCCCAGGACGTGGGCCGGGCGCTGAACCCGGGTCAGATCGAGGACCGGATCGAGGCCGCGGTGGCCCAGGGCGTCGGCACGGCGCTGCTGGAGGACCTGCGGACGGCCGGCGGGGTGCTGCTCAACCCCTCGCTGACCGGCTACCGGCTGCCCACCGCGCTGGACACGCCGGACGTGCGGATCGCCAAGCTGGTGGAGGAGCGGGACGTGGTCGCCACCTTCGGGGCCAAGGCGGTCAGCGCGGTGCCGGCCGTGGTGGCGCCGGCCGCGGTGGCGGCGGCGGTGCGGGCGGCCACCGGGCTGCCGGTCGGGCGGCTGCCGATCCCGCCGCAGGACGCGGTGGTGGGCTGAGCACGGGTCCCGGGAATTCCCGGGAACTGTTTTCGGGAATGCCGGAATTCCGGTCGGCGGGCTGCCGGCCGGAATTCACGGAAAGGGAGGCCATGACGGGATTCGAACCCGTGTGCACCGCTTTGCAGGCGGTTCCCTGAGCCACTCGGGCACATGGCCGTGCGAGCTGGTCAGGCAGTGCGACAACAGGAGGGAGCGGTGCGCTGCATGGCGGCGGGCTCCTCTCCGGTCGGTGTGTTGCGGGTGAATTCCGCGGTGCTTTCGAGAATTACTCTAAACCGTCGCGGGTGGGGGGCGTCAATGCCCGAATGTGACATGCGTATGAAGTCCTAGGACCAAAGGTCAGGGGTCAACTCGGTCAACGCCGCTTACCATGGCAGCCATGACCGCTTCCGACACCGCGCTGCCGACCGCCCTCGCCCCAGCCGACGAGGGCGGGGTGCTGAGCGCCGGCTACCGGGCGCTCACCCTCGGGATCGTGTCGGTGGTGCTGCTGCTCGCCTTCGAGGCGACGGCCGTCAACACCGCGATGCCGGTGGCGGCCCGTCAGCTGCACGGGGTCGCGCTCTACGCCTTCGCCTTCTCCGGCTACTTCACCAGCACCCTGTTCGCCATGGTGCTCTCCGGCGAGTGGTGCGACCGGCGCGGGCCGGTGCTGCCGCTGTTCGGCGGGATAGGGATCTTCGCGGCCGGGCTGGTGGTGGCGGGCACCGCGGCCAACATGTGGCTCTTCGTCGGCGGCCGGGCGATCCAGGGCCTGGGCGGTGGCCTGGTGATCGTCGCGCTCTACGTGGTGGTCGGGCGGGCCTTCCCGGAGCGGCTGCGGCCGGCCGTCTTCGCGGCCTTCTCCGCTGCCTGGGTGCTGCCCTCGATCCTCGGCCCGGTGGTGGCCGGCGCGGTCACCCAGCACCTGGGCTGGCGCTGGGTCTTCCTGGCCGTGCCGGTGCTGGTGGTGCTGCCGCTGGCGGTGATGGGCCCGGCGTTGCGCCGGGCCGAGCGGGACCAGCCGCCGCCCGCGGGCGGGGCGCTGGACCGGCGGCGGATCGGGCTGGCCGCGATGGCGGCGCTCGGCGCCGGGCTGCTGCAGTACGCCGGGGACCGGCGGGACGCCTGGGCGCTGCTGCCCGCGGCGGCCGGGGCGGCGCTGCTCGTGCCGGCCGTGCTGCGGCTGCTGCCGCCCGGCACGCTGCGGGTGGCGCGCGGGCTGCCGACGGTGATCCTGCTGCGCGGGGTGGCCTCCGGGGCGTTCTTCGCCGCCGAGGCGTTCATCCCGCTGATGATGGTGACCCAGCGGCACCTGTCGCCGACCATGGCCGGGTTGACGCTGACCAGCGGCGGCCTGTCCTGGGCGCTCGGCTCCTGGCTGCAGGGCCGGCCCGGCGCCGACCGGTACCGGGAGCCGCTGATCCGGGTGGGCTTCCTGCTCACCGCGGCGGCCATCGCCGGCGCCGCGCTGGTGCTGCTGCCCGGGATGCCCACCTGGACGGCGGCGGTGGCCTGGGGCTTCGGCGGGATCGGGATGGGCCTGATGATCGCCAGCATCAGCGTGCTGATGATGAAGCTCTCGCCGCCCGCCGAGGCCGGCGCCAACTCGGCCTCGCTGCAGCTCTGCGACGCGCTGGGCACGGTGCTGCTGGTGGCGCTGGCGGGGGTGCTCTTCGCGGGCTTCGGCGGCGGCGCGGTGGCGGCGGCCGACGCGGGCACCGGGAGCGTGGCGCGCGGGGCCTACGCGGCGATCTTCGTGGTGATGGCCGGGGTGGCGCTGCTCGGCGCCGCGCTGGCCGGCCGGGTGCGGCCGGCGCGGGCCGACACCTGAGTCCTGCTCAGGTGTCGCGGCGGCGCCGGTGGTGCACCACCGCGGCGGCCGCGGTGCCCAGCAGGGTGACGCCGGCCAGCGTCTCCGGCAGGTTGGGGCCGACCGAGCCGCCGAGGCCCGCGTGGCTCGGGCCGCTCGGGCCGCTCGGGGCGCTCGGGCCGCCGGGCTGCTCGTGCTCCGGCTTGCCGCCCGCGTCGCCGTGCACCGTGAAGGTGGTGGTCACCTCGCTCTTGGTGACGGTGGTGCACTTGACGGTCACGTCGTAGACGCCGGGGCGGGCGTGCTCGGGCACTGTGGCCACCGCGCCGACCAGGCCGCGCAGCGAGCCGAGCCGGACCTGCGGGATGTCCTCGTCCTGGGCGTGCTCGCGGGAGCGGAAGACGGCGGTGCCGCCCGCGCTGTCGCAGTTGCCGCCGTCCAGGACGGTGAACTGGCTGCCCGGGGTGACCGGGTCCGGCTCGATGATGACCGGGTTGGCGGCGGCGGGGCCGGCCGCGGCCAGGCCGGCGGCCAGGACGAGCAGTCCGGTGGCGGCGAAGTGGCGAGCACGCATGGTGGTTCTCCTGGGACGCGGGTCGCGGGGTCGTCCCGCGGGGGTAGTAGGCGGAACCGGGTCCTGAGACCAGGGGTACGGTCCCGGGCGGGGCGGCGCATCCGCAGATCCGCCGCCGGGCCCCGCTCAAACCCCCCGCTACCTGGGGTGATGCCCGATCACCCGGGGTGGCGCCGAATGGGGTCAGCCGGCGGCGCCGAGGTAGGCCGACCAGCCGGCCGCCGGGGCCTCGCCGACGCCCAGCGCCTGCAGCTTGCGCAGCACGCCGGGGTCCTGGACCTCCAGCCACTGGACCAGCTGGCGGAACGAGACCAGCCGGACCTCGGGCTTCTCGGCGATGGTCCGCAGCACCTCCTCGACGGCGTTCATGTAGATGCCGCCGTTCCACTGCTCGAAGTGGTTGCCGATGTACATCGGCGCGCGGTTGCCGTTGTAGGCGCGCTCGAAGCCGGCCAGGTAGGCGTCCCGGGCCTGCTTCTGCCAGGCGTCCTGGAAGACCGCGTTGCCCTTGGTGTTGTCGCCGGACTGGTTGTACATGATGTTGTAGTCCATCGAGAGCACCTGGAAGGAGTGCCCGGGGAACGGGATGGACTGCAGCGGCATGTCCCAGAGCGCGCCGCCCTGGATCTTCTGCGGCCAGACCTGCAGTCCGCCGGGCCCGCTGGAGTCGTACTTCCAGCCGCGCGCGGCCGCGGTCGGCAGCAGGCCGCGCTGGCCCTCCAGGCAGGGGGTGCGGCTGCCGATCAGCTCCTTGCGGTAGTCGAAGGGCAGCGCGGGCAGGTCGGTGAAGCCGGTGTTGGTGCGCCAGTTCATCACGAAGTCCATGGCCTGCTGGATCTCGCTGTCCCAGTCCTCCGGCGACCAGCGGCCGCCGCCGGTGGCGCCGCAGAAGTGGCCGTTGAAGTGGGTGCCGATCTCATGGCCGTCCAGCCAGGCGGCGCCCACCTGGGTGAGCGTGTCGTGGATGTGCTGGTCGGCCAGGTAGCCGATGTCGGAGGCGCCGGGCTTGTGCTGCGGCGGCCGGTAGGTCTCCTTCTTGGACTCCGGCAGCAGGTAGATGCCGGAGAGGAAGAAGGTCATCGAGGCGTTGTGCTCGTTGGCCAGGGTGCGGAACCGGGAGAAGAGCTTGTTGTCCAGCTCGCCGGCCCCGTCCCAGGAGAAGACCACGAACTGCGGCGGCCGCTGGCCCAGCTCCAGCGGCTCCGGCACCGGCTGGTGCGGCTGCGGGCCGGTGTCGGAGGTGGAGCCGTCGCCGATCATGGTGGCCGGCGGCTTGGCCGGGGTGCTCGGCGCGGCGGGGGAGGCGGAGCCGGAGCCCGCTCCGGCCGGGACCGGGGCGGCGCCCGCCGCTTCGCCCCGCGATCCGGCGGTGGCGGGACGGGCGCAGCCGGCGGCCACCGTGGCGGCGGTGGCCGCACCGGCGGCGAGTAGGGAACGGCGGGACAGGGCGTCCATGGTCTCTCCAAGTCGAGGGCGCGAGTATCGGTCGCGGTGCGGCCCAACGGCCCTGCGGCACCCGGTTGCTGGCTCTCCGTCCGCTGATCGGCCGTTATGGGCTGATTTGTCCACAGGATGTCACGCTCCGGGCCGTGACGGTGGACCAGGAGCGGGTCGACCGCCCGTTAGGACCAGCCGAACGGCGTGTCGACGCGTCCGGCGGATCGAACGATCATTCAGATTGGACGGAAAGCAGCGGGAGGAGCAGAAGGTCGCCATGTGGCAGTCGGTACTGGACGCCTATCACTCCAGGGTCGTCGAGCCGGGCCGGCAGCCGCTCTTCCTGCTGCTGCTCGGGCTGGTCGTCGCCTTCCTCTTCATCCGGCTCAGCACCCGGCTGATCCGCCGCGGTACGCCCTGGTGGCCCGGCAACGTCTCCCCGGGCGGCCTGCACATCCACCACGTGGTCTTCGGCCAGGCGCTGATGCTGGTCACCGGCGTCGGCGGGTTCACCGTGCACGGGCTGACCAGCCACACCCGGGAGCTGCTGGCGCTCGGCTTCGGCGTCGGCTGCGGCCTGGTGCTGGACGAGTTCGCCCTGGTGCTGCACCTGGAGGACGTCTACTGGAAGGAGCAGGGCCGCAAGTCGGTGGACGCGGTGATCCTGGCGGTGGCGCTGATCGGCCTGCTGCTGCTCGGCCAGCTGCCGCTCGGCGGCTTCTCCGGGCGGCCCTCGGCCGGTCAGCTGGCGGTGGCCGGGGTGCTGCTGGTGCTGGTGGTGATCAGCCTGCTCAAGGGCAAGCTCTGGACCGGCCTGATCGGCCTGATGATCCCGCTGCTCGCGGTGGTCGGCGCGATCCGGCTGGCCCGGCCCGGCAGCCCCTGGGCCCGCTGGCGCTACCGCAGCCGCCCGCGCCGGATGGCCCGCGCCGAGCGCCGCGAGGCCCGGGTGCACCGCCGGCTGATGACCGCCAAGACGGCCGCCTACAACCTGCTGGCCGGCGCCCCCGACCTCCTGCCCGGCAGCGCCGCCGCCGAGGCGCCCGCCACACCCGCCACACCCGCCGCGGCGCCCGAGCCGGTGCCGGTGGTGCTGCCGCGCTGGCGGCAGCGGTGCGCCGGCTACGCCGAGTGGTACCTGCGGATCGCCGCCGCGCTCAACCTGCTGGCCGGGGTGGTCGCACCGTTCCGGGACCGGGTGCACCGGGCCAACTCCGGCGACTACTTCACCCCCGTGCTGGTCACCGCCGGCTTCACCGCCGCGCTCTTCGCCGCCCTGCTCGCCGTGATGCTGCGCCGGCGCAAGCGGGCTGCCTGGATCGTCGCCACCACCGTGGTGGCGGCCTACGCGGTGCTCTTCGCGCTGGCCCTGCTGCTGCTCCCGGAGGACCGCGAGCACCCCTTCAACTGGGTCTCGGCCGCCCTGACCGCGAGCGTGCTGGTCGCGCTGCTGATCGGCCGGCCCGCCTACCGGGTGCGCGGCGCGCGCGGGAACGTGCTGCTCGGGCTGGGTACCGCGGCCGTCGGCGGGGCGCTGGTGATCGGCCTGGGCGCGGTGCTGATCCGGGCCGGCAACGCGGCGCCGGTGCCGGACTGGGACGACAGCGTGCGGTACGCCGCGATCCGGCTCTTCACCACCTCCGGCTTCGGCGAGCTGGTGCCCGCGGTGACCGTCTCCCGCTGGGCCGACCTGGCGATCAACGTGCTCGGCGCGGCGCTCTTCCTGATCGTGCTGCGGGTCTTCTTCCGCTCCCCGCACGGCAGGGTCCGGCTGCAGCCGGAGGACGAGCTGCGGCTGCGGGAGCTGCTGGACCGGCACGGCGCCCGGGACTCGCTGGGCTACTTCGCGCTGCGCCGGGACAAGTCGGTCTGCTGGTCGCCGTCCGGCAAGTCCGCCGTGCTCTACCGGGTGGTCAACGGGGTGGCGCTGGCCTCCGGCGACCCGATCGGCGACCCGGAGGCCTGGCCCGGCGCGATCGAGCGCTGGCGCGAGCTGGCCCGGGCCAACGCCTGGGTGCCGGCCGTCACCGGCGCCGGCGAGCAGGCCGGCATCGCCTACCGGCGGGCCGGGCTGCGGGCGCTGGAGTTCGGCGACGAGGCGATCGTCGAGGTGGCCGACTTCAGCCTGGAGGGCCGCTCGATGCGGACCCTGCGGCAGGCCCACAACCGGGTCCGCAAGGCCGGCTACCGGGCGGTGGTCCGCCGGCACCGGGACATCCCGGCGCAGGAGCTGGCCGAACTGGTGCACCTGGCCGACGCCTGGCGGCACGGCCGCACCGAGCGCGGCTTCACCATGGCGCTGGGCCGGCTCGGCGACCCGTCCGACGGGGACTGCGTGCTGGCCGAGTGCCGGGACGAGAACGACCGCACCTGCGCGCTGCTCAGCTTCGTGCCCTGGGGCGCGCACGGGCTCTCGCTGGACCTGATGCGCCGGGACCGGGAGTCGGAGAACGGGCTGGTGGAGTTCCTGGTCACCGAGCTGCTGCTGGCGGCCGGACAGGGCCGGCTGCCGGTCACCCGGGTCTCGCTCAACTTCGCGATGTTCCGCTACGTCTTCGAGGCCGGCGGCAGGCTCGGCGCCGGGCCGGTGCTGCGGCTCTCCCGCTCGGTGCTGCGGTTCCTCTCCCGGTGGTGGCAGCTGGAGTCGCTGTACCGTGCGAACGCCAAGTACCAGCCGGTCTGGGAGCCCCGGTTCGTCCTGTACGAGAAGTCCTCCGAGCTGCCGGTGATCGCGATCGCCAACGGCCTCGCCGAGGGCTTCCTGGTACGGCCGCGGCTGCCCCGGGTGCGGGCCGTCGGAAGGGCCGCGGACGATCACCCGGGCGGCGGCGCAACCGATGCGCCCGACCGGGCGTCCGGATTGGCTGGACAAGGGTGATTTCTCCGACGATCTCACCGACGACGAGGAGAGGTGCAGGGGTGGGTGCGCGCAGGAGTCCCTGGACGGGGGCGGCGCTGCTGGGAGCGGCGGTGGTGCTCGGAGCCTGGCTGGTGCAGGACGGCAGCCGGGGCGGGCAGCCGCCCGCACCCTCCCCGGCCGAGGCGCTGGGAGCCGGCGGGCCGCGGCCGGCCGCGCTGAGCGGAACCCCGATGGGGGCCTCGGCGCCGGTGCGGATCAGCATCCCGGCGATCGGCGTGGACGCGCCGGTCACCGGCGTCGGCCTGGACGGCGAGGGCCACCTGGCCACCCCGTCGGAGCAGGACCGCAACCTGGCCGGCTGGTACCGCGGCGGCGTGACGCCCGGTCAGAAGGGCACCGCGCTGCTGGCCGGCCACGTGGACACCGCCGAGGGCCCGGCGGTCTTCTACGGGCTCGGCGCGCTGCACCGCGGCGACCGGATCGACGTGGCCCGGGCCGACCGCAGCACCGCCTGGTTCATGGTCGACGCGATCGAGGTCTACCCGCGCACCGCCTTCCCGGACAAGCAGGTCTACGGCCAGGCGCCGGACCCGCAGCTGCGGCTGATCACCTGCGGCGGCGACTACCGCAAGGACACCGGCTACCAGGGCAACGTGGTGGTCTACGCACACCTCACGGGCCACCGGAGGCCCGCGTGAAACTCGCGATATCCGGACCCCTCGACTGGTCCCTCACCTCCGGCGCGCTGGCCTGGATCCTGCTGGTGCTCGGCTGCGGCGCGCTGCTGGGCCTGGCCGTCTCGGCCAGCGACCACTGGTGGAGCCGCCGGTTCCCGACCGCCGTGGTGCTGGCCGCCGCGCTCACCGCGCTGCTGGTGCTGGTGGTGGAGGACTGGTGGCGGCCGTTCCCCGACCCGCTGCCCCGGGAGGTGGAGGTGTGGACCGGCATCGCGCTGCTCGGCCCGCTGCTGGCCGTCTTCCGGATGTCCGCGCTGCGCTGGCGCGGCCGGTTCGCCGCCGCGGGGGCCGCGCTGCTGGTGCTGGCGATGGGCGCCAACCAGGTCAACCGCTACTACCAGCAGTACCCGACGGTGCGGGTGCTGCTGGCGCCCTGGCTGGAGCACACCCCCAAGCTGGCCGCCGGACAGGCCGCGCACACCGTGGCCGCGCCCGCCGGACGCCCGCTGGAGAGCGTCTGGCGGCCGCCGGCCGGCCTGCCCGCCAAGGGCACCGTCTCCACCGCGGCGATCCCCGGCACCAAGTCCGGCTACAGCGGCCGGGACGCCTACGTCTACCTGCCGCCCGCCTACCAGGCCGACCCGCGCCCGCTGCTGCCGGTGCTGGTGCTGCTCGCCGGGCAGCCCGGCAGCCCGTCCGACTGGGTGAACTCCGGCGACCTGGCCGCCACCATGGACGCCTTCGCCGCCAAGCACCACGGGCTGGCCCCGATCGTGGTCAGCGCCGACCCGACCGGCTCCACCTTCGGCAACACCCTGTGCATGGACTCCAGGATCACCAAGGCCCAGACCTACCTGGCCGAGGACGTGCCGGACTGGATCCACGCCCACCTGCAGACCGCCACCGGCCGCACCGCGACCATGATCGGCGGGATCTCCTACGGCGGCACCTGTGCCGTCCAGCTCGCCGTCAACGCGCCGCAGGTCTACGGCGCCTTCCTGGACGTCTCCGGGCAGGACGAGCCCACCCTGGGCAGCCACCAGGAGACCGTGGACAAGGCCTTCGGCGGCGACGAGGCGGCCTTCGACGCCGTCGACCCGCTGCACGTGATGGCCCGCCAGCGGTTCCCGCACACCAGCGCCTCCTTCGTCTACGGAGCCGGCGACGGCACCTACGGGCCGCAGACGAAGAAGGTGCACGAGGCGGCGGCCGCCGCGGGCATGGCCACCGTGATCGGCAGCGTGCCCGGCGGCCACGACTGGGGCGTCTTCAAGGCCGCTCTGGCCGGCCAGGTGGACTGGATCGGCAAGACCACCGGGCTGACCGGGTGAGCGCGGAACCCGGCGCCCCGGCGCCGCCGCTCGCCCCGGCTCCGCCCGGCCGGCTGCAGCGGGTGCTGCGGGCCGGCGCGCTGCCGCTGCGGGCCGTGCGCGGGCTGCGCGAGGCGCCGCCGGCGGTCGCCCTGGTGGCGGCGCTCTGGCTGGTCGGCGGGCTCACCGGCAGCCTCGGCCACGGGCCGCCGGCCCCGCTGCTGGCGCACGTCGGGGTGGGCGTGCCCAGCCTGGCGGCCGGCTACTGGTGGACGCCGGTCAGCTCCCTGCTCTGGTGCTCCGGCATCGCCGCCTACCTGGGCAACACGGCGCTGGCGCTGCTGGTGCTGCCGATGGCCGCGCGCCGGCTGGGCACCGCCCGGGCGGCGGCCCTGCTGCTGATCGGCCAGGCGGCCGGCACCCTGCTCGGCACCGGGCTGGTCCGGCTCGGCGCGGCGGTCGGCGAGACCTGGACCCAGGGGCTGGTCGACCAGCTCGCGGTGGGCCCGAGCAGCGGCCTGTGCGCGCTGGCCGCCGCGCTCGGCTGGCGGCTCACCGTGCTCTGGCGGCGCCGGCTGCAGCTGCTGGTGGTGCTGGTGCCGCTGGTGATGATGCTCTACATCGGCCACCTGCAGAGCGTGCAGCGGATGGCCGGGGTGCTGGTCGGGCTGGCCGCGGGCGTGCTGGCCGCCCGCCGGGCCGGGGTGCTGCACCCGCCGCGCCGGGCCTCGCACGCCGAGGCCCGGGTGCTGGTCGCGCTCTGCGTGGTCGGCTCGGCGCTCGGCCCGCTGGTCGCCTCGCTCTACAGCGCGGCGGCCGGACCGTTCAACACCTTCGGCGACCTCTACTTCTCCCGGCCGCCGAGCGCCGAGGACATCGACTACGCCTGCTCGGTCTCGGTCGCGGACTGCGCCCACCTCAGGGCCCAGGCGCACTTCTTCCACTCGCCCGGGCTGCTGATGGCGGCGCTGGTCCCGGTGCTGCTGGTGGTGCTCGCCGAGGGGCTGCGGCGCGGGCTGCGGCTGGCCTGGTGGACGACAGCGGCGGTGCAGCTGCTCTGGATCGGGCTGCTCAGCTGGCTGCTCAGCGCGCTGCTGGACCAGGCCGGCGAGCTCGGCGGCAGCCAGGTGGTCTGGCAGGTGGTCGGCGAGGCGCTGCTGCTGCCCGTGCTGCTGCTGGTGCTGCTGCTGGTCACCCGCCGGCGGTTCGGGCTGCGGCTGCGCCGGCCGGACCTGCGGCGGCTGGCCGCGGTGATCGGCGGCACGCTGCTGGCGGCCTGCGCCGCCTACGTCGGGATCGGCTGGCTGGTCCGCGACCAGTACCAGCCGGACGCCACCCTGGCCGGGCTGCTCAAGGGGCTGCCCGCGCAGTTCCTGCCGCCCGCCTACAGCGACCTGCTGCCGACCGCGCCGGTGCCGGTCGGCGGCACCTCGCAGGCGCTGGACGCCTACTGCGGGCTGCTCTTCTGGGCGGTCACGCTGGTCGTGCTGCTGATCGCCTTCCGCCGCCCCTCGGTGCACCAGGACGCGGCCGCCGGGCAGCGGGCCCGGGAGCTGCTGACCCGCTCCGGCGGCTCCACGCTCTCCTTCCTGAGCACCTGGGACGGCAACCACTACTGGTTCGACGAGCGCGGCGAGGCCGCCGTCGCCTACCGGGTGATCGCCACCGTGGCGCTCACCACCGGCGACCCGTTCGGCGAGCCCGCCGCCCGGGAGCGGGCGGTGGCCGGCTTCGGGCGGTACTGCGACGCCCGGGGCTGGACGCCGTGCTTCTACAGCGCCACCGAGCAGACCGAGCGGATCGCCGGCGCACTCGGCTGGCGCTCGCTGCAGGTCGCCGAGGACACCGTGGTGCCGCTGCCCGAGCTGGCCTTCACCGGCAAGAAGTGGCAGGACATCAGGACCGCGCTGAACAAGGCCGGCAAACAGGGCGTCACCGCCGAGTGGTGGACCTGGCAGAGCGCCCCGATCGGGCTGCGCGACCAGATCCGGTCGATCTCCGAGGAGTGGGTGGCCGACAAGGGGCTGCCCGAGATGGGCTTCACCCTCGGCGGGCTGGACGAGCTGGCCGACCCGGCGGTGCGGCTGCTGGTGGCCGTGGACGCGGACCGCACCGTGCACGGGCTGACCAGCTGGATGCCGGTCTACCGGGACGGTGCGGCGGTCGGCTGGACGCTGGACTTCATGCGGCGGCGGGCCGACCCGCAGGCGCTGCGGGGCGTGATGGAGTTCCTGATCGCCTCCGCGGCGCTCGGCTTCAAGGAGGAGGGCGCCGAGTTCCTCAGCCTCTCCGGCGCCCCGCTGGCCCGGGCCGACCGGGGCGGCGGGGCGACCGCGCTGCAGCGGACGCTCGACTGGATCGGGCGGACCCTGGAGCCGGTCTACGGGTTCCGCTCGCTGCTGGCCTTCAAGGCGAAGTTCCAGCCCGAGTACCGGCCGATGTACATGGTCTACCCCGACCCGGCGGCGCTGCCGGCGATCACCCGGGCGATCGGCAAGGCCTACCTGCCGCACCTGACCCCGGGCCAGGGCGTGCGGCTGATGCGCCGGCTCTCCTCCTGACCGGCCGTCAGCCCAGCAGCTCGGCCAGCGCCCGGTCCGGGTCCAGCAGGCCGAGCTCCCGCCCGGCCGGCACCGCCCGGTAGCTCTCGGCCAGGAACCGGCGCAGCGCCCCCGCCTCGAACCGCAGCAGCGCCACCCCCTCGGGGGTGCGCAGCTCCACCATGGTCTGCGGCCCGCGGCAGGGCCGCACGTGCACGTCGCCCACCCCGCTGGGCAGCTCCAGGCCGCTCGCCAGCAGCTCCCGGCCGAACACCCAGACCACCTCGGCCTCCGGTTGCGGCGCCCGCCGCTCGTCCAGCGAGTACTCGGCGGGGAACACCATGGTCACGGCCAGCGGGTCGGCCGCCCGGTACCGCAGCACCACGGTCAGACCGGTGCTGCACTGGCTGCTCAGGATCAGACGGGCCGGCAGGACGTGCTCGACGACGGCGCTGCGCATGGGGACTCCTCAGGGGGGCGGTGGGGCGCGTGCACCCGGTGAGAGTGCGGAGGCGGCAGCTGATTACCGTGGCGAACGGGTGATCCGGATCACGGTGTGCGAGCCCTCCGGAGGACCCGTGCGGCCTTCGTGTCGAGGGCCGGCGTTCACCGCGGGCCGGTAGGCTAGGCGGGTTGTCCGATCGCCCGCCGACTGCGGGGTGGGGCCGCGTCACCGCCCTGACCTGCGACGATCCCTCATCCGGAGACCGTGAGTACTGCCGCCTCTTCCGACATGTCGCCGCTCTTCTCCGATGCCGCCGAGCCGCACCACGCGGCCCGGGCGGCCGGGACCTCGGCCGCCTCGCACCTGTCGCCGGCCTTCCCCGGGCGCGCGCCCTGGGGCACCGCGGGCAAGCTGCGGGCCTGGCAGCAGGGGGCGCTGGACACGTACATCGAGAAGCAGCCCCGGGACTTCATGGCGGTCGCCACCCCGGGCGCAGGCAAGACCACCTTCGCGCTCACCCTGGCCTCGTACCTGCTGCACAACCACCTGGTGCAGCAGATCACCGTGGTCGCGCCGACCGAGCACCTGAAGAAGCAGTGGGCCGAGGCCGCCGCCCGGATAGGGATCCGGCTGGACCCGGCCTACTCCTCGGGACCGCTGAGCAAGGACTACCACGGCATCGTGGTCACCTACGCGGGCGTCGGGGTCAACCCGATGCTGCACCGCAATCGCACGGAGTCCCGCAAGACGCTGGTGATCATGGACGAGATCCACCACGCGGGCGACTCCAAGTCCTGGGGCGAGGCCTGCTTCGAGGCCTTCGAACCGGCCACCCGGCGGCTGGCGCTGACCGGCACGCCGTTCCGCTCGGACACCAACCCGATCCCGTTCGTCCAGTACGAGCAGGACACCGACGGCCTGCGCAAGTCGGTCGCCGACTACACCTACGGCTACGGGCACGCGCTCTCGGACCACGTGGTCCGCCCGGTGATCTTCCTCTCCTACAGCGGCAACATGCGCTGGCGGACCAAGTCCGGAGACGAGCTGGAGGCCCGGCTCGGCGAGCCGATGACCAAGGACCTGATCGCCCAGGCCTGGCGGACCGCGCTCTCCCCGCAGGGCGAGTGGATCCCCAACGTGCTGCGGGCCGCCGACAAGCGGCTGACCGAGGTGCGCAAGGCGATCCCCGACGCCGGCGCGCTGGTGATCGCCTCCGACCAGAACGCGGCCCGGGCCTACGCCAAGATGATCCGTGAGATCACCGGCCACGGGGCCACCCTGGTGCTCTCCGACGAGGCCGAGGCGTCGAAGAAGATCTCCGACTTCGCGGCGAGCGACGACCGCTGGATGGTCGCGGTCCGGATGGTCTCCGAGGGCGTGGACGTGCCCCGGCTGGCCGTCGGCGTCTACGCCACCTCGATCTCCACCCCGCTCTTCTTCGCCCAGGCGGTCGGCCGCTTCGTGCGGGCCCGCAAGCGCGGCGAGACCGCCTCGGTCTTCCTGCCCTCGGTGCCGATGCTGCTCGGCTTCGCCAACGAGATGGAGCTGCAGCGCGACCACGTGCTGGACCGGCCGAAGAAGGAGGGCGAGGGGCTCTTCGACGAGGAGGACCGGCTGCTCGCCGAGGCCGAACGGGCCAACGACGGCCCGGACGGCGCCGGCGGCGAGGAGTTCTCCTACGAGGCGCTGGGCTCCGACGCGGTCTTCGACCGGGTGCTCTACAACGCCATGGAGTTCGGGATGCAGGCGCACCCGGGCTCCGAGGAGGAAGAGGAGTACCTGGGCATCCCCGGCCTGCTGGAGCCCGACCAGGTGCACCTGCTGCTGCAGAAGCGCCAGAGCCGGCAGATCCAGCGCTCCCGGACCAAGCCGGCCGAGGAGGCCGACCTGCTGGAGCTGCCCGCCGAGCAGCGCCCGGTGGTGACCCACCAGGAGCTGCGCGAGCTGCGCAAGGAGCTGAACAGCCTGGTGGCCGCCTGGCACCACCGGACCAGCCAGCCGCACGGCACCATCCACAACGAGCTGCGCCGCCAGTGCGGCGGACCGCTCACCGCGCAGGCCACCGCGAACCAGCTGAAGGCGCGGATCGCCAAGGTCAAGGAATGGGCCCGCTGACCCCTGCGGAGCCCTTTCCGGCCGCCCCGAACTGACCCGGCGTGCGGGCGATCACCGCCCGCCGGGTGAGTTCCCGGAAAACTCCCAGGTGTCCGTTACCCGGAGCACCGCGGGAGTCGGGGTGCCCGTTCCCCCCGCGAAATGCAGATGATTGCCCGGATTGGTCCGAATCCAAAATATCGATCTTGACCGAATTTTGGACAAGCACTTCCGTCACGGCCAATCACTTACTACTTTCTCCCCACGCTCTTCTCGCAGGCACGACCTACGGCTGGAGGGCGCACAGCCGTGCGTGCCGATGACGACGCAGCCGGCCTGCCGCGTCCACACCCCTGCGCGCGACGCCCCCTCGCCGGTCCGGTCCCGTACCGGGCGGCTCCCGGTGCGGAAAGGAATGCGTGTCGTGACCGCCGAGACCTCCCAGACCCTCGACCGCGGAGTGCGGGTACTCAAACTGCTGGCCGACTCCGAGCGCGGCCTGACCGTGACCGAGCTGGCCGCCCGACTGGCCGTCAACCGCACGGTCGTCTACCGCCTGCTGGCCACCCTGGAGCAGCACGGGCTGGTCCGCCGCGACATCGGCGGCCGGGCCCGGGTCGGCCTGGGCGTACTGCGGCTGGCCCACCGGGTGCACCCGCTGCTGCGCGAGGCCGCGCTGCCCGCGCTGCGCAGCCTGGCCGAGGACCTCGGCGCCACCGCCCACCTGACCCTGGTGGACGGCACCGAGGCGCTGGCCGTGGCCGTCGTGGAACCCAGCTGGACCGACTTCCACGTGGCCTACCGGACCGGCCTGCGGCACCCGCTGGACGAGAGCGCGGCCGGCCGGGCGATCCTGGAGGCCCGCAAGTTCCCCGGGCAGCGCCGACCGGACCAGGCCTTCGTGATCACCCGCGCGGAGGAGCAGTCCGGGGCCAGCGGCGCCGCGGCGGCCCTGGTCGGGCTGAGCGGCATCGAGGGCAGCGTCGGCGTGGTGATGCTCAACGGACTGGTGCCCGAGCGGGTCGGGCCGCGGGTGGTGGAGGCGGCGACCGAGGTGGCGGACGCCCTGCGCTGAGCCGGGGTGTGTTTGGATTCCCCTTGTGCCTGCTGACCCGACTGCACCCGCCGCCCGTTCCCTTGCCGACCGGCTGACCCCGCGCCGCCGCGCGCTGGGGCTCTGCGGCGCGGTGCTGGCCGCCCTGGTGCTGGTGGCCGCGTTCGCCCCGCTGCCGTTCACCAAGACCTGGCCCGGCTCCACCGCCGACGCGCTCGGCAGCTACCAGGGCGCCCAGGTGCTGACCATCACCGGCGCCCCGGTGCGCGGCACCACGGGCTCGCTGCGGGTGACCACCATCCTGGCCACCGGGCCGAAGGACTCGATCAGCCTCTACCAGGCGCTCTCCGCCTGGGCGGACCCGAAGGTGGCCGTGCTGCCCCGGGACAGCGTCTACCCGCAGGGCACCATCACCCAGGCCCAGCACGAGATGACGCAGGCCCAGGACAGCGCCACCACCGTGGCCCTGGACTACCTGCACCTCTCCTCGGACCAGGTGAAGGTGACGGTGGACCTGGGCGACATCGGCGGCCCCAGCGGCGGCCAGATGCTCAGCCTGGCGATCATCGACAAGCTGGCCGGCGACGGGCAGGGCGGCGACCTGACCGGCGGGCGCAACATCGCGGGCACCGGCACCATCGACGACAGCGGCACGATCGGCGCGGTCGGCGGCGTCGCGCTGAAGACCCAGGCGGCGGCCCGGGACGGCGCCACCGTCTTCCTGGTGCCGCGCGGCGAGTGCGCCGACGCCAAGGTCAACACGCCCGCGCAGCTGCGGCTGATCCCGGTGACCACGCTGAACGACTCGCTGGCGGCGCTGCGGGCGCTGAACTCCGGCGGGGCCGTCCCCAGCTGCTGAGCCGCCCCACCGCGCCGCTCAGCCGCCGAGCCCCGGCGGCGCCTCCGGCTGCCCCTCCTGGGCGGCCTGCTCGACCAGCGGCAGCACCCGGTAGCGGACCGGGTTCTCCAGCGCGATCGCGGTGGCCGCCCGGACGATCCCGTCGAAGCCGACCACCCGGTCGATCACCCGCTGCAGGTCCGCGTTGGACCGGGCGACGATCCGGCAGAGCATGTCGCCCTGCCCGGTGATGGTGTGCAGCTCCAGCACCTCGGGCACCGAGGCCAGGTGGGCCCGGACGTCGGCGCCCTGGCCCTGGGAGATCTCCAGGGTGGCGAAGGCCGTCACCGGGTAGCCCAGCGCCGCCGGGTCGATGTCGGGCCCGAAGCCGGAGATCACCCCGCGGGCCATCAGCCGGTCCAGCCGGGCCTGCACGGTGCCGCGGGCCACCTGCAGCCGGCGCGAGCACTCCAGCACCCCGATCCGCGGCTCGGCGGCGAGCAATTCGAGCAGACGGGCGTCCAACGGGTCGATCCGGGACGAAACCGGCGGATGCATCCTGTGCCTCCTGGACTGGTCAACCTGTACAGGCTTCGGAAGCATTCTCCGACCACGGTGCACAGCTTGACCAGCATCGTGCGGGACGGTTGCGCAACGGGGTGAGCGGCGTCACGCTCCACCCACGACCCCGTGGCGACGACCCCACACGCTGCCACGGGGCGCTACCGGCGCTCCCACACCCCCGGGTTCGCCGCAGGTCCCGGAGCCTTACAGGGAGGCCGTCATGACCGACACCGCCGCGCAGTCCGTCCCCGCCCACGCGGGCCAGGCAGACCCCTTCCCGGTGAAGGGGATGGACGCCGTCGAGTTCGCCGTGGGCAACGCCAAGCAGGCGGCCCACTACTACTCCACCGCCTTCGGGATGCGCTGCACCGCCTACCGCGGCCCGGAGACCGGCAGCCGGGAGACCGCGAGCTACGTGCTGGAGTCCGGCGGCGCCCGGTTCGTCCTCACCTCCGTCGTCAAGGCCGCCACCGAGCGCGGCGCCTTCCTGGAGCAGCACGTCGCCAAGCACGGCGACGGCGTGGTCGACCTGGCCATCGAGGTGCCGGACGTGCACGCCGCCTACGCCTACGCCCTGGCACACGGCGCCACCGGCCTGGTCGAGCCGCACGAGGAGAGCGACGAGCACGGCACCGTGGTGCTGGCCGCCATCGCCACCTACGGCGAGACCCGGCACACCCTGGTGGACCGCTCCGGCTACGCCGGCGCCTACCTGCCCGGCTACACCGCCCGCGGCCCGATCACCGCCCCGCCGGCCCAGCGCAACTTCCAGGCCATCGACCACTGCGTGGGCAACGTCGAGCTGGGCAAGATGGACACCTGGGTGGGCTTCTACAACCGGGTGATGGGCTTCACCAACATGAAGGAGTTCGTCGGCGACGACATCGCCACCGAGTACTCGGCGCTGATGTCCAAGGTGGTCGCGGACGGCACCCGCAAGGTGAAGTTCCCGCTCAACGAGCCGGCCATCGCCAAGAAGAAGTCGCAGATCGACGAGTACCTGGAGTTCTACGGCGGCCCCGGCGTGCAGCACATCGCGCTCGCCACCAACGACATCGTCCGCACGGTCCGCCAGATGCGCGAGGCCGGCGTGGAGTTCCTGGACACCCCGGACAGCTACTACGACACCCTCGGCGAGTGGGTCGGCGAGACCCGGGTGCCGCTGGAGGAGCTGCGCGAGCTGAAGATCCTGGCCGACCGCGACGAGGACGGCTACCTGCTGCAGATCTTCACCAAGCCGGTGCAGGACAAGCCGACCGTCTTCTTCGAGATGATCGAGCGGCACGGCTCGATGGGCTTCGGCAAGGGCAACTTCAAGGCGCTCTTCGAGGCGATCGAGCGCGAGCAGGAGAAGCGCGGCAACCTCTGACCGCCGCCTGACGGACAGCTGGCCCCGGACCGGTGCGGTCCGGGGTCAGCTGTTGTTCACCACCGTCTGCACGTCCGGCTCGTGGCCGTTCCAGGTGACGAAGACCGAGTTGGTGCTGGTGCCCTGGGAGAAGTCGATCCGCATCCACTGGTCGCCGTTCCACATCTGCATCTGCCAGCCCGCGTCCGGCACCGCCGAGACCAGCTCGGCCCGGTCCGGGTGCATGTCCAGCGCCACCCGGCCGCCCGGCACCAGGTAGCTGTGCACCGTGCCGGTGCCGCCGCCGCTCGGGGCGGCCGCCAGGGTGGAGCCGGCCGCCGACGGGTGCCGGGTCGGCGGCGGGGCGCTGCTGCGCGCCGGCGGGGTCGGCGCCACCTGCAGCGAGGCCGGCGCGCTGGCCGGGCCCTGCACGGTCGGCGCGGCGGGCGAGGACGGGGCCGGCGCGGAGGTCGACGGGGCGACCGAGGGCAGCGGCGTGGGGGAGTGGCGGGGCGGGAGCGCGGCCGGCGGCTCGAACGCGGCGTCGGAGAGCACCGCGTTGACGCCCAGCCAGGACAGCAGCACCGCGGCCGTGGTGGCCGCCGCCCAGGCACCCGTCTGAACCAGTCCGCTTCGCATCGACCGCCATCCTGCCGCATCGGCGGCCGGACCAGCTCAGCGGCCCTGAGCCGAGCGCCGCCGACAGCCGGGCGATTGAGCAAGGTTCTTGTGAAAAACCGGCATGCCGTACCGTGCAGGGCCATGGCAACAGTCCTGGTCGTCGAGGACGACCCGTTCGTCCGTTCGGCCCTGATCCGGCACCTGTCCGAGTCCGGGCACGCCGTCCGCAGCGTCGGCACCGCCCTGGAAGCGCTGCGCGAGGTCGCCCAGGTCGGCTGCGACCTGGTCATCCTCGACCTCGGCCTGCCCGACCTGGACGGCGGCGAGGCGCTGAAGATGATCCGCGGCCTGACCAACGTGCCGGTGATCATCTCCACCGCCCGGGACGACGAGGCGGAGATCGTCCGGCTGCTCAACGACGGCGCCGACGACTACCTGGTCAAGCCGTTCTCCGGCGAGCACCTGACGGCCCGGATGACCGCCGTGCTGCGCCGGCTCGGCGGCGGGATGGCCCCGGTCTCCCCGGTGCTGCGGGTCGGCGGGCTGGCCATCGACGTGCAGCGGCGCGAGGCGGTGCTGGACGGGCGGCCGCTCGACCTGACCCGCCGCGAGTTCGACCTGCTGGCCTTCCTGGCCGCCCGGCCCGGCGTGGTGGTGCCGCGCAAGGAGATCCTGGCCGAGGTCTGGCGGCAGACCTACGGCGGCGACCAGACCATCGACGTGCACCTGTCCTGGCTGCGCCGCAAGCTCGGCGAGACCGCCTCCAACCCGCGCTACCTGCACACCGTGCGCGGCGTCGGCGTCCGGCTGGAGGCGCCCGCCCCGACAGCGGAGCAGCGGCCGTGACCCGGACCGGCGGCGCCACGGGGGACGCGGGCGCGCCGCCGAAGGCCCGCCGCAGCGGCGAGCCGCTGCGCTGGGCCCTGGTCAAGGCGGCCGTCGCCGGGACGACGATGGTCGCGCTGGCCTTCCTGATCCCGCTCGGCCTGATGGTCCAGAAGACCGCCAGGGACCGGGCCTTCACCGCCGCCGACCGGCAGGCCGCCGGCCTCGGCCCGGCGCTGGCCATCACCACCGACCAGGGCGACCTGTCCCGGGCCCTGGCCAGCACCGACGCCGGCGCCCGCGGGCGGATCGCGATCCACCTGCCGCCCACCGACGGCGGCGCGGTCGAGGGCGCCACCATCGGCACCGGCCGGGCCAAGCCCGCCGACGTGGCCGGCGCCGGAGCGGGCCGGGTGCTCACCGTGGCCGTGCCCGGCGGCTTCGCCCGGCTGCAGCCGGTCGCCGTCAACCCCGCCCGGGTCGCCGTGGTCGAGGTCTACGTGGACGAGAGCGAGCTCACCCAGGGCGTCGGCACCGCCTGGCTGGTGCTCTCGCTGGTCGCGCTCGGCCTGGTGGCGATCGCCGTGCTGGTCGCCGACCGGATGGGCGGCCGGCTGGTCGGCGCGGCCCGCCGGCTGGCCGCCGCCGCCCGGGCGCTGGGCGCGGGCGACCTGGCGGTGCGGGTGCCGGTCACCGGGCGGGAGGCCGAGGGCAGCCCCGCCGAGCTGCAGGAGGCGGCCACCGCGTTCAACGCGATGGCGGACCGGGTGGTGCAGCTGCTGGCCGCCGAGCGGGAGCTGGCCGCCGACCTCTCGCACCGGCTGCGCACCCCGCTCACCGTGCTGCGGCTGAACGCCGCCTCGCTCGGCGACGGCGACGCGGCCGACGCCACCCGGCACGCGGTCGCCCAGCTGGAGCGCGAGGTGGACCAGATCATCCGCTCGGCCCGCCGGGCGCCGGCCGACGCGCCCGCCGTCACGGTCGGCTGCGACGCCGCCGAGGTGATCCGGGAACGGGTCGGCTTCTGGTCCGCGCTGGCCGAGGACGAGGGACGGACCTGGCGGCTCTCCGGCGCCGAGGCGGGCGCGCCGGTGCCGGTGCAGCGCGGCGACCTGGCCGCGGCCGTGGACGCGCTGCTCGGCAACGTCTTCCGGCACACCCCGGTCGGCACCGCCTTCTCGGTCGACGTGCTGGCCACCGAGCGGGCCGTGATCGTGCTGGTCGGCGACGCCGGGGTGGGCTTCGAGGACCCGTCGGCCGCGCTGCGCCGGGGCGGCGGGCACGGCGGCGAGGGGTCCACCGGGCTCGGTCTGGACATCGTCCGCAAGCTCGCCGAGGCGACCGGCGGGGACCTGGAGCTCGGACGGTCCGGCGGGCTCGGCGGCGCCGAGATCCGGCTGCGGCTGGGCGCCGGGGCGGTGCCCGCGGTGCCGCCCGCCCGGCGGCTGGGCCGGGGGCGGCGGCGCGGCGAGCAGGAGCGGGCCGGCGAGGCCTGCTGAGGGCGGCGGTTCCTTAACACTCGCCTAAGGGACGGCTACCCGAGCCTGAGCGGCCGGTACGTCCCGATATCGGCCCGCTAGCGTCAGCGGCGCCGGGTGCGGGCCCTCGGGTCCCCCGGCTCCTGACGCCGTTCGACGCCGTTCCGAGGAGTGCCGATGACCCAGCAGACCAGCCACCGACCCGGGCACCGCCGCCGCGGTCGCAAGGGCATGGTGATCGGCGCGAGCGCGCTCGCGGCGGCCGTGATCGCCGGCGGGGTGGCGGTGTTCGCCTCCAGTGCCAGCGCCGCCACCCTCGGCGCCGTCTACAGCCGCACCAGCACCTGGGACGGCGGCTACACCGGGCAGTACCTGATCAGCAACGGGGACACCGCGCCGATCGGCGACTGGACGCTCAGCTTCGACCTGCCGGCCGGTGCCAGCCTCTCCTCGCTGTGGAACGCCGTCTACACCGTCAGCGGGCAGCACGTCACGGTGCGGCCGGAGAGCTGGAACCAGCAGATCGGCGCCGGACAGAGTGTGGACGTCGGGTTCGTGGTGCAGGGGGCGGGGGCGGCCCAGGCAGAGCCGGGGAACTGCCTGATCAACAACGCCTCGTGCAAGGCCGGGAACGGGCCGACGCCGGTGCCGTCCGGGCGGCCGACCACGGCGGCGCCGTCGGCCGTTCCGTCGCCCACCGCTGCATCGCCCACCGCCGCGCCGTCGTCCGCTGCTCCGGTGCCCAGTGCCCCGGCCAGCAGTGCCCGGCCGACCCCCACTCCCACGGTTTCGGCCACGGCCACTGCTACGCCGACTCCCGTCCCCGTCCCCGTCGCGGGTGCCGGGTTCGCGCCGTACGTGGACACCTCGCTCTACCCGCCCTACGACCTGGCGGCCACCGCCAAGGCCAGCGGGGTGAAGAACTTCAACCTGGCCTTCGTGGTCTCCGGCGGCGGCTGCGTGCCCAAGTGGGGCGGCGTCAGCGACCTCGCCTCGGACGCGGTGGCGAGCCAGATCGGTGCGCTGCGGGCGCTCGGCGGCGACGTCCGGGTCTCCTTCGGCGGGGCCAACGGCACCGAGCTGGCCGGCGCCTGCGGCACCGCGGCCGACCTGGCCGCCGCCTACCAGCAGGTGGTCGACGCCTACGGCCTGACCAAGCTGGACTTCGACGTGGAGGGCGGCGCGCTCGGCGACTCCGCCGCCAACACCCGCCGTGACCAGGCCATCGCCCAGCTGCAGCAGACCGCCGCCGCCAAGGGCCGCGCCCTGGACGTCTCCTTCACCCTGCCCGCGCTGCCCACCGGCCTCACCCAGGACGGCATCAACCTGGTCGGCGGCGCCAAGGCCGCCGGGGTGAAGACCGGCGCCGTGAACATCATGGCGATGGACTTCGGCGACGGGGTGGCCCCCAACCCGAGCGGCCAGATGGGCACCTACGCGATCAACGCCGCCACCGCCACCCAGGCCCAGCTGAAGAGCGTGCTCGGCCTGAACGACGCGGACGCCTGGGCCAAGGTCGCCGTCACCCCGATGATCGGCGTCAACGACGTCTCCACCGAGGTCTTCACGGTCGCCGACGCCAAGCAGCTGGCCGCCTTCGCCGCCACCAAGCACCTCGCCTGGCTGGCCATGTGGAGCGGCACCCGGGACAAGGCCTGCGCCGGCGGCGCCCAGCCGAACGCCGATGCCAGCTGCAGCAGCATCGTCCAGCAGCCGCTCGACTTCACCAAGGCGCTGGGCGCCTACACCGGCTGACCCGGAGTCAGCCGCCGGCCGGGCCCGAGCGGCCCGGCCGGCCCCTCGTGGGGCGGCCCAGGACGGCCGGAAGTGTTCCCCACAACCTCCTGCACAGCACACGCCACGGCCGCACCCCTCCGGTATGGTCGTTGGCTGGTCGACCGGGCCGTCGGGATGGAGCGGGCAGTGACAGTGGCGCAAGAGGACCAGTGGACGGCATCCGCCGGTCCCCGGCCCGATCCGTCGTCCGCCACCGGATGGCGACAGCGGGTGACCGTGCCACTGCGGGCGGTGCAGGAGGCTCCGCGCGGGCCGGTGCTCGCCGCCGGCGCCTTCGCCCTCGTCTCGCTGCTCTGCTACGCGGTGGTCCGGCACCTGCTGCACTTCCCGATGGTGGACATGGTCGTCTACCGCGCGGAGGGCTCGGCCGTGGTGCACGGCGACGACCTCTACGCGCTGCGGGTCGGCCCGTGGGACCTGCCGGCCACCTACCCGCCGTTCGCCGCGATGCTCTTCGCGCCGACCGTGCTGGCCCCGATCGGCGCGCTGCGGATCCTGGTCACCGGGGGCAACATCCTGCTGCTCGCGCTGGCCGGGCTGCTCTCGTTCCGGCTGGCGGGCTGGCCGCGCCGGCAGCTGCGGCCGGTCGGGGTGCTGGTGGTCGCCGGGGTCGGCGTCTGGCTGGAACCGGTCTTCACCACGCTGCGGTACGGGCAGATCAACCTGCTGCTGCTCTGCCTGGTGCTCTGGGACCTCGGGTCCGGGCAGGAGAAGGGCCGGCGGGGCGTCGGCATCGGGATCGCCGCCGGGATGAAGCTCACCCCCGGCCTGTTCGCGGTCTACCTGCTGCTCACCGGCCGGATCCGGGCCGCCATCACCGCCGGACTGACCTTCGTTGTCACCTTCGTGCTCGGCTCGGTCGTGCTGCCGCACGCCACCTGGGGCTTCTTCACCAAGTACCTCTACGACTCCTCCCGGGTCGGCCGGACCCAGATCGTCGACAACCAGTCACTGCGCGGGGCCGTCGCCCGGTTCCTGCACCACGCCAACCCCGGCGCCCCCGCCACCCTGCTGGCCGCCGCGGTCGCGGTGGCCGGGCTGGCCACCGCCGTCTACGTCTGGCGCAACGAGCACTTCCTGCCCCGCCCCGAGGCCTGGGGCGCCTGCTGCACCGCCGTCACCGCGCTGCTGCTCTCGCCGATCAGTTGGACCCACCACTGGGTCTGGTGCGTGCCGCTGCTGGTGCTGCTCGCCGCCGAGGCCGACACCGAGCGCACCAGGCCCGCGCTGCTGCGGCACTGGCGGTGGCGGGCGGTCTTCGGACTGACGCTGCTCGGGTTCCTCTCCTTCGCGATGTGGACGGTGCCGCACAAGGGCCTGCCGAACTACCGGCTCAGCCTGCTGCAGCAGGTGCCCGCTGCGCTCTACCCGCTGATCGGGCTCTGCTTCCTGGTGCTGGCGGCGCTGCGGGTGCGGGCCCGGCGCCGGTCGGCGGGAGAGCGGACGGAGTTCCGGATCGGCCGGCAGCGCACCGCCGAGCCGACGGTGCGGGAACTCGCCGCCCGGGAGCAGCGCGCCCCCGCGGTGCGCTGAGGCCGCGGGCGGGACGCGGGTGTGGCCGACCGCGCTCGGCGGCGCTGTGCTCGGCGGCGCCGTGCTCGGCGGGGTCACGCGAGGAGGTCGGCGAGCGATCCGTCCAGGTCCAGCACGTTCAGCTCGCTGCCCGGCGGCACCAGGCGGTGGCAGCGCTCCAGCCACGCGGCCACCACGGGGAGCGGTGCCTCCAGCAGCGCGTCGCCGCCCGGCGAGGTGAGGGCGAGGCAGAGCACGCTCTGCCGGCCGTCCCGGGTGGGCCAGATCCGCACGTCCCCCTGCCCGCACGGGCGGAAGGTGCCCTCCACCAGCAGCTCCCGGGAGAACACCCAGGTCACCGGGGTGCCGGTGTCCAGGTGGAAGGTGACGTGCACGGCGTACGGGTCGTGGCTGCCGTAGGACAGCCGGGCCGGCACCGGGACGCTGCGCTCGGGGGAGAGCACCAGCTTCAGCTGCAGTTCCTGCTCCACCACGCTGTGCTGGGTGTCCATGGCGATGGTCCTCTCTCGGCGAGCGGCCGTTGTGGCCGCTTCACCTGGAGAGAGGGCGGGGGCGGGAAGCTCTTACACACATTCCGGGACCGATTTCCGGAGAATCACCAACTTCAGCCGACCCCTGGCCGAAAGGGCTACCCTTTGTGACTGCCCGGCGACGTGGCGTGCGCCCCGCCGAGGTCTCAGGAGAGTGGATCTGCATGTCGGACCAGATGTCGGACGGAGCCCCGAGGGTACCGAGCCCGGGCGCGGACCCGGGGGAATGCGCGCTGCCCGGGTGGGTGTCCTACGGGAGTTTCGACCAAGGCCAGGGGTACGGCGGGGCCGCTGCGGCGGTTCCGGCCTATCAGGGGGCCGTCGCGCAGAGCGCCGTCCCCGCGCCCGGCTACTACCCGGACCCCTCGGTGCCCGGCTTCGTCCGCTACTGGAACGGTGACGCCTGGACCCCCGGCACCAGCCGGCCCGTCCCCGCCGACGGCGAGGTACTGGCCACCCCGCGCTTCGCCGACCGGGTGCCCCGCCCCGGCGGCCGCTACATCCCGCCCCCGGCGATGCCGCAACGGGAACCGGCCGGCGCGGTCGACGGCGTCGACGGGGCCGACCGCGTCGGTGTGGTGGAGGAGACCGGCCCGATCTTCCTCGACGAGCCCGGTGCCGGTGCGGTGTTCACCCTCGGCCCCGACGCGGCCGCCCACTGGGGTGCGGCCGAGGCGGATCCCTCCGTTCGGGTACCGGGCACACCGCTCACGGGGTCACCCGTCCGGGTAGCGGATCCGGGTACCAGCGCCCCCGCCCCCCGCAACGGCTGGCATGCCGACCCGCTGGAGCAGCGCGGCCTCATGGAGACCGGCCAGGCGCCGCGCTGGGTCACGTGGGGGATGGCGGAGGAGGGCGATGGGTGTGAGACGTCGGGCGGGTCGACTTTTGGGGCTGATGGCGCCTCGGGTGGGCTGGACTTTCGGGAGCAGGAGGCGGGGGACGGCTCGGCGTGGAGCGAAGAGTCGGGCTGGTCGACTTCTGGGGAGGAGGCATCTTCGGCTTCGGTGACTTCTGGGGGCTCCCCCCTCGGTGCTGAGAAGTCGGCCCCATCGACTCCCGATGCCTGGGTCACTCCCATCCCCGCAGAGTCGACCAGGCCGACCTCCGATGCTGCCCCTGCGCCCGCTCAGGAGCCGACCCCACCTCTCGCCGCCCCCCAAAAGTCCACCCCGCCGACTTCCCGCTCCACCTCCGCCAGCCCCACCAAAGCCGTCGCCCGCACCCCTGTCGCCCACCCCGCCCCCGTCCGGGCGCGGTTCGGGCGGCGGCTGCTCGCGCGGCTGGTCGACACCGTCCCCCTGCTCGCCGTCGCCGCCGCCGTCGGGGTGCCGCTGGCCGCGCAGACCACCGCCTACCTCCAGCAGAAGCTCACCCAGGCCCGGGCGCTCAGTCAGCTGACCCGCCGTGAGGTGGACGTCTGGCTGATCGACGGCACCGTCCTCGGCCGGGTCGCCCTGCTGCTCGGTGCCGTGCTGCTCGCCGGGGTGCTGCTGGAGGTGGTCCCCACCGCCCGGACCGGACGCACGCTGGGCAAGCGGCTGCTCGGCCTGCGGGTCGTCAGGACCGGTACCCGGCAGCCTCCCGGCGTCGGCCGGGCCTGCGGCCGCTGGCTGCTCGCCCAGTTCCTCCTGCTCACCGTCCTCGGTGTGGCCGGCGCGGCCGCGTGGCCCGACCGGGCGGCCCGGACCACGGTGGTGCGCGGCTGAACGGCCATCAGTTTGTCCGAAACGGTCTAGAAATCCTTAGAAGATACGATTTCCGGTGATCTACTGCTCGTATGAGCAGCTATGACCCTTCGAGCGCCGATCCGGAAGGAGGCGGCAAGCCCTCCTTCGAGAAGCAGCCGCCCACCCCCGCCGACAACCCGTCAGCGCCGCCGCCCCCGCCCGCCAACGGATCCCCGTACGACCCGCAGGCCCCGCACGACAGCACCCGGGCCAACGGCACCGGCCCCGGCGGCTACCAGGGCAGCTACGGCGGCTCCCCGTACGACCAGCCCCCCGGCCAGGGCGCGCCCTACGGCCAGCAGCCCTACGGCGGCGACCCCTACGGCAGCGGCGCCCCCGCGGGCGGTCCGACCGCCGGCATGCCCCCGCTGGGCACCTGGCCGAGCCGCATCCTGGCCCGGGTGATCGACTACGTGATCATCCAGGTGATCGCCTTCGTCCTGGTCCTCCCGTTCACCGGCTTCGGCAACCGCGACGGCTGGACCGGCGGCGTCTGGCTCTTCTACGTGATGTACCTGATCTACGAGGGCGTGATGCTCTCCCGGGACGGCCAGACCGTGGGCAAGAAGGTGATGAACGTCCGGGTCGCCACGCTGGCGGACGGCTCCCGCCCGTCGACCTCCGCCGCCTGGACCCGGGCCGCCGTCTACACCCTCCCCGCCGTGCTCTGCTGCGGCCTCTGGTGGCTGGTCAACGGCCTGTTCGGCGTCTTCGACAAGCCCTACCGCCAGTGCATCCACGACAAGGCGGCGAAGACCGTGGTGGTCTCCACCAACTGACGGCCCCGCCCGGCACGACGCGGGCCACCCGCTAGCGTGGCCCGCGTCGCCGTGCCGTCAGCCGCCCCGGGGGAGCACCATGATCACGCCCATCGACCTGGCCGCCTGGCCCGCCACCGAGGCGGCCGCCCTGGCCGAGCAGCAGCGGCTGCGCCCACTGGTCGTCCCGCACGGCCCGGCGCCCGCCCCCGGCGCGCTGGTGGCCGGCGTGGACGTGGCCTACGACGACGAACGCGACCTGGTCGCCGCCGCGGCCGTGCTGCTCGACCTCGACACCCTCGCCGTGGTCGAGCAGGCCACCGCGGTCGGCCGGGTCGCCTTCCCCTACCTCCCCGGCCTGCTGGCCTTCCGCGAACTGCCCGCCGTGCTCGACGCGCTGGCCCGCCTCACCCGCCGCCCCGACCTGGTGGTCTGCGACGGCTACGGCCTGGCCCACCCCCGCCGGCTCGGCCTGGCCAGCCACCTCGGCGTGCTCACCGGCCTGCCCACCCTGGGCGCCGCCAAGACCGCCTTCACCTTCACCAGCACCGACCCCGCCCCCGAACGCGGCGCCTGGACCCCGCTGGTGGACCCGGCCGACGGCGCCGAGGTCGGCCGGGCCGTCCGTACCCGCACGGGGGTGAAGCCGGTCTTCGTCTCGGTCGGCCACCTGATCGGGTTGTCCGAAGCGGTCGACTGCGTGCTCGCCCTCACCCCCGCCTACCGCCTCCCCGAGACCACCCGCAGGGCCGACTCGCTCTGCCGTCGGGCGCTGGCCGAGGCCGGAGCGGCCCCGGAGTCCGCGCCCGCCGGGTCGTGACCGGCCGTGCGGGTGGTGGACACGGGGGGTTGGCGTTGCGTTGAATACTTGGGAGGCTTGAACGCCCAGGCAACACCGCAGCACCGCAACACCGCCGACCCGGAGGACCGGTGACGGCAGACGCCAGAGGAACGCGGACGGGGGAGGCGCGAACCGTGACCGACAAGGGGAGCGTGAGCGGCACCGGGTACCAGGTCGAGGTGGACAGCCTGCGGGCCTTCGCCGGCCAGGTCAGGAGCCTGCTCGCGGAGTTCCAGGCCTCGGCCGACGGCAAGACCGCACACGCCAAGTCGGGCATCGGCCGCGGCTCCTTCGGCGAGTTCGCCGAGGCCACCGCGCTGCACGACCAGTACGACGTGATGCGCGACGGCCTCAAGGACGTGCTGATCGCCCTGCACCAACTCATCGACGAGGCCCAGCAGAAGGCCGACCTGACCGCCACCAACTACGAGGAGCAGGAGCGGGACACCACCCAGCGCCTCAAGGTCACCTCGGACGGCTGGTCGGTCGGCAGCCCCGCCACCACCGTCTACGCCGCCTCGGCGGCGGGCGGTGCCGTGGCCGGCGCCGCGGCGGGCCGGTCGGCGGCCCGGCGGACCGGCGCGGCGGGGGTCCCCGGCGGTGCCGTGGAGGGCGGCGCGGTCGACGGTGCGGCGGTTGACGGCGCGTCGGCGGGCGGTGCGGCGGTTCCGGTGGCCGAGGGCAAGGGGAGCAAGAGCGGAAAGCCCGGTCGCGCCAAGCCCGCCCCGGGGACGGGCACGGGCCCGACCACGGCGCCGGACGGGACGGAGCTGCCCTCGTGGTGACCACCCGTCAGCCGATCACCAGCAGCCGCAAGGCCGAGAGGACAGGGGGCGACCCGTCGTGAGCAGTAACGTGACGGACTTCAGCGGCTACAGCCACGCGCAGCTGCGCACGATGGTCGAAGCCCTCAACTCCGGTGACGTGATGTCCGCCAGCGACCCCTGGCGCCGGGCCTCCGACACCCTCAAGCAGATCCGCACCGCGCTGGGCATGGCCTCCGGCGACGCGACGCAGAGCTGGCAGGGGACGTCGAGCGACGCGTTCTACTCGGCGATGACCAAGCTGGCGAACAACGTCAACAACACCGCCGCCTACGCCAACGACGCGGCGAACACGCTGCAGATGATGTCCGAGGCGATCGACCAGGCGAAGCACGACATGCCTGAGGAGCCCGGCTTCTGGGACCAGGTCGGGAACGCGGTCTCGGACACGTTCGAGAACGCGATCGGGAACCAGAGCGACGCCACCCAGATCCCGATCACGGATCAGCGCAAGGCGCAGGCCGTTGCGGTGATGCAGACGCTGGCGAACAAGTACCGGACGGCGGTGCCGGTGCTGAAGCCGCCAGGGCTGGACATTCACGGAGAGCAGGACGTTCCGCCGCCGGACCCGACCGCCGCAGCCGCGCTGAGCGCCTTCGTGATGGGTTCCGGACTTGGCGCGATCGGCGGCTACTCGACTGCTCCGGAGACCACGCAGGCCGTCTCCCGTGCCGTGGTGGCATCCAGCAGCCCGGCTCCGGCGCCCCGGCAGATCGCGGCCCCGGCCAGCTCTCCGGCACCTGCCGATTCCGGCATCGCCGGAGGTGTGCCGAGTGCCGCTCCCAAGCCGCCGCGGTCCGCTGTCGTTGGCGTCGCCCCGGCCGGGGCGGGTTCGTCCGCGCCGGGTCCGTCCACGCCGGTGAACGTGTCCGCGCCCGCGGCCCCCAGCACAGTGGGCGCTTCGCCCGCGCAGCTCGCCGCTCCCAGCGCCGGCACCGGCCTGGACCACACCGCGCTGGCCCCCAGCGTGCCGGGGGCCGGCCCGTCCGGTCTGCCGAGCGGGCCGGTCGGTGGAAGTGGAACGCCCAAGAGCGGCACGCCCTTCGGCCTCGGGACGGGGTCCGGCCGGCTGCCGTCCTCCAGTGACGGGTTCGACGCGCCGTGGCCCAAGAACGGTGAGGGCTCCCGGGGAACCGGTGGTGGCCGAGTCGGCCCGGTCGAGGGCGAGGAGGGCGGCGGCGCGGGGCCCGGCCGACGCGGGGCGTTCTCCGAGCAGGGGGGTTCCACGGCTTCCGGGCGTGGTGTGTTCGCAGAGGAGGGCGGGTCGGCGGCTTCCGGGCGCGGTCTGATCGGCGGCGAGGCCGTCGGTCGGGGCACCGCGAGTCGACGGCGCCCGGGTGGTGCCGTCGGCGAGGGAGAGATGCCCTTCGAGTCCTCCCGAGGCGCTGCGGGCAAGGAGGAGTTCACCAGGGGCGGTAGCGGACTCGGTGCCCGCAGCCGGATCATGGCGGAGGCCGGTGCCGAGGAAGCCCGTGGTGAGGGCATGGGTACGGGAATGGGTCTGATGCCGGGTGAGGCACGGGACACCAAGCGGAAGAAGAAGCGTCAGGGCGAGCGGGCGGACTACCTGGTCGAGGACGAGGAGACCTGGGTGTCGGATCAGGACGCCACGCCCGGCGTGGTGGAATGAGGCGCCGATGACGAGGAGTGGGGAGTAGCGGTCATGACCAGCAGGCGGCCGATACGGGGCGTGGCCGCCCTGGCAGCGGGGGCACTGGTGTGGGGGATGGCGGCCGGTCCGGCCTGGGCCGACAACATCCGCGACCAGCAGTGGGCGCTGCAGGCGTACAAGGCGTCCACGAACGTGTGGCCGATCAGCGAGGGCGACGGTGTCACGGTTGCGGTGATCGACACCGGCGTGAACGCGAGCCACCAGGATCTGACGGGCCAGGTTCTGTCCGGCGCCGACTTCTCGGGAACGCAGGGCGATGGGCGCACGGATGACCAGGGGCACGGGACGGGGATGGCCAGCCTGATCGCCGGCCACGGGCACGGTGACCAAGCCGGGGTGATGGGCCTCGCCCCCAAGGTGAAGATCCTTCCGGTGCGGCTCGCATTGTCCGAGGTGGGCGACGTCCAGGCGGCCCAGGACGACAAGTTCGCCGACGCCCTGCGGTTCGCGGTGGACCACGGCGCGAAGGTCGTCAGCATGTCGATCGGCGGGCCCATGCGGACCAATCCGGCCGACCGAGCGGCGGTCAACTACGCGCTCTCCCGGGACGTCGTGCTGGTGGCCGCGAGCGGAAACCTCACGTCGACCGTGGCGTATCCGGCAGCGTTTCCGGGAGTGGTAGCCGTCGGCGCGATCGACCGGATGGGCAATCTCTGGGCGAAGTCGGACCAGGGGCCGGAGCTGACCCTGGTGGGACCGGGCGTCGGCATCACCGTCGCCGGCAACAAGTCGTCCACCGACTACGGCTATTCGGACGGCACCTCCGACGCCACCGCCTACGTCTCCGCCATCGCCGCCCTGGTCCGCTCGAAGTACCCCAACCTCACCGCCGGCCAGGTGATCCGACGCATGATCACCTCCGCTGCCGCGCCGCCCGACCACAGCCAGGTGCCCAACGACCGCTACGGCTACGGCATCGCCTCGCCCTCCAAGTCGCTGGCCGACAACCCGGCCGTCGACAACGGGCCCAGGGACAACCCGCTGCTGAGCCGGGTCGAGTCGCAGGGCGCGCCGGACTCGCTGGCGGCCGCGCCGACGCCGGCCGCCGCAGCGGCGGGCACGGGGGGCGGGACGACGGTGTGGCTGTACGCGGCCGCGGCGGTGCTGGTGGTGCTGATCGTGGCGGGGGTCGCCGTGCTGGTCCGCCGGGCGGCGGGGCGCTGAAGATCGGAGACGATCGAAAGGCCTGGTGCGGACCGTCGGGCCCCGGTTAAGGTCGTGCACATGTCTGACGAACCGGTCTTCACCGCCCTGCACCACGTCCAATTGGCGATCCCGCCGGGGGCGGAGCCGCTCTGCCGCGAGTTCTGGGGCGGGGTGCTCGGGATGGCGGAGCTGGCCAAGCCGCCGGTGCTGGCGGCGCGCGGCGGGTGCTGGTTCCGGGGCGGCGGGCTCGAGGTGCACCTGGGCGTGGAGGAGGACTTCCAGCCCGCCCGCAAGGCGCACCCGGGCATCCTGGTGCGCGGCCTGCCGGCGCTGGCGGAGCGGCTGGAGGCGCACGGGCACGAGGTGCGCTGGGACGGCGAGTTCCCGGGGCACGACCGGTTCTACGCCTTCGACAAGCTGGGCAACCGGCTGGAGTTCCTGGAACCGCACGGGGCCTGACGCCGGGTCGGGGCCGGTGCCGAACCGCAGGGGGTACTGATGACCACGTTCGCGCCGGCTCCGCCGGAGCCGCTGCCGGCCGACCTGTTCGATCCGCGGGCGCTGCCGAGTCCGATGCCGATCAAGCTCGGCGACAAGTGGGCCTGGTTCGTGCTGCGCTGCCTGGAGCCGGGGCCGCGGCGGTTCTCCGAGCTGCGGGTGCCGCTGCACTGGGTGACGCCCAAGGTGCTGACGGCCACGCTCCGTTCGCTGGAGCGCGACGGGCTGCTGACCCGGACCGAGTTCGAGGAGAACCCGCCCCGCGTGGTGTACGAGCTGACGCCGTTGGGCCGGTCGATGTTCGGGCCGATGAACGCGGTGTGCGCCTGGGCCGGCGACAACCTGGCGCCGCTGCTGGCCGCCCGGGCGGCCCATGGTGGGGCGGAGGACCGGGACGGGCCCGATCCGGTCTGAGTCGAGGCGAACCCCCGTTGCCCCCGTCGGTCTGCCCCGTCGGTCTGCTCCGCCGATCTGCCCCCGCCGATCGTGGTGCCCCCGCTACCCCCGCTGCCCCCGTTGACCCCCGTGGGGCCCCCGTTGTGTCCCCGTTGACCTGCCGTGCTCGCGAGCTGTCGGCGCGCTGGTCGGACCGCTTGTGGCGTCGACCGCCCCGCCGCCGTCGTGCCGCCGGTCAGACGACCAGTTCGCGGGCTTCCAGGTAGGTCCGCACCACTGCCATGCCGTAGACCGGCTGGATCAGCTGCTGGCCCTTGAAGAACGGCCGGGCGGGGGCGAAGCCCGCCGCGACGAGCAGTTCGCGGATCTCTGCTATCTCCGCCTCGGAGCGGGCCGTGAAGCGGACCTCCCAGCCCTTCTTGTACGTCGAACCCCGCTCGCCGGCCCGGCGGGCGGGGTCTGGCCGCCGGACGTAGCCGGGTAGCCGGCCCAGGCGCAGCTGAGCCGCGCTCAGACCTGATGTTTCGTCATATCGCATGCCCTGATGGTAGGCAATGCTCGCGGGCCGCTTGGTGCGAGAGAGGAATCCGGGACAGTGGCCCGGATCACACCGGGGGCGGGGGCGGGTTCAGGCCGCCGTGGTGTGCGCCCGCGCACGCTCGGCGTCCAGCGCGCGCAGGGCGGTGCGCTGGGTGAAGGCGAGCAGGCCGAGGGTGACGGCGCCCATCGCGACCGCGAAGGCCAGGTGGGCGGCGGTGCCGTCGACGGCGACGCCGACCGCGGCCAGCGCGGCGTGCGAGCCGATCCGCAGCGCGAGCAGGCCCAGCGCCAGGAACCGGGTCCGCTTGCCCTGCCAGAGCGCCTTGGCCAGCTTGAGCCGGCGGCGCATCAGGGTGAGCGAGAGGGCGATGTTGACGGCGGCCAGCGCCACCAGCGCCGGCCAGGCGGAGGGGTAGGCCTTGATCAGGTCGTAGGCGCAGGCGAAGACCGACTCGAAGCCGAAGTACCAGGTGGGCAGCCGCAGCTCGGACAGGTCCTCGGGCAGCGCGGCCAGGTGCTTGGGCAGCGCCGGGGCGGCGGGCGCCCCGGCCTCGGCGGCGGTCCCGGAGGCGGGGACGGCCGGGCCGGTCCCGCCGATCTCGCCGATCTCGCCGATCTCGCCGATGGTCCCGCTCATGGTCCCGCTCATGTCCGTCGCCCCCGTTCCCCCGGCCCCGCGCCCTCCGCCCCGCCGGTGACACCGATTCTGCTCCACGCCGGGCCGCCGCGGCAGCGTGCGGCATCACCGGTCGGTCATGACGGATGTCATGGGTCGGCATCATGAACGATCGTCAGAAGCAAGGAAAATGCTCCCAATTACTCCGAATGAGTGAGGGTATGCAGACTTTAGTGCGGGGACGTCCCGGTTTGACGACGGTTGCGTAACGGTGCGTCAGTGCGTGACTCCGGCGACCGGGTGACGGGGGAGTGTTGTCGCATGAGCTACCAGACGCCCTCCGCCGCCCTGTCCCTCGAAGAACTGGCCCGCCGCCAGCAGAACGTGATCACCGCAAGTCAGTTGCGAGCCCGTGGAGTTCCGTCCCGGGTGGTGAGCGAGCACTGCCGCCGGGGCGGGCCCTGGCAGCGGCTGCTGCCCCGGGTCTACCTGCTGCAGGCCGGCACCCCGACCCCCGAGCAGCGGATGTGGGCCGCGCTGCTCTACGCGGCCCAGAACGGCCGGGAGGAGGGCTGTCGGGCCGGTGCGGTGATCACCGGCGCGGCGGCCCTCGCGCTCTACGGGTTCACCGGCGTGCCACGGCTGCCCGCGGTCACCGGGGTGCAGGTGCTGGTGCCCCGGCAGCGCCGGCTGCGCGACGCCGGGGAGGTGCGGATCCAGCGCACCGCCCGCGAGTTGGAGTCCACCGACGTCCACGGGTTGGCCTGCGCGCCGGTGCCCAGGGCGGTGGCGGACGCGCTGCGCGAATGGACCGACGGCGGGGTGCTGGAGGCCGGCCTGCTCGGTCCCGCGGTGCTCCGCTCGGTGCTGCGCGAGGCCGTCGCGCCGAGCGGTCCGGCGGGGGAGCGGGCCGCCGCGCCGGCCGAGCTGATCGCCGAGCTGCGCGAGGCCGAACTGCTGGGCGAGCCGCGGATCCGGGCGGCGGTGGACGAGCTGCTGGCCGCCGAGCGCGACGAGGTGCTGGGCGGGCTGCTGGAGCTGGCCGCGGCCGAGCTGCTGCCGGTGCCGCTGGTCGGCCCGGAGCTGCGGATGCGCGGCGGCACCTTCGTCGCCGTGCCGGACGTCTACTGGCCCGAGCAGGGCGTGGCGGTGGAGCTGGACTCGGCGCTGCGCTGCCTGAGCGAGGGCGAGGCGGCCTGGGTGCGGGCCGGGCAGCACCGGATGGAGTACCTGGGCGTGCGGCTGGTGCACCTGACCGGCGGCCAGCTGGCCGCGGACCCCGCCGCGGTGACCGAGCAGTTGCGCACCGCGCTGGTTTCGGGCGGCGACGACCTGGTGGAACTGCTGGTTACCGAGGGGTGAGCGCCACTTCTCCGAGACCCGCCCCGCCCGGACCCGCCCCACCGGCACCCCGTCAGCTCAGCACCGGCTCCCCGGCCAGCTCCACCCCGGCCGCCCGCAGCTGCTCCAGCGCGGCGGCCGTGGTCCCGGCCGCCACCCCCGCCGTCAGGTCCAGCAGCACCCGGGTGGCGAAGCCCTCGCGCACCGCGTCCAGCGCGGTGGCCCGCACGCAGTGGTCGGTGGCGATGCCGACCAGGTCCACCGCGTCGACCCCGTGCCCCCGCAGCCAGGCGGCCAGCGTGTCGCCGTTCTCGTCGAAGCCCTCGAAGCCGCTGTAGGCGGCGGCGTGCGCGCCCTTGGAGAAGACCGCCTCGATCGCTCCGGAGGTGACCGAGGGTGCGAAGTTCGGGTGGAAGCCGACCCCCTCGGTGCCCGCCACGCAGTGCGGCGGCCAGCTGTTGACGAAGTCCGGCTCGGCCGAGAAGTGGTCGCCGGGGTCCAGGTGGTGGTCCCGGGTGGCGACCACGTGCAGGTAGGAGGCGCGCTCGGTGGCGATCAGGTCGGTGATCGCGGCCGCCACCTCAGCGCCGCCGGCGACGGGGAGGCTGCCGCCCTCGCAGAAGTCGTTCTGCACATCGATGACGATCAGGGCCCGGGACATGGCGTGCTTCCTCGCTGGCGTTCAGGTGTTGGGAGAGTGGGGCGGCCACTCGGAGTGGTGGCCACTCTAGGGAGTGCCGGTGGAGGGCGGAAGAGGCGGCCACCGCCCTCCGGTGGCGGGCTGCCGCCCCCCGCGCGGCAGCCGACCGGTGGCGGGTGGCCGCCCTGTGGCCGCCTCTGGTCCACAGCCTGCACCGCGCCCGCCGTTCCCGCCCGCCGGCGGGTGCGGTGCAGGCTGTCGAGCCGTCAGTCCAGCCGCAGCTCGGTCGGCAGCACCGGCTCGCCGCGGGAGAGCTGGGTGGCCGAGAGCGGCAGCGCGGACCGCGCCCGCCGGTGCCGCTCCCGGGCGGCCGCCAGCGGCTCCCGCCCGACCGGCTCGCCGCCGCGCACCAGCGGAACCTGCAGCAGGTGGCCGGCCAGGTCGGCGGGCACCTCCCCGGTGCCGACCACCTCGGCCTCGGCCACCCCGTCGGCGTCCGGGCGGCGGGCCGCCCACTTGCGCCCGCCGACGCTGGTCTTGCCGCCGGCCGAGCGCTTGGCCACCGGCACCAGCGGCGCGCCCGGGTCGGCCGAGGCGGCCCGGGCGACCAGCTTGTAGACCATCGCGCAGGTCGGGTGCCCGCTGCCGGTGACCAGGCTGGTGCCGACCCCGTAGCCGTCCACCGGCGCGGCGGCCAGCGCGGCGATCGCGTACTCGTCCAGGTCGGAGGTGACGATGATCCGGGTCTGCCGGGCGCCCAGTTCGTCCAGCTGGCGGCGGACCCGGTGGGCCAGCAGGGTGAGGTCGCCGGAGTCGATCCGGACCGCGCCCAGCTCCGGCCCGGCCACCTCGACGGCGGTGCGGACCGCCTCGGCCAGGTCGTAGGTGTCCACCAGCAGGGTGGTGCCGGTGCCCATCGAGGCGATCTGCGCGGTGAAGGCGTCCTTCTCGCTGTCGTGCAGCAGGGTGAAGGCGTGCGCGGCGGTGCCGGTGGTCGGGATGCCGTGCGCGAAGCCGGCCTGCAGGTCGGAGGTGGCCGCGAAGCCGGCCAGGTAGGCCGCCCGGGCGGCCGCCACGGCCGCGCTCTCGTGCGCCCGCCGGGCCCCCATCTCGATGCACGGCCGCTCCCCTGCGGCGGCCGTCATCCGGGAGGCCGCGGCGGCCACCGCGGAGTCGAAGTTGAGGATGGAGAGGATCACCGTCTCCAGGATCACCGCCTCCGCGAAGCTGCCCTCGACGGTCAGCAGCGGGGAGCCGGGGAAGTAGACCTCGCCCTCCGGGTAGCCGGTGACGTCGCCGGAGAAGCGGTAGTCGGCCAGCCAGCGCAGGGTGGGCTCGTCCACCACCCGCTGGTCGGCCAGCCAGTCCAGCTGGGGCGTGGTGAAGCGGAAGTCCTCGATCGCGTCGAGCATCCGGCCGGTGCCGGCCAGCACGCCGTAGCGCCGGCCGTCGGGCAGCCGCCGGGTGAAGACCTCGAAGACCGAGCGGCGGTGCGCCGCTCCGCTGCGCAGCGCGGCCTGCAGCATGGTGAGCTCGTAGCGGTCGGTGAGCAGCGCGGTGGTGCCGGCTGTCGGCGAGGTGGGCGCGGCGGAGCGAGCCGCCGCCAGTGCCTTGGCGTCCATGGAGATGATGCTACTACCACTTAGCGTCAGTTTGACGATTTGGTCCGCCGAACGCCGGGTCGGAATCGCTCCCGGGTCCCTCGGATGGCAGCATGGGAGGTCAGAGACCCCCGGCCGCCGGCCGGAGGAGACCCCCGTGAGGAGACCCCGCCGTGAGTGTCGCGCCGGCCGAGATCGAACGCCCCGAGGCCGAGAGCCTCCCGGTGGCGGAGCCGGACACGCCGTGGGTGACGATCGTCCACAACGATCCGGTCAATCTGATGAGTTACGTGCTCTACGTGTTCCAGGCCTACTTCGGCTACCCGAAGGAGAAGGCCCGCAAGCTGATGATGGACGTGCACACCAGGGGCCGCGCCGTGGTCTCCAGCGGCACCCGCGAGGAGATGGAGCGGGACGTCCAGGCGATGCACGGCTACGGCCTGTGGGCCACCCTGCAGCACGACTGACGCACCCTCACCCCGCATCCTTGACCCACTGACCGACAGAAACGCGAACCGGGACGGTAGTTGCACTGATGGCTGGCTTGTTCGAGCGGACCCGCGACGGCGGCACGGCGATCGCCCTCGACGAGGTGGAGGCCGACATCCTCCGCTCGCTGGAGGTGCAGATGCTGGAGCTGATCGGCCCCGGCCCCGGCGGGGACGCGCACGAGGACCCGCTGGCGGCGCTCTTCGCCGAGGGCCCCACCGAGGCGCCGGCCGATCCGGCGCTGGCCCGGCTCTTCCCCGACGCCTACGGCGAGCCGGGCGAGGCGGCCGACCAGCAGACCAAGGCGGCGGCCGGCGAGTTCCGCCGCTACACCGAGCTCGACCTGCGCGCCCGCAAGCGCGAGGACGCGCTCTTCGTGGTCCGCGCGCTGGACGGCCTGGGCGGCCAGGGCGGGGTGCTGCGGCCGGAGGGGGAGGAGCGGACCCGCTGGCTCGGCGCGCTCAACGACCTGCGGCTGACCATCGGCGCGCGGCTGGAGGTCACCGAGGAGGACGAGCAGGGCCTCTACGACCTGCCGGACGGCGACGAGCGCAAGCCGCTGGTGATGGCCTACCTCTGGCTCGGCGCGATGCAGGAGTCGCTGCTGGAGGCGATGGCGGGCTGACCGCCGGGCCCGGAAGGGCGTCGGACGGCTGCCCCTATCCTGACGGCATGCTGACCATCACCCGAGAACTGCGCGACGCGATCGTCGCCCACGCCCGCGCCGACCACCCGGACGAGGCCTGCGGGGTCGTCGCCGGACCGGCCGGCAGCGACCGCCCGGAGCGGTTCATCCCGATGCTGAACGCGGCCCGCTCGCCCACCTTCTACGAGTTCGACTCGCAGGACCTGCTGAAGCTCTACCGGGACATGGACGACCGGGACGAGGAGCCGGTGGTGGTCTACCACTCGCACACCGCCACCGAGGCCTACCCCTCGCGCACCGACGTCAGCTACGCCTCCGAGCCGAACGCCCACTACGTGCTGGTCTCCACCGCCGAGGGCACCGGCGAGGACGACCCGTACCAGTTCCGCTCGTTCCGCATCCTGGACGGCGTGATCACCGAGGAGGAGGTCCAGGTCGTCGAGGCCTGAGACCCTCCCAGGCGGCGGGCCCCATGGGCGGCCCGCCGCGGTCCGTCCGTCCCGGTGTCATCTCAGGGGGCGACACGAAAACATCCGGTGAGTGAGACGGGCATGGAGGAATCCGGGCGGGAATCTATACGATGAGCCCATGCGTTCCGTCGATGTGAGCATCCAGGCCCCGGGCATCCGCCTCGTGGCGCGCCTGCACATCGACCTGTGCCGGCACGCCGCCGCGATCTGTCGCGACGCCTGAGCCGCCGCCGCCCCTCGCCGGGCTGCGGAACACCACGCCCCGGCTCACCGCCCGATTCCGCGCCGCGCCCCTGCGGCCCCACCACCACCTGCCCAGGAGCACAGCCATGGCCATCGAGGTCCGCATCCCGACCATCCTCCGCAGCTACACCGACGGCGCCAAGGCCGTCGACGGCAGCGGCGCCAACCTCGGCGAGCTGATCGCCGACCTGGACGTCCGCCACCCGGGCATCGCCGCCCGTCTGCTGGACAACGGCGAGCTGCGCCGCTTCGTCAACGTCTACCTCAACGACGAGGACGTCCGGTTCCTGGAGGGCATCGGGACCGACCTCAAGGACGGCGACAGCGTCACGATCCTCCCGGCCGTGGCCGGCGGCTCGAAGTAGAAGCAGGGGGCCGCCGACGGTTGGGGGCGGCGTCACGGCGCCCGGGCTCTCTCCCCCGGCCTTCGGCCGGGAGGTGCCCCCCGGACGGCTCCTCCTCAGTCGCCCATGCTCCGCAGGGAGTCCTCCGTCGGCGCCGCCCGGACCCGGCCCGGAGACCGCTCCCTCACCCACCCCCAACCGCCGGAGACCCCATGCGCTACGACAGCCCCCTCGAGGCCGTCGGCAACACCCCGCTGGTCCGCCTGCCCCGGCTCTCCGCCGCGATCCCGGGCAACGAGGCCGGTCTGGTGTCGCTCTGGGCCAAGCTGGAGGACCGCAACCCGACCGGCTCGATCAAGGACCGCCCGGCCCTGCACATGATCGAGCGGGCCGAGGCGGACGGCCGGCTCACCCCCGGCTGCACCGTGCTGGAGCCCACCAGCGGCAACACCGGCATCTCGCTCGCCATGGCGGCCAAGCTCAAGGGCTACCGGATGGTCTGCGTGATGCCGGAGAACACCAGCGAGGAGCGGCGCGAGCTGCTGCGGATGTGGGGCGCGGAGATCATCTCCTCGCCCGCCGCCGGCGGCTCCAACACCGCGGTGCGGGTGGCCAAGGAGCTCGCCGCCGAGCACCCGGACTGGGTGATGCTCTACCAGTACGGCAACCCGGACAACGCCGGCGCGCACTACGCGGGCACCGGCCCGGAGATCCTGGCCGACCTGCCGACCGTCACCCACTTCGTGGCGGGCCTGGGCACCACCGGCACCCTGATGGGCGTCGGCCGGTTCCTGCGCGAGAAGGTGCCGGGCGTCAGCATCGTGGCCGCCGAGCCGCGCTACGACGACCTGGTCTACGGCCTGCGCAACCTGGACGAGGGCTTCGTGCCGGAGCTCTACGACGCCGAGGTGCTGACCACCCGGTTCAGCGTGGGCTCCGCCGACTCGGTCCGCCGCACCCGCGAGCTCCTCGCCGAGGAGGGCATCTTCGCGGGGGTGTCGACCGGCGCCATCCTGCACGCGGCGATCGGCGTCGGCCGCCGGGCCGCGCAGGCCGGCGAGCGGGCCGACATCGTCTTCGTGGTGCCGGACGGCGGCTGGAAGTACCTCTCCACCGGCATCTACACGGCCGAGACCACCGAGCAGGCCGTGGAACTGCTGCAGGGCCAGCTCTGGGCCTGACCCCGCGGCACCCGACGCCTCGTCAACGGGCCCGTACCGCACGTTCGGTACGGGCCCAGGTCGTCGCGTCCAGCAGTCCGGCCCGGCGGCGGAAGTGCGTCAGCGGCACCTCGCGCAGCTCGTGGGTCTCCAGCCAGCTGGCCCGGCCCGCGCGGTCGCCGACCGTGCCCGGCGGAAGCGCCAGCACGCCCGGCAGTTCGGCGTGGTGCTTGCTGGTGATCTTGGCCACGGTGGCCGTCCGCCCGTGCACCGAGAGCACCAGGCAGGGCCGGTCCTTGCTGCCCGGGCCGTCCTCGAAGGGCACCTCGGCCCACCAGATCTCCCGGGGCGCGGGCGTTCCGGTGCGGGTCCCGGTCGGCGGCGGCACCCGCCGCGGGGGCTCGACGGTGGTCCGGGAACGGCGGCCGACCAGCACTGCCAGCCCGATCAGCACCAGCAGCACCAGGCCGAGCAGCGGCCACATCGCATGGTTCATGCGATGACCGTACCGGTGTGACAGTTGAGCATTTATCCGTACCGGGCAGCTCTTTCGTCACGGAACCGCCACCGCGCCCGGCGCGTCCCGGGGCCCGGCCCCCGCCCCGGTTGGCTGGACTCCCCGATCGAGCCTCGCCACCCGGAGGTCCCCGGTGAGCCAGTCCAGCGCCGAAGCGTGGTCCTACCCCGAGATCGCCCGGCACATCGGCGTGCAGCCCGACACCGTGCGCAGCTACCGCCGGCACGGGCTGCTGCCGGAGCCCGACTTCGTGGACGCCGGCGGGCATCCGCGGTGGTACCCGGAGCGGATCCGGGAGTGGGCCAGGCGCCGTCCCCGGCACCGCTGACCGGCTCCCGCACAGCTGTCCGGCGGCCCGGAGCCCGGCACCGCGCGCACGCCGCTCCGTTCTGGTGATTCCAGCCACAGCCCGGCACGGGGACGGGGGCAAAGTGCCGTCCCGCCCTTACCCTCAACAGGCGACCGCTGCCGCTACCCGCCGGTGTGACCCGGCGGTAACCGGCGTGCGCGGACTGGGATCCGGCGGAGGGGCACGGGATGAAACTGACTGTGGTGGGTTGCTCCGGAAGCTTCCCGTCGCCCGATTCCGCCTGCTCAAGCTACCTGGTCGAGGCGGCCGGATACCGGCTGGTGCTGGACCTGGGCAACGGCGCGCTGGGCGCGCTGCAGAGCCACACCGGTCTCTACGAGGTGGACGCCATCGCGCTCAGCCACCTGCACGCCGACCACTGCATCGACCTGTGCGCCTACTGGGTGGCCAGGAACTACCGGCTGGAGGGCTGCCCGGAGCCGCTGCCGGTCTACGGCCCCGCCGACACCCCGGGCCGGCTGGCCCGGGCCTACGACATGCCCGAGGCGCCCGGCATGACCGAGGTCTTCGACTTCCGCACGCTGCCCGCCGGCCCGTTCGAGCTGGGCCCGCTGCGGGTCACCGCCGTGCGGGTCAACCACCCGGTGGAGGCCTACGCCTTCCGGATCGAGCACGAGGGCCGCTCGCTGGTCTACTCCGGCGACACCGGGGAGAGCCCGGAGCTGGTGGAGCTGGCCCGCGGCTGCGACCTCTTCCTCTGCGAGGCCGCCTACACCGACGGCAAGGAGACCTACCGGGCGATCCACCTGAACGGCCGGGAGGCCGGCGAGCACGCCGCGGCCGCCGGGGTCGGCCGGCTGGTGCTCACCCACATCCCGCCGTGGACCGACCCGCAGCGCAACCTGCACGACGCCGAGGTGGTCTTCCGCGGCCCGGTCGAGCTGGCCAAGGCGGGCGCGGTCTACCAGGTCTGAGGAATGCCACAGGGGCCCCCGTCCGGCGAACCGGACGGGGGCCCCTGTCGGCAGGGCCGGTGGTCAGGCCTTGGTGGTGTCCTCGACCTCGTCGTCGTCCTCGCGGCCCGGCGTCTTGAGGTTGAACTTGGTGATCGCGAAGCGGAACACGAAGTAGTAGACGGCGGCGAAGACCAGGCCGATCGGGATGATCAGCAGGGGGTCGTGCGCCTTGCTGTAGGCCAGCAGGTAGTCGATCAGGCCGCCGGAGAAGGTGAAGCCGTCGTGCACGCCGAGCGCCCAGGTGACGGCCAGCGAGACGGCGGTCAGCACCACGTGGACCACGTACAGGGCCGGGGCGATGAAGACGAAGGAGAACTCGATCGGCTCGGTCACACCGGTGACGAAGGAGGTCAGCGCGAGCGACAGCATCATGCCGGTGACGGCCTTGCGCCGGTGCGGCTTGGCGGTGTGTGCGATGGCCAGGGTGGCGGCGGGCAGCGCGAACATCATGATCGGGTAGAAGCCGGCCATGAACTGGCCCGCGTGCGGGTCGCCGGCAAAGAACCGGGTCAGGTCGCCGTGCACCACGGTGCCGTCCGGCTTGGTGAAGTCGCCGGCCTGGAACCAGGCGTAGGAGTTGACGAACTGGTGCATGCCGACCGGCAGCAGGGCGCGGTTGACCAGGCCGAACGCACCGGCGCCGAGGGCGCCCGCGCTGATCAGGGTGTTGTTCAGGTGGCCGATCGCGTCGCCCACCGGGCCCCAGACCTCGGCGAAGAGCACGCCGACCGCGGTGCCCACGAAGGCCATGAGGATCGGCACCAGGCGGCGGCCGTTGAAGAAGCCCAGCCAGTCGACCAGCCTGGTGCGGTGGAACCGCTGCCAGAGCACGGCGCTGAGCAGGCCTATCACGATGCCGCCGAGCACGCCGGGGTTCTGGTAGGTCGGGGCGACCCACTTGCCGTCGGCGATGTGGCCCTCGGTGATCGGGAACGCGGTGAGCACGTTCTTGTAGACCAGGAAGCCGACCAGCGCGGCGAGCGCGGTGGAGCCGTCGGCCTTCTTGGCGAAGCCGATCGCGATGCCGACCGCGAAGAGCAGCGGCAGGTTGTCGAAGACCGCGCCGCCGGCGGTGCTGAAGACCGCGGCGACCTTGTCCCAGCCGAGGCCGTCCTTGCCGAAGACGTCGTCCTGGCCCAGGCGCAGCAGCAGACCGGCGGCGGGCAGCACGGCGATCGGGAGCTGGAGGCTGCGGCCGATCTTCTGCAGGCCCTGCAGGGTGTTCTGGCCGGCCTGCTTCAGCGGGGACGGGGCGGGCGCCGAGGAGGGCACCTTTGCCTGCGCTGTCGTACTCATGGGGTGGTTCCTCACGGCATGGCGTACCGGGCGGGGTGCGGGCCGGGGGCCGGTACGCGAACTGGTCTACACCACTAGTGGTGTAGACCAGTTTTGTAGCACGCCGTGAGGGGGGCTGGAAATGCCGCTAGCCCCGCAGGTGGGAAGCGCTATGAAATCGAAACCTTGTTGTGGATTAACGATCATCGCTACCCGCGGTAACCAGCCTCCGGATCGTGCTGCGCGCGTACGGATCGCGAACCCCGCGGGTTCGACTCCTCAGGCCCTGGTGGTGTCCACCACATCCTCGTCCGGTTCACGGCCGGGTGTCAGCAGGTTGAACTTGGTGATCATGAAACGGAAGAGCGCGTAGTACACCGCCGCGAAGCAGAGGCCGATCGGAATGATCAGCCAGGGTTTGGTGGCCAGGCTCCAGTTGATCAGATAGTCGATCAGTCCCGCCGAGAAACTGAAACCGTCGTGCACGCCCAGCGCCCAGGTGATGCCCATCGAGGCGCCGGTCAGCAGTGCGTGCGCCACGTAGAGCAGCGGTGCGACGTAGAGGAAGGAGTACTCGATCGGCTCGGTGACGCCGGTCACGAAGCTGGTCAGCGCGACCGAGGTCATCAGGCCGTAGATCTCCTTGCGCCGGTGCGGCTTGGCGGTGTGCGCGATGGCCAGCGCGGCGGCCGGCAGTGCGAACATCATGATCGGGAAGAAGCCCGAGGTGAACTGGCCCGCCGTCGGGTCGCCGTGCAGGAAGCGCGGGATGTCGCCGGTCCAGACCTGGCCCTGGGCGTCCTTGTAGGTCCCGTATTGGAACCAGACGAAGGTGTTCAGGAACTGGTGCATGCCGATCACCAGCAGCGCGCGGTTGGCCACACCGAAGATCGCCGAGCCCAGCGAGCCCAGCCCCGAGAGCCAGTCGCTGAAGTGCACCAGGCCCCGCCCGATCGGCGGCCAGGCCCAGAGCGCCAGCACCGCCAGCACGATCGCCACCAGTGCCATGATCATCGGCACCAGCCGGCGCCCGTTGAAGAACCCCAGCCAGTCCGGCAGCTTCGTCCGGTGGAAGCGCACCCAGAGCCAGGCGGAGAGCAGGCCCATCACGATGCCGCCGAACACCCCCGGGTTCTGGTAGGTCGGCGGATTGGTCGGCGGCTTGATCGGGAACTGGTGGAGGATGTTGAAGTAGACCAGGAAGCCCGCGACCGCGGCCAGCGCCGTCGAGCCGTCCGACTTCTTCGCCATGCCGATCGCCACGCCGACGCAGAACAGCAGTGGCAGGCCCAGCGTGGGGTCCAGCAGCGCGCCGCCCGCGCCCGCGAGCACCTTCGCCACGTTCGGCCAGTCGGCGATCTTGCCCTGCGGACCGAAGATGTCCGGCTGGCCCAGCCGGTTCAGGATGCCCGCCGCCGGCAGCACCGCGACCGGCAGCTGGAGCGAGCGCCCCATCTTCTGCAGCCCGCCGTAGAAGGTGTGCCACCACTGCTTCTGGGGGAGCGCGGCGCTCGCTGAGCTCATCTTCGTCCTTCCGCGTCGGCCGTCCGGTCGCGAGCGGGGCCGGGAACACCCCGGGCGGTCCGCACGTTTTGGGAAGTACGACCGGATTGGTGTAGACCAGTCGTGGCACCACCAGTCGTGCTACTGCCGAACGCGCCGACGGAGCCGAGCCCCACTCACCGTCATCCTGGGAGGAAGATCCAACCGGCGCGCGCGGGACTGGTCCGAACGAGGGCCGGCGTGGCGGATCCCCCCGAACCGGGCGATGCTGATCCCGCCGGACACGGGCGAACTGAGCCCGCGTCACCGGACCACCCAGCACGGCACGCACACCGCAGGACGGCCCCGGCAAGGCAGCCGGAAGGCCGACGAAGAGGGAGAAAGACCATGGCCAGCAAGGCTGAGAAGATCGTCGCCGGTCTCGGCGGTATCGACAACATCGAAGAGGTCGAGGGCTGCATCACCCGGCTGCGCACCGAGGTCAAGGACCCCTCCCTCATCGACGAGGCCGCGCTCAAGGCCGCCGGCGCCCACGGCGTCGTGAAGATGGGCACCGCGATCCAGGTCGTCATCGGCACCGACGCCGATCCGATCGCCGCCGACATCGAGGACATGATGTAAGCAGCACCCCCCACCGAGGGCCCGCCGGCGCACCAGCCGGCGGGCCCTCGGCAGGTCCGGGTGGCCGGGCGGGCGTCCCCGAGCGACTACGCTCAACCACCATGTCACGCATCGACGGCCGCACCGCCGACCAGCTCCGCCCGATCACCATCGAACGCGGCTGGAGCAAGCACGCCGAAGGCTCCGTCCTGGTCTCCTACGGCGACACCAAGGTGCTCTGCACCGCCAGCGTCACCGAAGGCGTCCCGCGCTGGCGCAAGGGCAGCGGCGAAGGCTGGGTCACCGCCGAGTACGCCATGCTGCCGCGCGCCACCAACACCCGCGGCGACCGCGAGTCCGTCCGCGGCAAGATCGGCGGCCGCACCCACGAGATCAGCCGCCTGATCGGCCGTTCGCTGCGCGCCGTGGTCGACCACCGCGCGCTCGCCGAGAACACCATCGTGCTCGACTGCGACGTCCTCCAGGCCGACGGCGGCACCCGCACCGCCGCCATCACCGGCGCCTACGTCGCCCTGGTCGACGCCGTCGCCTGGGCCCGCGGCAAGGGCCTGCTGCGCGCCAAGGGCCAGCCGATCACCGGCGGCGTCAGCGCGGTCAGCGTCGGCATCATCGACGGCGTGCCGATGCTCGACCTGCGCTACGAGGAGGACGTGCGGGCCGAGACCGACATGAACATCGTCTGCACCTCCGACGGCCGCTTCGTCGAGGTCCAGGGCACCGCCGAAGGGCAGCCCTTCGACCGCGACCTGCTCAACCAGCTGCTCGACCTCGGCTCGCTCGGCTGCGCCGAGCTGGACGCGGTGCAGCGCAAGGCGCTCGAGGGCTGACCTGCGGAATCCACCGCCCCGGGGCTGTACAGCACGGGGCGGTGGGCCGTACCGTTCCGGGGAACAGCCCTCCGCACCACCCGAGGTCCGCGATGCCGCCCAGCATCAACCGCACGACCGTCCTCTCCGTCGTCGCCCTGCTGCTCGTCCTGCCGCTCAGCATCATCGGCTGCACCGGCACCCACCGGGCCGCGGCGCCACCGGTGAGCACCGCCGGGTCCAGGTGAGCTGACGGGCCGCCGGGGTGGGCGATACTGGGGAGCCATGAGCACCCCCCGACGCCTGATCCTCGCCACCCGCAACCAGCACAAGGTCACCGAGCTGCGCGCCATCCTGGGCGCCGCCGGCCTCGACGTCGAACTGGTCGGCGCCGACGCCTACCCCGAGATCCCCGACGTGCCGGAGACCGGCGTCACCTTCGCCGAGAACGCCCTGCTCAAGGCCCACGCACTGGCCCGCGCCACCGGCCTGCCGGCCATCGCGGACGACTCGGGCCTCTGCGTCGACGTGCTCGGCGGCGCGCCCGGCATCTTCTCGGCCCGCTGGTCCGGCAAGCACGGCGACGACCTCGCCAACCTCGAACTGCTGCTCGCCCAGCTCTCCGACATCGCCGAGGAACACCGCGCCGCCCACTTCGCCTGCGCCGCCGCACTCGCGCTGCCCGACGGCACCGAGCGCGTGACGGAGGGCCGCCTGCTCGGCACCCTGCGCACCGCCCCGGCCGGCACCAACGGCTTCGGCTACGACCCGATCCTCCAGCCGCTGGGCGAGAGCCGGACCTGCGCGGAGCTGACGGCGGAGGAGAAGAACGCGATCAGCCACCGGGGGAAGGCGTTCCGGGCGCTGGCGGAGGTGGTCAAGGACGTGCTGGGGTGATGGAGAACGGGGTCCTCTGTCGCGGAGGACCCCGCTGCTCAACCGTGGTACGCCCGGTGGGACTCGAACCCACGACACTGCGATCCTAAGTCGCAGCCCTCTAGCCAGCTGGGGTACGGGCGCTCATGGAGCAGCCTACCCGGTCCGGCAAGGGCGTTTCGGAGTCCGACGGGTCAGGCGACGCGCGGAAGATTGCGATTCCGGCCGCAGTACGTCGTGGTGGTGGCATGGCAGTTCGGGCAGAGCAGCCGCAGGTTCTCCGGGCGGTTGTCCGACCAGTTCCCGTTGATGTGATCGACCTCCAGCGTCAGTGGTCGGCCGCGCCACACGGATCCGGTGCCGCAGCCCTCGCAGGAATCCGGCCGACCGAGTTCGAGCAGGGCGCGGCGCAGCCGGGGGCCTTTCAGGCGCTGTGCGTCGCTCGGCCGCTGGACAAGGAGCTCTTCGGGTCGTCGCCGGTTCGCCGGCGGCTTCCCGCGGTTGCTTCCGGCCCCGGTGAAGTGGCTGGTGTCCAGGTCGTGCTGGGCGATCACGGCCTTGAGGCGCCGACGGTTGCCCGTGGTGTCGGCGAGGCCGAGCACCCGAAGGACGCCGGCGAGGCTGGCTTGGGCGGCGACTGCCGGCTCCACCTCGTCCTTGGGCATCAGCAGGGACCGACTGTCCCTGACGAAGTGTGAAGTGTCGATCCCGAAGTCCTCGGTGCGCCGCTTCAAGTAGCCGTAGAGGCTGTCATAGGGAACGACACCCAGCTCCCGGATCATCGCACCCATGCTGGTGCTGGCGGCTGCGGCAGCAGCCAGGCGATCGCGGGTGTACGCCTGGCGCGGTCCATCTGCACGGCTCTGCTCGAAGTGCGAGATGTCGATTCGGTAGTGCTTCAGTCGCTTGGTGAGGTAGCTGTGAGTGCCACCGGCAAGGGGCACACCAAGTCTGCGAATCATGTCGGTCACGCTCGCCGAGCTGGCAGCGAGTTCTCTTAGAGGGTGTTCGATAGGGGATTCCCCCCAACTGTCCGGCTTTGATCGAGGTAGCACGGACTCGATTCCAGGATCTCGTGGCGGTCGGGTCCG